>JAWOJY010000055.1:0-16131 GCA_033854515.1 Nitrospirota bacterium
GGAGACACTCAGACACGGAGGAGTTGAGGGAGATTGTCCAATATCATTTCGGTTGATTTCTCATGCCCCAGAAAACCCTCACAGTCACGGAACATCACGTCGGCAAACGCCTGGATGTTTTCATCGCTCACTATGAACCCCTGATTTCACGCACGAAGATCCAGGGGCTGATCAAAGAACGCCTTGCGCTCGTGAACGGTACCGCCGAAAAGCCCGGCTACAAGGTCAAGCTCGGCGACAGCGTCACTCTCGAACTGCCCGAAAAAAGAGTCTTTGAAGTCCTTCCCGAACCCATTCCGCTCAACGTCGTCTATGAAGACAGCCAGATCATTGTGATCAACAAGCCACCGGGGCTTGTGGTCCATCCCGCACCGGGTAATTACACGGGAACGCTCGTGAACGCACTTCTATACCATTACGGGAGCCTGCCGTCATCGGGACCGGGTCTCCGGGGCAGCGAACGGGAGCGGGCCGGCATTGTCCACCGGCTCGACAAGGACACCTCGGGCGTAATGGTGGTGGCGCGGACCGTGGAGGCCCTCCGTTCCCTGTCGGCCCAGTTCAAGAGCCGTACGGTAAAGAAGCGCTACCTTGCGCTTGTTACCGGCGTGATCCGCAAAGGCTCGGGCACGATCGAGGCCGCCCTCGGCAGGCACGTGAAAGAGCGGAAAAAGATCAGCGTCCATACGCACAAGGCGCGTGAGGCCGTTACTCTGTTCAAGGTGAAGGAGCGGTTCAAGAACGCATCGCTCGTCGAGGTGGAGATCAAGACGGGCCGCACGCACCAGATCCGCGTGCACATGGCGTACATAGGCCATCCTGTACTCGGCGACAGGGTCTACGGCGGAGCAAAAGCCGCCAAGCTCGGTGACACGGTGATTGCACGCCAGATGCTCCACGCCGAATCGCTTTCCCTCCTTCATCCTGAAACCGGCCACCCCATGACATTCACCGCTCCGCCGCCGGAAGATATGGCTGAGATCATGGAGAGACTGAGGCCGCTGAAGTAACCGGGATAACGGTGTGAGTCACAGCGCGTTGTTTTACTGTTGAATCAAGCACGAAAGGGAAGAGACGATCGTTATGATCGATGTCGGGATAGGTCAAGAGAAGACGCCCGCAGTTGCCCGCAGGCGGCGTTGATGTCCTTTCCCCTGCTGTTCCTGACCACAGCCACATAATTGTTGCTCACGAGAATGTCTCTGAACACCGAGGCGCGTTCGGGATCGGGACGCTCGAAAGGGCTTCCGGGGAAGGGATTGAAGAGCAGGATATTGATCATGCACGGAAGATCGGCTAAAAGCTCCATGAGTCTCCGGGCGTCCTCGTTTGAATCGTTTATCCCTTTAACAAGCACGTATTCAATGGTGACCGTGCGTCCGGTTCTGTCGCAATATGAGCGGAGCGCCCCCATCAGCCGCGCTATGGGGTATATTTTATTGATCGGCATGAGGCGATCCCGAACGTCATCCGTTGCCGCATTCAACGATACGGCGAGGCTCGCATTTATCTCTTCTGCCATTCGTTCAATCATCGGCGCAAGGCCGCAGGTGGAGAGCGTGACCTTTCTCGGCGAGAACCCCATCCCGTTCCGGTCCGTAGCGGTCTCGACGAAGGTCTTCACCGCTTCGTAGTTGCTGAGCGGCTCTCCGGTGCCCATGAGCACTATGTTCGTCACCGGATCCCACGTGATCTTTCTGGCGGCAAAGACCTGGTTGACGATCTCCGCAGGAGAAAGGTTCCGCACGAAGCCGGTCGAACCGGTACGGCAGAACCCGCAGCCCGAGGCGCAACCCACCTGCGTCGACACGCAGAGCGTGAGCCTGCCGGGACCCGGGATCAACACCCCTTCCACGGTGTTCCCGTCATCAAGCCGATAGAGAATCTTCATCGTCCCGTCGTCTGCCGTCGTACACCGCTCTACGCCGAGTGTGGAAAGCGTGCACCTTTTTTTGAGAACCTCGCGGAAGGGCCTGTTGAGGCCGGTCATTGCGTCGAAGTCCTCGACCCAGCGCCGAAACATCAACGAGGCCACGCGCAGTCCCCCTCCGGTTTTCTGCGCCAGTTCCTCTGCACAGAAGCGCTCTATCTCCGCGGGCGTAAGTCCTTTGAAGTCTGCCTTCTGGATTTTTTCGTCAGCCGGGTTCATGTTCATTTTCATCTGCGTTCCGGATCGTGAATTTTAAGCTCCGCGGCCCGGGAATGCAAGCAAATTCAAAGGAATTAAATTGACAGCGCTGTTTCGAACGTGCTATGAATTGTCCCTATGAAAGCACTGCTTCAAAGGGTCGCGGGGGCCCGCGTAGAAGTTCGCGGAAAGATTGTAGGAGAAATCAGGCGTGGACTGCTTGTGTTCCTGTGCGCTGTCAGGGGAGACTCGGACAAAGATCTCGACTACCTTGTGAAGAAGGTTTCCCAACTCAGGATGTTCGATGACCGCAATGGCAAGATGAATCTCTCCGTCCGGGACATACGAGGCGAGGTTCTCGTGGTTTCTCAATTTACTCTGGCTGCGAGCACGCGCAAGGGCAACAGGCCTTCGTTCGATGCTGCTGAAGCACCGGAACGTGCAAAACCCGTGTACGATGATTTCGTCGCGAAATTGCGGGAAACGGGGCTCACGGTTCAGACCGGCGTATTTGCCGAATCCATGGCCGTGTCTCTGACCAACGACGGTCCAGTGACCATACTCATCGACTCCCGTGAATGTCGATGAACTGAAAAACGCTGTTCGTGCGAGGTTCGTGGAAATGCGCATACCAAAAAGTATGTTTTCACGTATTTGTCTTCTTGTGCTCTTCCTCCTTCTATCGGGGTGCAGTTCCCTTTTTTTCTATCCCCAGAAGCAGCTCTATGACAATCCCGTGGCTCAACGGTTCTCTCCCGAAGACGTTTATTTCAAAACCACCGACGGGCTCGTCCTGCACGGCTGGTTCTTCCGGTCCAAACCGGAGGCCGAAGCCACCATCCTCGTCCTTCACGGAAACGCGGAGAACCTGAGCACGCACGTGAACAGCGTTCTGTGGCTCGTCATGGAAGGGTTCAACGTATTCATCTTCGATTACCGCGGGTACGGCAGGTCCCAGGGCAGCCCCGGCCTGAAAGGCGTTCACCTCGACGCGGAGGCGGCGCTTGAGACCGCTCTGGGCCTGCCGCGGGCAAAGAGCGGATCGATCGTCGTCCTCGGCCAGAGCATCGGCGGCGCAATTGCGGTCTATACCGTGGCGAATTCGCCTTACAAGGACCGCGTCGCCGCGCTCGTCATCGACAGCGCATTCGCAAGCTACCGTCTCATCACCCGCGAAAAACTCGGGCAGTTCTTTCTTACCTGGCCCTTCCAGTATCCTCTGTCGTTTCTCGTGAGCGACTACTACAGCCCCATCAGGTGGATCAAGAAGGTTTCACCCGTCCCCATTCTGATCATTCACGGCGACAAAGACCCCGTCGTTCCGGTGCATCACGGTCGCATGCTCTATGAGGCTGCGCTCCCACCCAAGGAATTTTGGGAAACTTCTGTACCAGGCCATGTTTGCTCATTCGCTGACGAGCGGGTGAGAGAAAAGCTGGTACGGCATCTTGTCGACAGGCTCCGAAAAAAGTGATCAGCATCACAAAAAATAAACCATGGAATGCGGACAGTTAAAGATTGACAAAAATATAAAAGTAAGGTTTAATACTACTATCGTTTCAAAATCATTGATTAAGGAGGGTTTTATGAAGAAGTTCGTTGCAGTGGCAGTGATGTCTTTGCTCCTCGTTTTTGCGGTAAGTTTGGATTTTGCAGCTGCAAAGAGCACCACGAGCGGCGAGGCAAAAAGGAATACCGGCTGCGGCCTCGGAACAATGCTGTTCAAAAACAAGGCGGACAATTCGACCATTCTCCAGTCGCTACAGGCGACGACCAACGCTACGTTCGGCAACCAGACCTTCGGCATCACCTCGGGGACATCCGAGTGTGAACAGCCCGCCAAGTTCGCGAAGAACGACCGGCTGAACGAATTTGTCGTCGCGAATATGGACAACCTGGCCAAGGACATCGCCAGGGGCCGCGGCGAGACGCTCGATGCCTTTGCCGATCTGATGCAGATCCCCGTTGAGAAGAGGGCCGAGTTCTATCAGAAGCTGCAGGCAAACTTCGCCAAGGTATTCACCTCCGAGAACGTTGTAATGGCCAACGTAGTCGATAACGTCGTCACGGTGTCTGCAACGAATTAACGATGGATGTAAAGAAATTCGTCCTTATCAGGGTATACGGGGCACAATGCTCCGTATACCTTTTCTTTAGCATTCTCGCGTTCCTTGTGTCTCTTCTCGCGGCCCCTGCTGTTTCTGCGGAAGACACCGCCTATCTCGACGAACTTCTGGGCTCTGCCCGGGAAATGCGCCTCTCCGGAGAGAGATACTGGGACATCCTGGTTCACTACAAGCCGTCCGGTTCCGGCAGGAAAAGCCTCGTCGACGACCCGAAATTTTTTCTGGCCCCCGATGGAAAGAAAAATCCCGAGGCCGAGCTTGAGGCCACGATAAAAAGCCTTTTTCAGGAAGACAAGGCTGACGAGGAGCATCCCCGGTGCAGATTCATCGCACGCTATACCTGGCTCAAAGAGCGGCTGAACATCGACGAGGCGAGACTCCCTCCCGCGACGTGCACGAAATTCAACGAAGCGCTCGCCAGTATCAATCCGAAATCGGCGGCTCTCATCTTTCCCGCTACGCACATCAACAGCCCGGCATCCATGTTCGGCCACACGCTGATCAGGATAGACAGCAGCTATCGGAGCGAATTGCTGTCGCACGCGGTCAATTATGCCGCTGTTACTACGGACAGTAACGGCTTCCTGTACGCATTCAAGGGGATATTCGGCTTTTACCACGGGTATTATTCAAACCTGCCTTATTACGAAAAAGTGTCCGAGTACAGCGATCTCGAACGCAGGGACATGTGGGAATATAAGCTCAATCTGTCCGAAGAAGAGGTGCGGAGGATGCTCATGCACATCTGGGAGCTCAAGGACATTTATTCGGACTATTATTTTTTCGATGAAAACTGTTCTTATAATCTGCTCTTCCTTCTCGAGGCCGCCCGGCCGTCGGTCAACCTGACGGACAGGTTTTCGGGGGTGCGGTTCTGGGTCATCCCGACGGACACGATCCGGGCCATCAAGGAAAGCGGCCTGATCGTAGGAGTGAAATACCGTCCGTCCCAGGCAACGCGCATCCTTTTTAAGGCCTCACACATGGCGGGCGCGTCGCAAAAAGTGTCGATTGAGGTGGCAGGCGGTAAAAAATCTCCGCAGTCCGTGCTGGAGATGGGAATCGCACCGGAAGAAAAAGCGAAGATCCTCGATCTGAGCGCGGAGCTTCTTCAGTACAAATATTCACGGAAACAGATTTCGAAAGACGATTACTTAAAGCTCTTTCTTCCGACCCTGAACGCCCGGAGCACGCTCGGGACGCCGGACCCGGCGTCCGATGCCATTCCGCCTCCTGTGGCGCCGGAGAAGGGGCACCTTCCGGGCAAATTCAGTTTCGGTCCCGGGTATCGGGACGATTCCGCTTTCATGGAGATCGGCTGGCGGGCCGCCTATCACGACCTTCTCGATCCCGATGACGGATACATCGAAGGGGCCCAGGTAAATTTTTTCGACCTCCGGGGCAGGTATTACTTCAAAGAAGATTCACTGCGTCTTGAGAGTCTCCGGTTCATCGACATCGTCTCGCTTTCTCCGTGGAACACATTCTTCAAGCCTGTTTCGTGGAAAGTGAACACCGGGTTTGACCGGAAAATACTCTCTGACGGGGAGCAGCACCTCATCTACCGGGTAAATCCGGGCGGGGGATTCGCCTACAAAACGCCCTTCCTGGGGCTCTCGTATATTATGCTGGAAACGGATGTCAATCTCAGCGACAGGCTCAAGCATGACTATTCGGTCGGGTTCGGCGTTTCCGCGGGAGTTTTCAAGAATATCGGCGATTCGTGGAAGATCAACCTGTCCGCGCAGAGCCTCTATTACGAGATCGGAGACGAGCACCGGAGCATGAAGGCGTCGCTGGCGACGAATTACAAGATCACGACGGACAGCGGCTTAACGCTCACCGTCTCCCGGGAAAAGACGTTCGATTACTATCAGTCGGAGATGAAACTGCTCTGGAACCTGTATCTGTAAGCTGCTGGAATGCGTAACATCGCGGACCGGAAAAGTCTCTTCGGCCTGTGTGATCGAGAAAAGCCTCGAGAAAAACATCCTTGACAATCCTGTACTTTCCCTTTAATATTACCCCGTGCCGAAGTGGTGGAACTGGTAGACGCGCTGCGTTCAGGGCGCAGTGGGTGTACTCCCGTGGGGGTTCGAGTCCCCCCTTCGGCACCATCACATCAATCAATCATCCTCTCAATGAAGAAAATATTCGTCATACTCATACTTCTGGCCTCTCTGGGCTGCGCCGCGAAAAAAGAGGTATACGAACCCGTTACGAAATTCAAGGAAGCCGAAGAGTACATGCAGAAGGAGTCCTTTGAGAAGGCGCGTAAGGCCTATCAGGAGATACAGGAAAGATCTCCCGAACGGAGCTATGATCCCGATATCATGCTCAGGATTGCCGACACCTACTTCGGCGAGGAGAAATACGACGAGGCGCTTGTCGGATACCAGGCCTTCCTGAATTACCATCCCGTTCACCGGGACGCTCCGTATGCGCAGTACCAGATCGCCATGTGCAGCTACCGGCAGCTGACGACCATAGACCGGGACCCGGAACCGACCCGTACAGCGATCAAGGAATTCGGGAAGCTCTTGCAGAA
This sequence comes from Nitrospirota bacterium, assembly GCA_033854515.1. GTDB lineage: Bacteria > Nitrospirota > UBA9217 > UBA9217 > UBA9217 > JAWOJY01. Next base: position 6,803 of record JAWOJY010000055.1, read on the forward strand.
ATACCCCAAAAGTCCTTATGAAGAAGATGCCAGAAGGTACGTGTCCATATGTACGAACCGTCTCGCCGAGTATGAACTCTATGTCGGACGTTTCTATTTTAAAAAAGGCTCGTACAAGGCGGCGATTGGCAGGTTCGAGAATCTCCTGAAAAACTACCCCGGCTCGACGGCCGAGAAGGACGCCCTGTATTACGACGGACTGGCTCATATGAAAACGGGTGAGCGGGGTCCGGCGCTCCAGGCTTTTGAAAACCTTGTGACGAAATATCCTTCCATGCAGAACACCGCCGACTCGCTTATAAGCAAACTCCGGACAGAATGAAATTCTATCCTGTTTACCTGGACCTTCGTGAACGGCCTTGCGTAGTCATCGGCGGCGGGCCGGTTGCCGAGCGCAAAACGCTTTCGCTCCTCGAGGCGGGGGGCGATGTGACGGTGGTCAGCCCTTCACTGACGGCCAAGCTCCGCGAACTCGCCGGTTCAGGAAAAATCAGGCATGCGCGGAAAGATTTCGAGGAGAAAGACCTTGCCGGAGCCTTTCTCGTTGTTGCCGCAACGGATTCTCCCGAAGTGAACAGCCTGGCGGGTGGACTGTGCAGAAAGAAGCATGTCCTCGTGAACGTGGTGGCTCCGCCGGAAGCGAGCACCTTCCTCGTTCCCTCGGTGGTCGACCGGGGAGATCTTCTGATCGCCGTGTCTACGAGCGGGACGAGCCCGGCGCTGTCAAAAAAAATACGGCAGGAACTGGAAGCAAAATACGGCACCGAATACGAGTTGTTCCTCAACAAGCTCGCCATCGTGCGCAAGAGGCTCATGGACGAACTATCCGACGAGAATGCGCGGAGGGAAAAGCTTCAGGCCCTGGTAGATTCCGATGTCCTCGACCTGCTCAGGCAGGGAAAGACGCATGAGGCGGAACATCGCATGGGGGAAATTACGGGGCTGAAATCGAGGTAGAAGAGGGGAACACGCACCAAGTCGTAAATTCCGAGTTTCCCATAAATCTCAATAATGACCGTGCGAAGGAAGCCGGATGAAACTTTAGAGATTGAAATGAGGAATTTACTTATGATTTGGGATCTGATATGCGGAGTTTTCGTGCTTAGCCGCCCGCCGCGATGATTCCTTCCTTTGCCTTTTCAGAGTCGGGGTCCCAATTCAACGCCTCTTTGAACATCGAGAGTGCCCGCGACTTGAGACCGGCCTTGAGATAGAGATTGCCCAGCTCGATATAATACGCCGTCCTAGACGGATCGAGTTCAATGGCTTTCTTCAGCTTCTCTTCGGCATCATGACGCCTTCTCGGCATCTGCATGAGCGCGAGGCCCTCGTAGAAATAATATTTGCTGTTTCCGGCGTCGAGCCTGCTGGCCCAGTTGAAGGCTTCCAGGGCTCCCCAGAAATTACCGGCTTTATATTCTTTCATGCCTCTGTTGAACTGGTCCGCTGCAGTGCCTGCCCTGTCCGTGCGGTTTTCTCCGAATTCCACTTTCTGGAGTCTCTTGATCAGCGAAAGGTCGTACTCATCGCGTTTCGCCTGCTGGCTCAGGGTGTTGTACGCCTCCGTGATTCGCGCAAACAGCGCCTCAAGGACATTCTTCATGTCGTTCATCTCGGGATCGAAGTGCCGGTCGGGATGGTATAGCTTCGCAAGCCGGAAATAGGCCTTCTTGATCTCCTGCGTCGTGGTGCTTTGGTTCACGCCGAGCACCTGGTAGTGGTCCCGGCCGTCGAGTCCATCATAAGCTTTCTGGATCATCTTTTTTACTTCGGAAGGCTCAGCGGTTGCCGCGCTCGCGGCTTCTCTGGCAAGCTCCATCTCTTCTTCTGATCGTGCTTTTCCCACGTCCGCCATTCTGAGTGCCAGGAAAAGGTACAGCGTCTTAAGCGTGTTGAAATCTCCTGCTCCGGAAAGGCCGCAGATCTCTTCTATGCTCCGCTTTCCGTCTATGAATGAAAGTACGATTTTCTGGTCTTGGGCAAAAGCGGCTGCTTGAGACAGCGCCGCAGCGTCCGTCGCCGGATGGAGCACTGTGTTAAGCGGCGGCAACGCCTTGCGGACGGTCTGCCATTCGAGCCGCCTGACGCCTTCGAGGATGAGGTCCCCGGCGCTCATGTGGAGCGGGATGATGTCAGTCAGGGGAAACAATCCTTCTTCGAACCTGCAGCGGCCGCTCTGCCACGCGAAAAGGCCCACGACGATATTGGTGACCTGGCAGTGCACGCCGGCAACAAGGTCGCGGGGAGTGATGAAGCCCAGCTCAACGAGAATAGCGCCTTGCTTTTTGCCCGTCTTTTTCACGAGCTCTGACGACGCCTCGTACTGCTGTTTGTTGATCCTCTCCGCCTTGAGAAGGCATTCGCCCAGACCGTCACTGCCCAGGTTTGAAGAGGCAAAGACCACATCGCCGTCCCTGAAATAGACCTTTTTGACGGCCTGATCGCTCTCGAAAACAGCTATTCCGGTCTTCTTGCCGGCCCTCAGACGTTGAAAGAGGTGGGGAACGGTAAAGTCCTTGATCTCTTCCATTTGCGCGCCCATGCACGTCACCTCATCGCGGGTGAAATGTAAAAAATGCGATCCTGCAAATTATAGCATTTTTGGGCTTTTTTTCGCAAATTTTTCACTGATCGGGAAGATATCCTTGTGAATCGTCGGTTCACCGTCCACGATATCGAGTGTCCGCACGTCAGGGCTTTCCAAGCCTTGCGCGCCATGGTTTTAAAATCTTTGAAACTCATATCATCCTTGAGCATCGACCGGTTGAAACAGAAACTGCAGGGAAGGCTGCATCTCCATGGCGAAACACGACTGGATGTAGTCGGCGCTGAAATCAAAAAACATTCCAGCACTCTCCAGGTTGACTATCCCGAGCTTTCTGACTATAATAGCTTCGGAACGGCTCACCCAAACTCCTTATCTCAAGCATCACTCTTAAGGGCAGGTATATGCGCAAAGATTTATTTCTGGGCATCGATATCGGATCGGTAACCATAAAGACAGCTCTGCTCGACTCGGACAAGGCGCTGCTCTACGAAACCTGCACCCGCATCAAGGGCGACCCGCTCAATTCCCTGCTGAACGAACTCACCGCGCTCTCGTCGCATTTCTCCGAGAACCGCGTTCGAGCCGCGGGGATCACGGGCATCGGCGGCAAGCAGGCGGCACCGGTCATCGGCGCCGCCTTCATCAATGAAATTCTCGCCCAGGCAACCTTCGCCGGACGTTTTCATCCGGACGCGCGGACCATCATCGAGATGGGAGGAGAGGACGCCAAGCTCATCCGCGTTGCGCAGGACGGCGCCGGCGAGGTCAAGATAGAAGACTTCTCGATGAACACGGCCTGCGCCGCGGGCACCGGTTCGTTCCTCGATCAGCAGGCTTCCCGTCTCCATCTGACCATCGACGAATTCAGTCAGATAGCGCTCAAATCCAAGACACCGCCGCGCGTGGCGGGCCGCTGCAGCGTGTTTGCAAAGAGCGACATGATCCACTTGCAACAGATCGCCACACCCGATTACGACATCGTAGCCGGGCTCTGCTACGCTATGGCGAGGAACTTCAAGGCAACGGTCGGTAAAGGCAAGAAAATTCACCCGCCCCTCCTGTTCCTGGGCGGCGTTGCCGCAAACCTCGGCATGCGCAGGGCGTTTCAGGACATCCTGCAGCTCACGAACGGGAACCTGCTCGCGCCCGAGCATTTCAATACGTCCGGCGCTATCGGCGCGGCGCTCATGGTCATGAAGCAACCCGATCAATCGGAGTCCTACCGCGGCATATCCGCACTCACTGAATATTCATCTGCCGGCGAAAAACACGGTGGTTCGGGCGTGAGCCCCCTCGACAAGCCTGCAGGGATCATGCCGAACCCGGACAGCGACGCTCAGCCGGGTAAGGACAATCTCATCGAAGCCTATCTCGGCGTGGACGTGGGATCAGTGTCTACGAACGTCGTAGTCATAGACGCACAGATGCGCGTGCTCTCCAAGCGCTACCTACCGACGGCGGGCAGGCCGATCGAGGCGGTGAAACAGGGACTTGCCGAGGTGGGCGAGGAAGTCGGCGGCCGTGTGAAAATTCTTGGTGCGGCGACCACAGGCTCCGGCCGCTACCTTACGGGAGACATGATCGGCGCCGATATCGTCAGGAACGAGATCACGGCACAGGCCACAGCTGCGGCGGTGATCGATCCGACGGTGGACACGATCTTCGAGATCGGCGGACAGGACTCGAAGTACATCAGCCTGCGGGACGGCGCGGTGGTGGATTTTGAGATGAACAAGGCCTGCGCCGCGGGAACGGGTTCGTTCCTCGAGGAGCAGGCCGAGCGGCTCGGCATCAGCATCAGGGAAGAATTCGCGGAAAAGGCGTTCTGCGCGTCCTCTCCTTGCGGGCTCGGCGAGCGCTGCACCGTTTTCATGGAGTCCGACCTCGTGCATTACATGAACAAAGGGGCGAGCGTCGACGAACTTTCGGCGGGGCTCGCCTATTCCATCGCGTACAATTACCTCAACAAAGTGGTGGCCGGGAAAAAGGTCGGCGACCGCATCTTCTTCCAGGGCGGAGTCGCGGCGAACAGGGCGGTCGTTGCAGCCTTCGAAAAAATCACCGGCAAGACGGTGACCGTGCCTCCCCACCACGAAGTGACCGGCGCAATCGGGGCCGCCATCCTTTCCATGCGCGAGCGCACGGGCGGTCCGAGCGCGTTCAAGGGGTTCGATCTGAGCAAACGGTCGTACACGATCACGACCTTCGAGTGCAGGGAATGTTCGAACCGCTGCGACATCCGGAGGGTGAGCTTTGACGGCGAGGCGCCGCTTTTCTACGGGAGCCGGTGCGAAAAATACGACGTAAAAAGGAAGGATGCTTCTTCTGCAAACGCGCTCCCCGATCTGTTCCTGGAGCGCGAGCGGCTGCTCACCGAATTCGCCGGGCCTCCTGAGCGCGACGCGCCCGTGATCGGCATCCCGCGCATGCTCTTTTTGAACGATTACCTCCCGTTCTGGAGGACCTTTTTCAGCGAACTGGGATTCCGCGTAATGCTCTCAGACCGGTCGAACAGGACTCTTATCAACAAAGGACTCGAGGTGGCGGCCGCGGAGACGTGCTTTCCAGCGAAGGTCGCGCTCGGCCATCTCCAGGAGCTCATCGACAAGAAGGTGGATATTCTCTTTCTGCCGAGCTTCATCCGATTTTCTTCCACGGCCGACAAAAACGAAGGGGCGCAGGCCTGTCCCTATGTACAGTCCCTGCCGTACGTTGCAAAGTCTTCCTTGTCCCTCAGCGGAGTGAAAACCATTGAGCCCATTCTCCATCTGCATGACAGCCGACACCAGGAGAAGAGCCTGGGGGAGATCGGCGCGATGCTCGGGAAGAGCAGACGCGCGGTTCAGCGGGCCCTGCAGGCGGCGGAGCTGGCGCAGGAAAAATTCTCAGCAGCCGTCGTGACGCGCGGCGCCGAGATCCTCTCGGCCCTCACAGCCGGCGAGAAGGCGCTTGTTCTCATCGGCCGATCGTACAACACCTGTGATACGGGACTCAACATGAACCTGCCCGCGAAGATTCGGGATCTCGGCGTACAGGCGCTTCCCATGGACTTTCTCCCGCTCGACCAGGTCGACCTCTCAGGCCGGGAGCATATGTACTGGCGGTCGGGCCAGAGGATCATGGCCGCCGGCAGGTTCATTAAAAATCACCCGAACCTCTACCCCGTGTACATCACGAACTTCGGCTGCGGCCCGGACTCGTTCATCACGCATTTTTTCAAGAGCGAGATGGCCGGCATACCGTTCCTCCAACTCGAGATCGACGAGCACAGCGCCGATGCGGGCGCGATCACGAGGATCGAGGCGTTTCTGGACAGTCTGAAGAACGTTCGGGCGACGGAACAGGGAAAGCCGTTTTCCGCTCATACCGGTGCCGCAATCCATAAAAGAAAGATCTATCTGCCGGCCATGACGGACCACGCCCATGTGCTCGCGGCGGCTTTTCGCGCCTGCGACGTAGAGGCGGAGGTTCTGCCCGAATCGGACGATGAGACGCGGCGCATCGGCAAGGAATACAGCTCGGGCCGCGAATGTTACCCGCTCGCGCTCACCATCGGCGACATGATCAAGGTAAGCCGCAGACCCGAATTCGATCCCGGAGGGAGCGCCTTCTTCATGCCCACAGGCAAAGGCCCGTGCCGGTTCGGTCAGTATCACCAGTACCACCGGCAGGTGCTTGACCGGGTGGGGCTGAAAGATGTGCCGATCTTCTCGCCCATGCAGGACGAGACGCTGCACCGGGACGTGCGCATGCTCGACAAGAACTTTGTGCGCATCTGCTGGAGGGGGGCGCTTGCCGTGGACATGCTACAGAAGGGGCTCTGGGAACACCGGCCCTACGAGAAGCGGAAAGGCGAGACCGACCGGGTCTACCGGTCTTCACTCGACAAGGTGGTGAGCGCCATCGAAAACCGGACCGACCTTCTGCCTGTACTCCGGCAGGCCTATCAGGACTTTATGTCCCTCGACATAACCGGGCGAGACAAGCCCGTGATCGGCATCGTGGGAGAGATCTATATCCGCTCCAACCGCTACAGCAACGAGGGCGTGGTGCGCCAGATCGAGGCCCTCGGGGGCGAGGCGTGGGTCGCGCCGATTTCCGAGTGGCTCCTCTATCTCACCGCAACGTCCAAGTCGTCGGCAAGGATGAACCGCAACTGGAGGGACCTGCTCAAGGCGCACATTACCGAGTGGGCCCAGCACCGCGACGAGCGCCGTTTCCTGAGTCAATTTAACGGAAATCTCCGGAGTCTCCATGAGCCGACGATCGAGCAGACCTACCGCGCCGCCCGTCCCTACATTCACCACTCCTTCGAGGGGGAGGCGATTCTCTCGGTCGGCAAGGCCATCGACTACATCAAGAAGGGCGTGAGCGGCATCGTGAACGTGATGCCGCTCACCTGCATGCCCGGCACCATCGCAAGCGCCATCCTCAAGCGCGTGCGCGAAGAGCACAGCAACATCCCGCTCCTCAATATCGCCTATGAAGGACAGCGGGATTCCCAGACCATTACGCGCCTCGAGGCCTTCATGCACCAGGCAAAGGCGTATCAGCAGACGCAGAAGCATCCGCGTCGCCACGAATGATCCACCCGCCGTCCAAATCACTTACAACTACTTTATTCTAACCCGGACAAACGGGAACCAAAAATCTTTGAACCGCCAAACCAGGCGCGAAGGTTTTAGAGGCTTTCAAGCCTGCAAGCTTGCAAGCTGACAAGCAATATGGAGCGTCTTCGTGGTAAACTTTTCTTGCCATTTTGAGAAGAATTTGATTCCGTAGCAACTAACAATTGAGCCTTGCCTTATGGCTTTACGCTTCCGGCAGGCACATGCTTTTTGAAGGTAAGGATGAGCAGCCCGGCTAATGCCAAAGAACCCGCCAGATATGCCCAGGCGCCGACAAAAGAGCCGGTGGCATCTTTGATGAATCCGGTAACGTAAGGTCCGACAAATCCGCCCAGATTACCGCAGGAGTTGATAAGGCCGATGGCGCCGGCGGCTGCCGTACCGGAAAGGAACGTTGTCGGATACGACCACCATACGCCGAAGGGCGCATAGGCGCCGGTCGCCGCCACAATCACCAAGACAAATGCGATCCATGGGTTTTTCATAAGCGCGCCGGCCCCCAGTCCGATTGCACCGATGAAAAGGCCTACGGCCCCATGCCACCGGATTTCACTCCTTTTCGACGAAGAATGTCCGATATATATCATCGCGACGAGAGAAACGGCCATGGGAACGGCCGTCAGCCAGCCGATGGCAAAGTTGGACCAGCCGGATATTGACTTGAGCACCTGCGGCATCCAGTAGTTGAAGCCCCAAAAGCCGCTGATCCACAAAAAATAGGCGGCGCAAAGCTTGAGCACTTCCGGCTCTTTGAACGCTTCAAGTACCGTGTAGCGCCGGGCAGATGTTTTTGCGGCAACCTCTTCTTCATACTGCTTTGTGAGGAAATTCTTCTCGTCTTCCGTCAACCACCTGGCCTCGCTCGGGCGATCCGCCATCCAGGAGACGATAATAAAGGCGAACACGAGCGCCGGCACGGCCTCGATGATGAACAGACCCTGCCATCCCTTCAACCCGAACAGCGGTACGCCGAGCAGCCAGCCGGCCGATGGTGCGCCGATAATGCCGGAAATCTGCAGCGAGGTCAGCAGTACGGCAATCGCCCGCGCCCGGTCCTTTGCGCTGAACCAGCGCGGGATGCAGGAGGCGTAAATCACGGGATAAAGACTCGCCTCGGCCGCGCCGAGCAGAAACCGCAGCACATAGAAGTGCCACCTCGTGGCCATGAAAGCCATCAGCCCCGACACGACTCCCCAGGTGAGCATGATCCGCGCCAGCCAGATTCTGGCGCTGTACTTTTCCGCGATAAGCGCCCCGGGGATCTCGAACAATATGTAGCCCGCGAAAAAGATGCCGGCCCCCATGCCGAACATCCGGGCGGTAAGGCCGAGGTCCCTGTTCATGGTCAGCGCCGCATAGCCGATATTCACGCGGTCGAGATACGCTATGATCGACGCAAGAAACAGCGGCAGCACGATGTTCATATATGCTTTGCGTTTCGCGCTTGCCGCAACAGCGGAAACATCCATGTGCCCGGCCTCCTGCTATTGCATTCGCATTCTCAATAAACTGTTTGCATCAACTTGAATCAGATTCGCTTCAGCTGCAAAGAAGCGCAGAATGCGCAATAAAATTCTTGATGTTTCTCTTGTGCTTTTTGCAGAGAATTTCAACGGCCCCTTCTTTCGGGCAATTCCTCGTGCGCGAATAGTATCATAAAGGTTTCAATATGTCTATTTTTAAGCCGAAAGACAAAAGGCGTAACCGCCCATCGTAAAACTCATTCTGTCATCTCCGCAGAGGGCCTCAACGTATGAAATTCATAATTGACAATAGGGTTTAATGAGAATAAACTACGCCCCGTGGAGATTGCCTGCGCACTGGAGAGCAGGGGCACAAGATTCGAACTACCTAATATATGTGAGGCTGAGTTGAAACGCATATATCCCGTTGTCGTCATCGCACTTATTCTGCTCATCCCGGTGAAGCCGTCAGCGGCCTTATCCTGGAAAGCGGTCCCCGCAAAGGCCGCAGTCGTCATGGATTCCTCCGGAGCGGTTCTCTATGCAAAGTACCCGAATGCGAAACTCGCCCCTGCGAGCACGGTCAAGCTCGTTACGGCCATGGTGGCCCTCGACCGTCTCGATCCCGCGACGAAAGTGAAGATAAGCAGGAACGCCGCAGCGGTCCGTTCCATTCAGCCGAGACTGTGT
>JAWOJY010000056.1:0-10791 GCA_033854515.1 Nitrospirota bacterium
ACATATGGCTGAGATCCCGCAGGGTATTGACGACGTCGCTGCCTTTGGCCGCGGCCTGGGTCGGCGCCTTTTTCTCGCCGCAGGCTGAGGCGAGAAGCAGAAGCAAGGCGATTGCGAAAAGAGCGAAGATCCGTTTCATGAGGCCTCCGGGAGTAATAAAAGATGCATGATGCACGATGCATGATGAAGCCGGAACTGCGGACAAGGATACAGGATACGGGCGATTGATACAAGCGTATTTTTAAATCCTGCATCATGTATCCTGCATCTTGCATCCCGATTCGGTCATGCATCATTCTTCAGTATCTTCTTCAGGAACTGTCCCGTGTGGGATTTTTTCGCCTGCGCAATGGTTTCGGGTACGCCTTCGGCGACGATCTCGCCGCCCCGGTCGCCGCCTTCGGGCCCCAGGTCGATGATCCAGTCGGCGGTCTTGATCACGTCGAGATTGTGCTCGACGACGACGACCGTGTTGCCTGCGTCGACAAGCGCGTTCAGGACCTGGAGGAGGTTTTTGATGTCGTCGAAGTGGAGCCCCGTAGTCGGCTCGTCGAGGATGTAGAGGTAATCATGCGCCTTCCAGTTTCCGAGTTCGTGCGAGATTTTGAGCCGCTGGCTTTCTCCTCCCGAAAGCGTAGGAGCAGGCTGACCGAGCCTCAGGTAGCCAAGTCCCACGTCCGCGAGCGTTTGCAGTTTCGTTCTCAAGGGTGGATGATCGGAAAATACTTGTATCGCCTCCATCACCGTCATTTCGAGTACCTGCGCGATGTTCCTTCCTTTATGGCGGACCCGCAGGATTTGCGGCTTGTACCGTCTACCGCCGCATTCGTCACAGGTAACAAGGAGGTCCTCGAAAAAATACATCTCGATCCGCTGAAAACCGCTTCCCTGGCATGCCTCGCACCTGCCGCCGGGCAGATTAAACGAAAAGTGTCCGGCAGAGAAGCGCAGCTTCTTCGCGTCAGGAAGGCCCGAAAAAATCCGGCGAATGTGGTCGAATGCCTTGACGTAGGTCACCGGGTTCGACCGGGGGCTCTTTCCGATCGGTTCCTGGTCGATGAGCTTTACGCCTTTCACGTGTTCGAAACCTGAGAGAGCGCGATAGCTCCCCGGCCGTTCGGACTCCTCAGGAGCAGTCTTAAAGGCCCGGGCCAGCGCCCGGTAGAGTGTATCTTGAACGAGGGTGGATTTTCCCGAGCCCGAGACGCCCGTCACGCAGGTGAAGGTCCGGAGCGGGATGCTGACGTCCACGTTCCTGAGATTGTGTTCCGCCGCCCCTTTGATCTCGATGACCTTCCCGTCGGTCTTGCGCCGCCGCGGGGGGACGGGAATGGTCTTTCTTCCCTGCAGGTACTGGGCGGTCACGCAGGAGCTTTTCAGGAAGTCGGGTTTCGGTCCGGCAAATACGACGCGCCCGCCCCTCTCCCCTGCGCCGGGTCCCATCTCGACGACGTAATCGGCGGCTTCTATGAGCGTCCGGTCGTGCTCGACAACGACGGCCGTGTTGCCCGCTCCCGAGAGCTCGCGTACGATCTCCGCGAGCCTTCCCGTGTCGCGGGGATGAAGGCCGATGCTCGGCTCGTCGAGGACGTAGAGCGTACCCGTCAGTTTTGACGAGAGCTGGTTCGAGAGGTTCACGCGTTGCGCCTCGCCGCCGGAGAGGGTCCTCGTTTGCCGGTCGAGGGTGAGGTAGCCGAGGCCGACCCTGAGGAAAAAAGAAAGCTTTAAATTGATCTGACGAAGGATCTCAAGGGCTGCCTGCTTTTCAAATTCGCCGAGCGTGAGGTTCTTGAGCCACCGGGCGAGTTCTTCAGCGGGCAGGGCCGAGACCTCGGCGATGTTTCGCCCTCCGATTTTATAATTGAGCGCGTCCTGCCTGAGCCTCGCTCCGCCGCAGGCAGGGCAGCGGACGGCGCGTCGATACCTGCTCAAGAATACACGTACATGGAGCTTGTAACGCTTTCCCTTCAGTTCTTCGAAAAAGTCATTGATGCCGTAAAAGTCGCCGGTCCCGCGAAAGAGCCGGTCTTTGTCTTTCTGCGACAGATCTCCATAGGGTTTCTTCGTGTTGACGCCGCCTGCCCGGGCACCTGAGAGCAGCTGCCGCATCCACCATCGGTACGCCGGCTTGGTCCAAGGCTCGATCGCCCCTTCTTCGAGGCTCAGGGATTTGTCCGGAACGATCAGGTCTTCATCGTACTGAAGGATATTGCCGAATCCGTTGCATTCCTTACAGGCTCCGGTTGGATGATTGAACGAAAAGAGCAGGGGCTTGGGAGGTTCGAATCTGCTCCCGCACGTCGTGCATCGCAGAGCCTGACTGTAAGGAATGATCCGTTCGCCCACCACATCGATCAGCGCCTCTCCTGCGCCTTCCCTGAAGGCGGCCTCGATGGATTCGGCAAGACGCGCCCGTTCCTCGGCCTTTATCATGAGCCGGTCAAGGACGACGTGGATCTCCCGCACCTCTTTTATTACCGCAGGGACCTGCCCCGACTCCACGATCTCCTCTCCGATCTTGACGCGCACGAAGCCCTTCGCAAGAAGACCTTCAACGACTGCCTGCAGCTCTCCATCAGGCACCGCGACCGGGAAAAGGACGTACACCCGCTTTCCGGCATGTTCATGCAGCAGTTCCTCTGCAACCGCCGCCGGGTGGTACCGCTTCACCTCGCTCCCGCACCGCGGGCAGAAGAGCCTCCCGACCCTGGCATACAGGAGCCTGAGGTAATCATAGTTTTCCGTCACCGTGCCGACCGTCGATCTCGATGTCTTGACCGGGTTTCTCTGTTCAAGGGCGACGGCAGGCCGCACGTTCCGGATAGCGTCGACGAGCGGCCGATCGATTTTTTCGATGAACAAGCGCGCGTAGGTTGACAGCGACTCGATGAATCTCCACTGGCCTTCGGCAAAGATGGTGTCGAAGGCAAGCGACGACTTGCCTGATCCGGACAGGCCTGTGATCACGGTCAGCGTGTCATGGGGAATCGTCAGATTGACGTTCTTGAGGTTATTCTGCCTCGCCCCCTCTATGATGAGCGTGGATTTCATAAACAATCTTATATTATAACATGAAGAGAGGGGATAGGGAAGAGGGGAAGGAGACATGCATGGAGCATAGGGCATGACGCAAAGGCCGGAGAGCATAGGGTTACTTTTTGCTCTTACTCCATGCTCACTGCTCTTTGCCCTCTGCTTTTTACAGCCGGTTTTCGATATGCGATTCGTTCCGGAGCGTCTGGAGCCACGCGCGGTAGGTGTTCTCCATTTTCTGCTGGTAGAGCAGTTTCGTGATCTCGTCCTTGACCTGCTCAAAGGGCTTGGTGCGTGTCCGCACGTCTTCGAGCCTGATGATCTGGAACCCCGACGAGCAGCGGATCGGGCCGGCGATTTCCCCGCGCTTCAGGGACCGCGCCGCCTGCTCGATCTCGGGAATGGCGTAATCTCTCTGCATGAAGCCGAGGTCGCCGTCGTTGGCGGCCGTGTCGCTCTCAGAAAATTCGTGCACGAGCTTGACGAAATCCTCCCCCCTTTTTGCGCGCTCGAAGACGGCCTGCGCCTTCTGCCGTATGGCATCTACATCGGCAGGTGTTGCACCGTCGGGCACCTTGAGCAGGATTTGCCTCACCCTGATTTCTTCGGGAAGCGCGTAGTTCTTGATGTTGCGCTCATAGTAGGCGCGTACCTCGGCTTCGTCCACGGCGAGACCCTGGCGCACGTACTTGCTGAAGACGCGCGAGAGCGTGATCTGCTCCTTGAGTTCGGCCCGGTATTGTTCAAGGGTGAGCCCCTCCTTGGCGAGGGCAGCCTGGAACTGTTTCACATCCATGGAGTTCCGCTTCATGATGTCGGCGACGGCGTCGTCGAGTTCTTTTTCGGACACATCGAGCCCTGCCCGCTTCGCCGCCGCCATCTCAAGTTTTCTGTTGATCATGTCCTCGAGGAGCAGTTTCTCATCGATCTTGGCACCGCCTGTTTTCTCTGCGCGATTTTTCGCCTCTTCGCGCTGGAGGTCGCTCAGTGTGATGATTTCGTCGTTTACGACGGCGACCACGCGGTCGACGACCACCGAGCCACTTGCCGTGCCCTGCATGCTGTGCGAAAGGAGAATCCCTAAAATGGTGATAACCGATGCGACATACTTCTTCATAGCGTGCTCCAATGGATTTTTTGCGATAGCCCAATCGTAGGAAAAGGCAGAGGGCAAAGAGCACGGAGTAAGAGCAAAAATAACCTTATGCTCTCCGCCGCTTGCGCCATGCCCTATGCTTCCACGACGACGCCCGCTCTCCGGCGCTCGTCAAGGTCAAAGGCAAAACGCTTGCTTTTCTCTCCTACTCGCTTACGTTCCCCCTGGAGTTCTACGCGTCGGCAGGCGTGCCTGGCACCGCGCCGGGATATGCCGACTTCGTAAAGGCCGATATCGAAAAGGTAAGGCCCCGTGCGGACCTCGTCGTCGTATCGTTCCACTGGGGCGCCGAACTCATGACCGTCGCCAAAGACTACAAGATCGAACTGGGCCATCAGGCCATCGATTGGGGCGCGGACCTTGTGCTCGGGCATCACCCCCACGTGCTCCAGGAACTCGAAGTCTACAAAGGCCGGCTCATCGCCTACAGTCTGGGGAATTTCGTGTTCGGCTCGGAGAGCAACAACACGAACTCGAGCATGATCGTGCTCTGCGCCTTCAGGGGAAACAGCCTTGCCAGGGTCGAGGCGGTCCCGCTCGACGTAAACAATTACCGCGTCAAATATCAACCCGCGTACTCACCGGCGCGGCCGGTGAAGCGGTGCTCAATGACATCAATAAGGCGTCCGAGCGTTTCAAGACCATGCTCGATATCTCAAACGGCCGCGGCGACGCCGTGCTGACTACTCAAGCGCCTGATAATTTACCTCGAACTTCGTCCGTGATCTCAGCTCCTTGAGCCACTGCGTGAATTTCCTGTCCTGTTTATCCCGCCGCAGTTTTTCCTCAATCTCCTTGGAGACTTCATTGAGGCCCTTCTTGCCGGCGGGCCGCCGGTCTTCAAGCTTGAATATGTGAAAACCGTACGGGCTTTTCACGATTCCGCTGATCTCTCCGCGCTTCAAGCCGAAGATCACATTGAAGTCCGCAGGCATCTCTCCCCGGGCAAAATACCCGAGATCGCCGCCGCGCTCCGCCTCGGGTGCCGTGGACTTCTCACGGGCCACGGTGGCAAAATCCGCGTGATTTTTCAGGAGATCGAGCACCTTCTTCGCTTCACTCTCGCTCTGCACCACGATCTGCCGGGCTCGCACCTGTTCTGGCCGCTCGAACTTCTGGCTGTTCGCCTGGTAATACTGCCTGATCTCTGCAGGGGACACCGAAATATGACGGTTCACGTCGAGCGCGAGAAGCTTTTCGATCATCATGTCTTCCCAGATGTCGTTTTTCCACTTTTCGAAATCGATCCCCTCGCTGGCGAGAACATCCTTCACGTCCTTTCCCTCTTCATGGCGGAAGGTCTCGATCCTCTGGTTTATCTCGGCAAGACTTACCTTAATGCGCCTGCGCTGGGCCTCGTGGACCATCATCTCTCGTGAAATGAGGCTGTTCAGGAACTCCTCTTTGACGTCCAGCCCCACCGCATCGGAATTGAGCCCGGCGCGGGCCAGCCGCTCCTGGAATTCTCCGAGGGTGATCGGGTCGCCGTTGATGGTCGCCACCACCCGTGCGTCGGGAGACACGGGTGACGGTGCGGTTACCGGTGGTTTAGCTTCTTCCTTTTTTGTGCAGGAAAAAATGAACAGCCCCAGGGCTGCTATAAGCACCGGGGCTGTTGCTTTTATAAGGCGAGTGGTATAACTGGTATACATGACACACGTTTTTTTGAAGCGGCTTTTATTTCGTCGTATTGTCGGAATTACCTTTGCTGCTGTCACCCGCGGCGGCCGGAGCCGTCACTTGCGGGTTTTTCTGCATTGAGGGCTGCGCCAGCGACGCCATGGCGGCATCCAGCGCCTTTTCGTCTATTTCGATCTTTGCGTTCTTCTTGAGGCCCTTGGTGTACTCTATATAGGCGTCCCGCTGTTTTTTTCTGTATACAAGATCTTTAAGTCCCTGCGCCTCGGCCTGTTTCAGCGTGAGGTCCTTGCCTCCGGCCGCCTTTTTGATCTCGTCGCGGTGGGCGGTGTAGAATTCTTTTACCTCCTCGTCGGTGGGAGGTGATACCTTGCCCATGAGTTCCTTTTTCAGCAGGGCGCTGAAAAGCTCGTTCTTCGTCTGTTCTTCGAGCCAGCGCTCCTTCTCTTTCCTCATCATTTCCTGTTTTTTCTTGAACTCGGCGTCCCTATCGAGGCCCTGACGCCTGGCTTCCTGGAGCACGATCTCGATGCCGATCAAATCGTCGAGAAAGTCCTTCCGCGCCTTGGGGTCCGTCATGACGGCCTGCTGCATTTGCGGCGGCAGATCTTCCATCTGCTTTTTGAAGTCCCCGATGGTGATCTTCGCGCGGTTGACCCGTGCGAGGACAGTGCTGTCCGAGCCCTTGGCGCAGCCGAGCACGGAAAGCGAGAGCACGACAGCTGCCACCACCGCAATCTTGATTTTTTTCATGAATTGTTTCCTCCGGTTCCCTTATTTGTTTAATCTTATATCAGACTATGGCAGGTAATCCGCTGCAAGCGACGTTGTCAGTTATAACATACTACCGGAGTTCCTGCAAGCACTTTTTCACCGCTTCCGACGCGGTCCGGAGCGACTCGTCCGGGAGTGATACCTGGAGCGTATACTCGGGAATGAGCTTTATCTTTCCTTTGTTCTTTTTGAGCAGCGCCATGACCCTGTCCGGCGGGACTGCCGCGTCCTCGGCGAAGGTGATGTTTACCGCGTCCTTGCCCGCATCGATCCGAGCGACCATTGCCTTCCGGGCCGCGATCTTGACTATCATGATTTCGAGCAGGTTGGCCACGGGCTCGGGGGGCTCCCCGTAGCGATCCCTCAGTTCTTCCGCAATGTCCGCGATTTCCTTCTCGCTCACGGCGCTCGATATTTCTTTATACGCCGCGAGCCGCAGGCTCACGTCGCCGATGTAGTCCTCGGGGATAAAAGCCGACGCCCGCATGGTGATGAGCGTGTCCGGGACCTTCGCCGTTTCTTCGCCGCGGAGTTCGGCCATCGCCTCTTCCATCATCTGGGTGTAGAGGTCGATCCCCACGGCCGCGATGTGGCCGGACTGCTGCTTGCCGAGCAGATTGCCGGCGCCACGCGTCTCGAGGTCCTGCGCGGCGATGCGGAACCCGGCGCCGAGTTCCGAAAGCTCCTGGATCGCGCGGAGCCTCTTTCGGGCCACGTCCGGTAGCGCCTCTTCGGCCGGCGTGAGCAGATAGGCGTAAGCCTTCTCCCTGCTCCTGCCCACCCTGCCCTTGATCTGGTAGAGATCGGCAAGCCCGAACCGGTCCGCGCGGTTGATGATGATCGTGTTGGCCGTCGGAATGTCGATGCCCGATTCAATGATCGTCGTGGTCACGAGCACGTCAAGCTCTCCGGACAGAAACTTCGACATCACGTCTTCGATTTCCTCTTCCTTGAGCTGGCCGTGCGCAACGCCCACCTGCGCCTCGGGCACGAGGTTCCTGATGAAGTCGGCCATGCGCTCGATGCCCTGGACCCGGTTGTGCACGAAGAAAACCTGGCCGCCGCGACCGACCTCCTTCATGATCGCCTCGCGGATCACCCGCGCCCCGAAGCGAGCGAGTATCACGTGAATTGTTTGACGGTCGAGGGGCGGGGTCTGAATGATCGAGAGGTCCCTGATGCCGGCGAGCGACATGTGGAGCGTGCGCGGGATGGGCGTGGCCGTGAGCGTGAGTACGTCCACGAGCTTTTTCATCTCCTTGATCCGCTCCTTGTGCTTGACGCCGAACTTGTGCTCCTCGTCCACGACGAGCAGCCCGAGGTTCTTGAACGCGACGTCTCTCTGGAGGAGGCGGTGGGTGCCGATCACGATGTCCACGGTCCCGCTCTTGAGCCCCTTGAGCGTCTCCTTCTGCTCCGCTTTTGTGCGGAACCGGGAGAGCACCTCTACGCGGATCGAAAACGGCGCGAGCCGCTCCGTAAAGGTGCGAAAGTGCTGGTCCGCGAGCAGGGTCGTCGGCACGAGCACCGCGACCTGCAGGCCGTCCTCCACGGCCTTGAACGCCGCCCGGAGCGCGACCTCGGTCTTACCGTACCCGACGTCGCCGCACACGAGCCGGTCCATGGGCCGCGGTTTCCGCATGTCGGCGAGGACGTCCTCGATAGCCCCCTCCTGATCCGGCGTTTCTTCGTAGGGGAAGGCCGATTCGAACTCACGGTAAAGATTATCGGGGGCCGAGAACGGCGATCGTTCCATTGCCTCGCGCGCCGCATACACGGCGATAAGCTGCCGCGCCATCTCGAGGATATCCTTCTTGACCTTTTCTTTGGTTTTCGCCCATGTGGGCGCGCCCAGACGGTCGAGCCTGGGCGTACTTCCGTCGGCGCCGACGTACTTCTGCACCTTGTCGAGGCTGTAGAGCGGCACGTAGAGTTTCGCGTCCGGCTCGTATCGGAGCGTAAGGAAGTCTGTCTCGAACCCGTCGACGCTGATGTGCGTGAGTCCCTGGTATTCGCCCACGCCGTAATCGGTATGGACGACGTAATCGCCGGGTTTGAGTTCTTTAAAGGTGGAGAGGAACGGCGCGACTTTCGATTTCGGCGCGGGAGGACGATGGACCTTCCTGCCGAAGATCTCCTCCTCGGTGATGAAGATCATCTCAAGCTCCGGCCATGAAAATCCCTCGGAAAGCCTGCCCGTCGAGACCGTGACAGGCCACGCGCCGTGATACTGCTCCGGCAGGACCGACTCCGGGCTTAAGCCCAGCCCGTACTCCATGAACAGGCCCTTGAGCCGCGAACAGGATTCGTCGGTGCCGCAGACGATCGAGATCCGGTTCGACTCCCTCCAGGTCTTGAGCTTATCGACAAGGCCGGAAATCGTTCCCTCAGCGTGCGCACCGGCGCCCGCCTGCTCCCGGTCAAGCGCCTTCGTGACTTTTACGCCGAGCCATGCCGTGGACTTTGTGTCCATACGAAATGTCCGGGCGCTGCTTGCGAGCAGGCTGATACGGATCACGGGAAAATCCGACAGTCCGGCATCAATTCCCTTCTTGTCGAGATACATCTCCCACGTCTCGGGCAGACGCCGGCCCTGTGACCTTTCTTCTTCGCGTCCCGTGTCTATTTTTGCGCTCTGCTCTTCGATCACCTTATGGATATCATCGGGCTCGACCAGGACTATGAGACTGTCATCAGGAAGGTAGTGGAACAGGCTTTCCATATTATAGAAAAAGGGGGCGAGAAACTCTCCTCCCGGCGGCAGAACTCCCTGCCGGATCTGATCGACAAGCGACTCGTCGTCAACGCGGTTTGCGAACCGCTCGATGACTTTTTGGTCGATAATCAGTTCCCGCACGGGAAGCACCACGGCCTCGCGAATCTCGCCAATCGATCGCTGGCTCTCGGGGTCGAACTCGCGCATGGATTCGATGCTGTCCCCGAAGAACTCCAGACGGACCGGATTTTGCCGCAGGGGTGAGAAGAAATCGACGATGCCGCCCCGCCTGCTGAACTCACCCACGCGCGTCACAACGGAAGCGGATTCGTAGCCCGTCGACAGGAGCGACTCAATGAGGTTATCGGGGCCGATCTGCGTCGACGATGAAATGGTCACTACCGAACCGGCGAACAGGTCCCGGGGAGGAAGCTTCTGCATCAGGCTCGTGACCGGCGCCACATAGATGCCGGGATCGCCCGAGATCAGGCTGCAGAGAAAGCGCATGCGCTCGCCCACCGTGCGGCTGTCGGGAGAGTCCGCCTCAAAGGGGAGGATGCCCCAGTCCGGAAACGCGAGCATGTGCGGCGAGTACGTGTCAAATTTTTTCGTCTCGCTTTTCTCCGTGTCCTCAGTGGTGAAAAAAGCCCTGGTGCCGGCAAAAAACCTGATATCTTCGAGCAGCGTCCCGGCATCGTCTTCGTTAGCGGTCACGATGACTACCGGCCGCGACGTCTCGAGCCACAGACCGAATAAAAAAAGGGCCTTCGAGGCCCCCCAGAGCTCGCTCACTTCTACTGTTTTCTGTTCTGTCCGGATCTCGCTGATAACAGGCAGGAGAATGTTCTTGAAACTCTTCATAACAAATTTACTATAACACGCCGTCGACGGGAAATGCAACAGCAGGAAAGGAGGGACTTTCCCCAAATTAAATAAAGGCACAGCACGAGGCCCTTGAGCGATAGACGCACTTCAGCGTGCCTTTCTGAACAATTTAGTGCACATGCTTCAGGAACAAGCAGAATCGCCCTGTGCTGACGCCAAGTATCGGCACGTGAGCGTACGCACGCACGATTCCATCCTCCGTTTATTTTAATGAGAAATCCTGATAATTGTCGGCCGAACGACGTACGATAATAGTCGTATCAACAGCGTCAAACGCGAATGCAGCGGTGAAACGGTTTTTTTGTTTTTCCCATGATAAAATTAAGTTATGGATAACAAGCCTGCCGTTAATACAGACAAAATGAAATCCCCCCAATGGAGACTTCTTGTGGCCCTGTTGATGTTTCTTATCATTTTCTATTTTTGGGCCCAATTTTTCACGCCCGGCGGGCCTGAGCGACACGGCATTACCTACACGCAGTTTACGGAACAGCTCGACGCAGGAAACATCAAGTCTGTTTCCATCAAGAAGATGCGGGTCAATGGAGAATTCATTAAACCTGTCGATATCGCGCCCCCCGGTGAGAAA
>JAWOJY010000057.1:0-14080 GCA_033854515.1 Nitrospirota bacterium
TGAGTGGTTGTGGTGGCAGGAGGTTTTGCTTCGTAGGCACACTGCATTAAAAGAGGAAGTTATATTCTGTCGATACGGCTACGCTCTCACCTATGTCCTGCGCTCATTATCTCCAGCTCCATGCATATCCTATGTAGAACAGATTCGAATCCATACCTGGATTGTGCGGAGCTGTGTAGCCGTTGGAGATGTGATAATACTTGTAACCGAGGCGGATTGATTGATTCTCAAGATACCAGATTTGGACTCCCGCCCCCACCCCTAACGCGAAGTTGAATCTTGATGAATCTGCCACTGGAACTTTGTCTTCAAAGTACAGAATCCCAGCCGACCCATTAATATAAGGCTGCAACACCTGACCTCGCCGGAAGTTCATCTGCAACCCGACTGGAGCAACGCCGATGCCGTAGATTCTTTGCTTGCTGCCAGGCAAATCCACAGTATTTCCATTTATTACGCCCTGGTGAGGCTGTCTGACGATTGCCACAGGAACGATTTCGGCCGTGTATTTCAACGCCCAGGTGTTGCTCGTTTCAAACACGTGCGCATACTGAATATTGAACTCAAAGAGGGAACGGTTTGTGGTACGGCCGATCAGCGTTGAATTGTATCCTGAATATCCCGCCCAAATGCCCAGTTCGTTTGTGCCGACATCAGCCGATCTGCCGGAGACGCCTATCGCGTTCGCTGGTATCGCGCCATGAAGTACTGAGTCCTGAGCTTTAGCGACTCCTGCGAAGATTGTTATGCAAATTATAATAGATAGCTGTTTCCAGAACGCCGATATCATCAGTTCGCCTTCAAATGAACCCGTCCGATTAACATCATGCAATTACACACATATCTTCACTTTATTTTTGTGTCTGTTTGGATATTACAACGGCCAAGTAGCTTCTTCACGTCCGAAGGTTTAATTCCTGTCAACTTCATCTTCGCAAGGTTCTAGATTTTATTATAACATGGCAGCAATCGATTTGGCGATGCACCAATACCAGATGTCCATAAGCAGAATTTCAAAAAGTACTACAGCCGTCAAAGTGCTAATTTAAAGAAATTGAAAAAGTATAGAGAATATGCAAAAAAATAATAGAAAGAATTAAGGAGATTGAGGGCTGTCTGCCAAACAATGAAAGGCGGCAACGAAGTAACCGGAAGCATATAGTGCATGGTACTTTCTGAAGTTCTGACCGAATACCCCCCAAAATACTCTTTTCTCAGTCTGGAGGTAATTGACCGAAAAGTCCTCAAACATGAATATTTATATGTTGAGCGAATTGCAAGATACTGTTAGAATTGACTTTCTAAACAAGCATCCGAGAATTCATGTGATATCCGAAATTTTTCTGCCGCCGGGCACTCGATGAATAAAGAGACAAGATAGATTTTATTTGTTTTTTGTAATAATTTTGGTATAATTGCCGGCGACAATGTGCGCAGCCCTCTGAGGGGATCTTCGTAGCGACCAATGGAGATGAACGGACCCGAGACCGATGAGGGTCTTTGAACTTGTCCAATATCCGCCGCAGGAAGGTTGTATGAAACGGAGTAATGCCGTCTCTTCTACAGACAGGATGATCCGTCTTTTGACCGGTTTCCTCCTTATGCTGCTCAGCCTGCTGTGCATGCCGTCGCTCTCGGCCGCAGTTGAGAAAGTCTACACCCTTGCAATCGTACCACAGTTTCCGCCTTCGACAATTAAACACGACTGGGGCCCTCTCGTCGAACGCCTTTCTCATGACGCGGGTCTCAAGCTGGAACTCAAATTTTACAAATCCATCCCCGATTTCGAAGAGGATTTCCTGAAGGGAGGTCCCGATTTCGTCTACCTGAACCCCTACCATGCGATTATGGCCAATAAGGCCCAGGGCTATATCCCCCTGGTCCGCGACTCCGTGAACCGGCTGATCGGAATCCTCGTCGTGCGCAAGGATTCGCCGTTCCGTAGGGTAAAAGACCTTGACGGCACGGTACTGGCGTTTCCTTCGCCGAACGCCTTCGCCGCGTCGCTCTATATGCGGGCGCTCCTTGTCAACAGGGAAAAAGTGACATTCGAACCAAAATATGTCGGGACGCACTGCAATGTGTACCGGCATGTCATCCTTGGCTTGCCGGCCGCCGGCGGCGGCATAAACAAAACCTTTGCCAAAGAAACATCCGAGCTCCGGAATGAGCTTCGGATTATCTACCGGACGCCCCCGGTCGCATCTCATCCCCTCTGCGCCCATCCCCGCGTGCCCGCTCAGGTTCGAGAGGCGGTGACGAGGGCCGTGCTGAACCTTGCCCGTGACAAACTGGCACGGGCGCTGCTCAAGACCGTGGAGATTGCGCGTCCCATCCGGGCCGATTATAAGAATGACTATCTGCCTCTTGAAAAACTCGACCTCGAAAAATTCGAGGTCAAGGACGGGGATTAAGGGACCATGAAACTTCAACGATTCAACGGCTTTTTCCCCAGACGGCTTCATCTCCAGGTCGGCGTCATCGTATCCGTCCTCCTGATTGCAACGATCGGATTGTACGCCTGGAAAACGACCAGGACGCAGTCGGAAAACCTCACGCTTGCCATAAAAAACCAGTCGTTCGTCATAGCGAAAAACGTGGCCGACCTCAGCGTCAATTACCTGCTCACCCAGGACTTCGTTTCCATAGAAGCGCTTCTCATGAAGACAGCGGAATTCCCCGACGTACTGTCGATCTCCGTAACCGATGAACGCGGCGTCGTGCTGAGCCGCGTGGAACGCCGGCCGAACTCCGGGGCCCGGGTGGACTATTCGCCGGCGAGACTGAATCCTCCCGGGGACGGCAAACCGAGGATCACGACCGGCAGGGACAGGATCGTGCTCTGGTACCCCGTATCGGAAGGGACGCTTTTCGGATGGGTGAAGATGGAGTACAGCCTGCATGTTATGACGGACCTCCATAGGCGCGTCTGGAAAGATTCGCTGGCAAACGGCATCGCCGTCGTTGTCGTGAGTATCGCCCTTCTCTTGTTCTTTCTGAGCCGCCACATCCGTGCCGTCGGGCGGGTGACGGAATTTGCCAAGCGTCTGAATGAACGTAAGGGAGAGCGGATAGAGGTCGACAGGAGTTCCGTCGAAATAGAACAGCTCATGTCCGCCCTGAATCACGCGTCGGTAAAACTTCACGAGCAGGACTGCGCCCTCAACGAATCCGCCGAACACCTCGAACGGCTCAGGCAGCAAAATCTTCTGATCCTGCAATCGGCAGGCGAAGGTATCGTCGGACTCGACCTTGAGGGCAGGCACACATTCGTTAATCCGGCCGCTGCGAGGATGCTCGGATACGGTCACGATGAACTCATCGGCCAGCCACTTCATGAGACCTGGTACCGTCCCCTCCCCGGCGAGGTCCGGTCCGGGGGGACAGATCGGCCCATCTACGCGACGCTGCTTGACGGAGAAATTCACCATGTGGACAGCGAGGTGTTCTGGAGAAAGGACGGCCGGAGTTTTCCGGTCGCCTATACCACGACACCCATCAGGGAGGGAGAACAAACGACGGGCGCGGTGATCACGTTTTTGGATATCACCGGGCGCAAGCGGGCCGAGGAAGCGCTCCGGGAATCGGAAAAGAAATACCGTACCCTGTTCGAGGAGTCGAAGGACGTTATCTTTTTCAGCACCCCCGAGGGAATGTTCATCGACATCAACCCGGCCGGCGTCGAGCTGTTCGGATACTCTTCAAAGGACGAAATCGTCAAATCCGATATCGGAAGGGACCTTTACGTCAACGCCCGGTACCGGGAAGAGTTCAAGCGGGCGATGGAAGGTCAGGGCTATATCAAAGATTACCCCGTCAGGCTCCGAAGGAAAGACGGCGAAACGCTCGACGCTCTCATTACTGCCACGGCAGTGTACGATGAAAACGGAACCATCGTGGCATACCGGGGAATACTCAGGGACGTCACCTCGGAGCGCAGGCTCGAACAGCAGCTCCGGCACGCTCAAAAGATGGAAGCGGTGGGCCAGTTGACGGGCGGCATTGCCCATGATTTTAACAACATCCTGAGCGCAATCATGAGCTACATCTATATTTTGAGGACGAAGATGGCGGAGAACGACCCCCTCAGGATGTATGTGGATCAGATCCTTTCTTCGACCGAACGGGGTGCTCATCTCACGCAGAGCCTCCTTGCCTTCAGCAGGAAGCAGATCATAACACCCTCGCCGGTGAATCTCGGCGAGATCGTAAAGAGGGTCGAACCGCTGCTCTTGAAACTTACCGGCGAGGAGGTCGAATTCATGACCGTGCTTGCGGACAGAGCTGAGGCTGTTATAGCAGACGCCGGCCAGATCGAGCAGGTGCTGATGAACCTCGCTACGAATGCGCGGGACGCCATGCCCGAGGGGGGCCGGCTCAGCATCGAAACCGGTCCGGTGGAACTGGACCATGAGTTTGCGCGGACGCACGGTTTCGGGAAGCCGGGCAGATATGTGCTCCTCTCTGTTACCGATGACGGCGTGGGAATGGACGACAAGACGGCGAAAAGGATTTTCGAACCGTTCTTTACGACCAAAGAGTTCGGGAAGGGAACGGGTCTCGGCCTTTCGATCGTCTACGGCATCATCAAGCAACACAACGGGTACATCGACGTGTACAGCGAACCGGGGAAGGGAACAACGTTCAAGATATACCTTCCGGCGGCCAGGCACGGATTCGAAAAGTTGGAACGCGACGGGGGCCGGGGCCCTGTAGGCGGAAACGAGACGGTGCTCATTGCCGAAGACGATGTTGAGGTGAGAAAAACCACTCTCGCGCTGCTCAGTGAATGGGGATACACGGTGATAGAGGCCGTAGACGGAGAAGACGCGGTGGAGAAATTCGGGGAAAACAGGGACAGGATACGGCTTCTTCTTCTCGACGTGATCATGCCTGGGAAGAACGGCAAGGAAGCATACGAGGAAATAAGGAATATACGACCCGCCGTTAAAGCACTTTTTATGAGCGGTTACACGGCGGATATCATTCAGAAAAAAGGCATCCTCGATCCGGGATTGCACTTCATCTCGAAGCCTGCTTCTCCCTCCGATCTGTTGAGGAAAATCAGAGAAGTCCTGGACAGCTGAAGTGATCCGATGCCTGGTCACAATCATTTCCCGTATGATGCTGTGCGGGAATTTATGCTTCCTGTTTTACGGCGGATTCATGAGAAAGCCGTCGCCTTTGTTCTCTCCTCCGGTAACGAGAACCCTCCTGCCCTCTATCCTCAATCTTCCCTCGGCAAAGAGCTGAATGGCGCGGGTATAGATCTTGTGCTCCTGACTGAGGATGCGCTCGGAGAGGCTGTCCTCGGTATCGCTGTCGAGGACGGGCACCGCGGCCTGGATAATGATGGGGCCGGTGTCCATGCCCTCGTCGACGAAGTGCACGGTGCATCCTGAAAATTTTACCCCGTAATTCAGGGCCTTCTTCTGAACATGGAGTCCCGGGAAAGCGGGAAGGAGCGAGGGGTGGATGTTCATGATCCGGTTCTGAAAGGACTTGATAAGCACAGGCATGATGATGCGCATGAAGCCGGCAAGGCAGACGAGGTCTACATCCCGCTTTCTGAGTTCCTCCACGAGCGTCGCGTCGTAGGCCTCACGGGTCTCGTGTTTCTTCGGGTCCACGTGGACGGCGGCGATCTTGTGCTTTCGCGCCCGCTCCAGGGCGTAGGCGTCGGCCTGATCGCTTATCACGATTGCGACTACCGCGTTCAGTTCCCCTTTCTCGACGTTGTCGATGATCGCCTGGAGGTTCGAGCCCCTGCCGGAAACGAGGACGCCGAGTTTTATCTTTTTCATGAAAGACCTCGCGAAAGGGTCATGGGTCCAGGGGCAAGGGTCAAGAATCAAGCCCGCCCCCCGGCGACTGGACCCTGGCCCCTAGCTTTCTTCGTACTTTACAATCCGTTTTCCCTTTACGATCTCACCGATGTGATATGCTTTTTCCCCGAGCTTTTTGGCTTTCCTGAGCACCGCGTCCGCCTGCTTTTCCGGCACCACGAGAATCATGCCGATGCCCATGTTGAAGTCGCGGTACATCTCGTCGTCGTCCACACCGGCCTTCTGCTGGATGAGGCCGAATATCGGATGCACGCTCCATGTGCCCTTCCGCACCAGCGCCTGCGCGCCTCTGGGCAGCACACGGGGGAGGTTTTCGGTTATGCCTCCTCCCGTAATGTGCGCCATGCCGCGTATGTCGAACTCTTTCATCAAGGCCATGACGGTTCTTGCGTAGATCCTCGTGGGCGTAAGGAGCACCTCGCCGAGCGGTTTGCCGAGTTCCGGCAGAACGTCGTTCACCGTGAGCCCCGAGGTCTCGAGCAGGACCTTGCGCACGAGCGAATAACCGTTGCTGTGCAGGCCCGATGACGACAGGCCCACGAGACGGTCGCCGGGCCTGATTTTCGACCCGTCGACGATTTTCTTTTTCTCCACCACGCCCACGGCAAATCCGGCCAGGTCGTATTCGTCTTCTCCGTAGAACGACGGCATTTCCGCCGTCTCTCCGCCGATGAGCGCGCAGCCGGCCTGCCTGCATCCCTTCGCGATGCCCTTGACGATGTCCGCGTGCTCGCGGGGCTTGAGTTTCCCGGTGGCAAAGTAGTCGAGGAAAAAAAGCGGCTCCGCGCCCTGGACGATGATGTCGTTCACGCACATGGCCACGAGATCGATGCCGACCGTGTCGTGCCTGTTCGTAAGAAAGGCGATCTTGAGCTTGGTGCCGACGCCGTCGGTTCCCGATACGAGGACGGGGTCCCGGTATTTCTTGAGCGCAAACAGTCCGCCGAAGCCGCCGATGTCCGTCAGGACTTCGGGCCTGAATGTGGACTTGACGTAAGGTTTTATCTTCCGGACGAAGAGGTCGCCGGCGTCTATGTCGACGCCTGCGTCTTTGTAGGTTACGGGCATAGAAATACCTCTGAAATTTTTACGATAGTACCTGTAACACGGGTCGCTGTCAATATGTTTTCCAGGGCTTGAGAAGCGCGGGAAGGGGGCCGGGATGATACACGCCGGTTTTATTCTTTTACTTTTTTCTCTATTTCCTTCACTTTTGCATTGTTCAGCAGGTTCAAGAACCGCGGGTTCGCCAGGAGGGAGCCGATATCGCCGGACTCCACCGATTTCATGATCTCGGGATCTTCCATGACTTTCCGGAAATCAGGATCGTCCTTGAGACTGCGGATCATGTCCATGATCTCCTGGTTGCCCGTCATTTTGTCCTGGAGGGATTTTACCTGCCCCGCCATATCGGGGTTTTGTAAGGGCTGGCTGTCCGGCCCAGAAGCTTTTTCCTGAGCCTTCATGCGAATCGCGCGGATTTTCGATTCCTCCACTTTTATGGTCCCCAGGCTCGCGGACTTGAGCGTGTACACGCCGTCATGAAGGGAAAGGATTTCGGCCGAGATCATGCTCCCGTCGATGAACTCTATCTCCCTCGTTTCGCCGGCATATGTGCGGCCGACGAGAAGGGCCAGTATGAAAAGGCCGTATATTATAATGTAGCATCCTGTCTTCATCATCTTCTTGCTCCAAAGCACAGATTCAGAATAAGACAATTCGTCGAGCATGTCAAGGCCGGGGCGAACCTCGACATAACCTCAATAAAACTTTTTTGAAAACCGCCCCACGCTTTCTGAAATAATTCGTATGTGCTATACTAACAATATCAAGCCACAAACAAGCAGTTAAGCCCTTGTCTTGCATCGTTTTTTTTTCGAGCTTTTGCAGACCAATTTCAGGAGCAAACCGTATGGAGGCGCAGTCTCCGCAAACCATTACGCTCTGGCCCCTGGCAGTGTATTTTGCCGTTTCCGTTGCGCTCGTGGCGGTGATGATAACGCTTTCCTATGTCCTGGGGCAAAGGCACATGGAGCGGGCGACGGGAGAACCCTATGAATCGGGCATTGTCTCGACCGGCACGGCACAGGTCCGCTTCGACGTCAAGTATTATCTCATTGCGATGTTCTTCGTCATCTTCGACCTGGAAGCCATATTTATTTTTGCCTGGGCTGTCGCCCTGAGAGAGACGGGGTGGGCGGGGTATATCGAGATCGTCGTGTTCATCGGGATCCTCGTGGCCGTGCTCGTCTATCTCTGGCGGACGGGCGCGCTGGAGTGGGGGACGCCCAGGAAGCCAAGGAGAACCTGATCCGGACAAGCCCCGCAAGCGGGACAGGCCGGAATCAAAAGCCCACCACAAAGACACCAAGACACGAAGAAAATCGATCGATTTCTCTGTGAACTTCGTGACCTTCGTGCCTTCGTGGTGAAAAATTGTTTCCATTTTGGGTAGAATTTTATTTCCAGTGACTGATTTGAGGAAACGCTACGTATGAAATGGTCGTTGACGAAACCGGGCGAGCCGGACGGGTCCGTTGAGGAGGCCGTGAGCCGGAGCGTTCTATTGACCAGACTCGAAGATCTTGTTGCCTGGAGCCGCAAGAACTCCATGTGGCCTTTCAACTTCGGACTTTCCTGCTGCTTTGTGGAGATGGCGACGAGCATCACGAGCAGGTACGACATCGCCCGCTTCGGGGCCGAGGTGCTTCGCGGAACGCCCCGTGAAGCAGACCTCATTATCATTGCCGGCACCGTCTTCATCAAGATCGCGCCGGTCATCAAACGTCTGTACGAGCAGATGATGGAGCCGCGATGGGTGATCTCCATGGGGTCCTGCGCGAACTCCGGCGGCATGTACGACATCTACAGCGTTGTCCAGGGCGTGGACAAGTTTCTTCCCGTGGACGTGTACGTGCCGGGCTGCCCGCCGCGTCCCGATGCCTTCGTAGAGGGACTGATTCTTCTCCAGCGGGCCGTGGGAAAGGAAAAACGGCCGCTGAGCTGGGTCGCCGGGCCGCAGGGCATAGTGAAACCCGAGATGCCGTCCATGCGCGACATGAAGAGGGCCGAACGACAGAAGGCAACCATTCTCCGGTCTCCCGATGAAGTCTGATGAATCTCTTATGAACGATGCCGCGAACATCATCGAAGAACTTAAAATCCGGTTCGGCGACGCAGCTGTCACTCCCCAGACCACGAAGGACGACATTCCCACCCTCTGGGTTTCTTCGGAAAAAGTGTGCGATGTGCTGAGCTACCTCAAGGTGGAGGCGGAGAAGCCTTACAGGATGCTCTACGACCTCACCGCGATAGACGAGCGCGTGCGCGCCAACCGGCAGGGACAGCCGGAGAGCGATTTTACCGTGGTCTATCATCTTTTATCGTTCGATCGCAACCAGGACGTGCGTCTCAAAGTCCCGCTCACCGAAAGTTTTCGGACGTTGCCGAGCATCGTCCATATCTGGCCTTCCGCCAACTGGTATGAGCGCGAGGTCTGGGACATGTTCGGGATCACCTTCGAAGGCCATCCGCGTCTCAGGCGCATCCTCATGCCGCCGACCTGGAAAGGCCATCCCCTGCGCAAGGACCACCCCGCCCGCGCCACGGACATGGAGCCGTTCCGCCTTCCCGAGGAAAAAGAAGAAGCCGAGCAAATGGCGCTCAAGTTCCGCCCCGAGGACTGGGGCATGAAACGACGGGGTGAGGACACGGACTTCATTTTTCTTAATTTCGGGCCCCATCACCCGGGCACCCACGGCCTGCTGCGTATCATGCTCGAACTGGACGGCGAAGAAATTGTCGACGCCGTTCCCGACATAGGATATCACCACCGCGCCGCGGAGAAGATGGGAGAGCGTCAGTCGTGGCATACCTTCATTCCCTATACCGACCGCATCGACTACCTCGGGGGCGTGCTGAACAACCTCGCCTACGTCTCGGCGGTGGAGAAACTTGCGGGGATCGACGTGCCGGACAGGGCACGGGTGATCCGCATCATGATGGCCGAGCTGTTCCGCATCGAAAGCCATCTCGTGTGGTACGGCACCTTTGCCCAGGACGTGGGGTCGCTGTCGCCGGTGTTCTTCACCTTCAACGACCGGGAACGCATCTTCCACATCGTCGAGGCGATCATGGGAGGCCGGATGCATCCCGAGTGGTTCCGGATCGGCGGCGTGGCCCAGGACCTCCCGAAAGGCTGGGACGGCCTCATCCGCGACTTCATCACGTACCTGCCTTCACGCCTTAAAGAATACGACAAGATCGTCATGCAGAACAGGATTTTCAAGGCGCGCACAAAAGGCATCGGCGCTTATACACTCGATGAGGCGATCGAATGGGGAGTGACGGGCCCGGGGCTGCGCGCCTGCGGGTTCGAGTGGGACTTCCGCAAGAAGCGTCCCTACGCCGGCTACGACCAGTTCGAGTTCGACATCCCGACGGCGCAGAACGGCGATTCCTACGACAGGGGAGTGGTGCGCGTCGAGGAGATGCGTCAGAGCCTCCGCATCGTCGAACAGTGCCTCAATAACATGCCTTTGGGGCCGTACAAGTCGCTCCACCACCTGGCAACGCCCCCGCTCAAGGAGCGGACCATGCACGACATTGAGACGCTCATCCACCATTTCCTGAGCGTGAGCTGGGGCCCGGTCATCCCTGCGGGCGAAGCGCTTGTCCACACCGAGGCAAGTAAGGGCAACAACGGCTATTACCTGGTGAGCGACGGGAGCACGGTGCCCTACCGCGTGCGCATCCGCACGCCCTCGTTCCCGCACATGCAGATGCTGCCGGTGCTCTGCCGGGGGCTCATGGTCTCCGACCTCATCGCCATACTCGGAAGCATCGATTTCATTCTTGCCGACATCGACCGGTGAGGAAGACGGAATAGGGGAAGCATTTGACACGGACAGACTGGTATGCTGAGTGAAAAAGAGAGAACCGAGATAGAAGAGGAACTGCGGCGCTACGAACACAAACGCGCAGCCTGCGTCGAGGCGTTGAAGGTGGTCCAGCGTTACCAGGGCTGGATATCCGACGAAGCGCTCCGGGAAGTTTCTGAGATGCTCGGGATGACGGTCGACGAACTGGACGGGGTGGCCACCTTTTATAACCTCCTCTTCCGCAGGCCCGTTGGCAGACACGTGATCCTGCTCTGCGATTCCATCAGTTGCTGGGTCATGGGATATGAGCGTCTGTACGGCCACCTGTCCGCGCGCCTGGGCATCGCCTTCGGGGAAACGACGTCGGACGGCCGGTTTACTCTTTTGCCTGCTCCGTGCCTCGGCGCATGCGACCATGCGCCGGCAATGATGATCGACGAGCAACTGCACGGAGACCTGAACGCCGAGAAGATCGACGAGATTCTCGGGAGATACAAATAAAGATGGCTCATTACCGGATTTGGTGAAAGGGACGGCAGCCCTCTCGCTCGGACGCGCAATCGCGCTGACAACGTGGCATCGCCGAGCGGTGCGCCGAAGGCAATACAACGAAATCGGTTTATTTATTAAGGCGTTGTTCAGGCGCTCCTCTCCTGGGCGCGTCTTTCGCTCAAGGGACCGCCGTCTTCACTCGTGACATCGGCGCTGACTTGCGATAGGGAAAGGTTCGCATGGAACGTCCGCTTACACAACTCATACGGCCGGACAGGGAGCCCCTGGGGCTCAAGGAATATGAACAGGCCGGCGGCTACGAGGCCGCGCGCAAGGCGCTCAAGATGTCTCCCCAGGACGTACAAAACGCCGTGAAGGCGTCCAACCTGCGCGGCAGGGGCGGCGCGGGTTTTCCCACGGGGCAGAAATGGAGCTTCGTGCCCATGGGGGCCGACGCGCCGCGGCCGAAGTATCTCCTCGTGAACGGCGACGAGATGGAGCCGGGCACGTTCAAGGACCGCATGCTCCTCGAAGGCGGCCCCCACCAGATGGTCGAGGCAGTCGTCACGAGCGCCTATGCCATACAGGCGGACATAGCCTATATTTTCCTTCGCGCCGAGTATACGCTCGCGGCAAAGCGATTGCGGCAGGCCGTAGCCGACGCCTATGCGGCGGGTTATCTCGGCAAAAATATTCTCGGCAGCGGCTACAGCCTGGAGCTTTACGTACACACGAGCGCCGGCCGTTACATGTGCGGGGAAGAGACCGGTCTTTTGAACGCCCTTGCGGGAAAGCGCGCCAATCCCCGCACGAAACCGCCCTTTCCCCAGACCGTGGGCCTGTGGGGCAAGCCCTCAGTCGTGAACAACGTGGAAACCCTGCTCAATGTGCTCCACATCATCAACCGCGGGGCTGAATGGTTCAACGGCTTGAGCCGCAGCCCGGGAATAGGCGGCACGAAGATCTACGGCGTGAGCGGAAAGGTGAAGCGGCCCGGTCTCTGGGAACTCCCTATGGGGACCACGGCGCGGGAGATACTCGAAGAACACGCGGGGGGGATGCGGGAAGGCTTCAAATTCCGCGCCGTCATTCCCGGCGGCGCGTCAACGGAATTTCTGCTCGAAGAGCATCTCGACGTGAAAATGGATTTCGACTCGGTCCCGAAAGTGGGCAGCAGGATGGGGACGGGGACCATGATCGTCATCGACGACACGCTCTGCCCTGTGGGCGCACTGCTGAACCTCGAACGTTTTTTCGCGAGGGAGTCCTGCGGCTGGTGCACTCCCTGCTGGGGAGGGCTCCAGTTCATCGTGCAGGTGCTCGCCGATATCGAGGACGGAAAGGGAAAAGAGGAAGACCTGGACACACTGGCGAAGCACGCGAAGTTCCTGGGACCGGGGCTCACCTATTGCGCGCTGGCCCCCGGGGCCGTGGAGCCGCTCCAGAGCGGGCTCAAGTATTTTCAGGCGGACTTCGAACGGCACATACGGGAGAAGAGGTGCCCGTGGAAGTAATCGACATCCCGGGGATATAGAATTTAAATACTTTATAGACCGAGATCTTTAATTTTGAGTCAAGTTTTGCAATACTATCCGGCTTGTAAGCCTGCAGGCTTGCAGGCTGGCAAGCAAGATTATCGGTCTGAGGCTGAGCCTCGCTAAAATTCAAGATTCGAAATTCAAAAGATGGCAACGATTTATATCGACAATAAACCGTACCAGGTGAAAGACGGCCAGAGCCTGCTCGACGCCTGCCTGTCGCTCGGCTTCGACGTACCCTATTTCTGCTGGCATCCGGCCATGCATTCCGTGGGCGCTTGCAGGCAGTGCGCGGTGAAGATCTTCAGGGACGAGAAGGACGCGCGCGGCAGGATTGTCATGTCCTGCATGACGCCCGCGGCTGAGGGCACCCGTCTCTCGATCGACGATCCCGAAGTAAGGGAGTTCCGGGCCCGCGTCATCGAATGGATGATGGTGAACCATCCCCACGACTGCCCGGTATGCGACGAGGGCGGAGAGTGCCACCTTCAGGACATGACGGTGATGACCGGCCACGCCTATCGCAGGTTCCGCGGGAAGAAGCGCACCTTCCGCAACCAGGACCTCGGTCCGCTGGTGAACCACGAAATGAACCGGTGCATCCAGTGCTACCGCTGCGTGCGGTTCTACAATGATTACGCCGGCGGCCGCGATTTCGGCGCCTTCATGCTGCACAACACCGTCTTTTTCGGCAGGCACGAGGACGGCGTTCTGAACAACGAGTTCAGCGGCAACCTCGTGGAGGTGTGCCCCACGGGAGTGTTCACGGACAAGACCCTCAAGAGGCATTACACGCGCACGTGGGACATGCAAACGGCTCCTTCCCTGTGCGTCCACTGCGGACTCGGCTGCAACACCATCCCAGGCGAGCGCTACGGCATGCTGCGGAGGATACGGAACCGCTATAACGGAGAGGTGAACGGCTACTTCCTGTGCGACCGGGGCCGATACGGCTACGAATTCGTGAACAGCGACAAAAGGCTTCGGCAGCCGCTGCTGCGCGACAGGGCGAAGAACATTTCTGAGCCCGCGACGGGAGAAGCCGCGCTCACGCGCATAGCCGGCATCATTTCCGGGGACGCCGGCGTCATCGGCATCGGCTCACCCCGCGCATCGCTCGAGGCCAACTTTGCGCTCCGCATGCTCGTCGGACCCGATCGCTTTTATTCAGGGATGTCCGATAAGGAACACCGTCTCGTGTCCGCTATCGTCGACATCCTGAGAAAAGGCCGCGCGCGAACCCCGTCGCTCCACGAGGTGGAGTCAGCAGACGCGGTGTTGGTTCTTGGCGAGGACGTGACGAACACGGCGCCCATGCTTGCCC
>JAWOJY010000058.1:0-3926 GCA_033854515.1 Nitrospirota bacterium
GACCGAGCATGCCGTAAAGGATTTTCGCCGGGTGCCCTTCTTTCGGTCACCTTTCTTGGGCACGCAAGAAAGGTGACAACGAGCTTAAGGAAGGGGCGTTAATTCGGCATAAATAAGCCATATCAGCGCTTATTCCACACACAAAAGTCAGAAGAGCCAAAATACATGATGTTCGGTCCCCGCGTCGGCCTCCCGGGCTGTGTCATGTCAAGAAATTTTTTTGCTTCTCAAATTATAAGAGTAGTTCATCTGCAAGCTTAAATTTGCACTCCCTGACCGGATTTTTTTCGCCTCTCTTATGATTTTCTTTGACAACAATTCAGGTTAGAATTAAAATTCATGGTTATGATTCCGTGAAATTAAGCGGCCCGCTGACAGGCCGCTCCCGGAATGTTTACGACGCTCGGGCCCATCTTCGCTCGGCTCATGTTCATCTGCCTTATGTTCCAGGAGGAAACACAGCATAATGGAAGGCTACAGGTACCAGCAATTCGCATATCTCATCGTACCGGTGTTTCTCGGCATCGAGTTTTTCGTCAACGGGCGATACGAGCGCATCAGGTGCGGGAAAGGATCAGCCCGGGCGCTTGTCTGCGACACGTTCGGGTTCGTATTCGCTGGTCTGATACCGTTGATCTTTCTCTTCACCATCATCAGCCTCGAATCCCACAGGTCTCTCCTGCTTCTGCAGGTACTGCACCGCATGGACCGATACGGCGTCATGTTCTTTTTTCTCGGAGCCTGGTGGCAGGTGTTCCTGCTTACGGCGCTCAGGGCCAGAAGGTTCGATGCGCAGAGCGGATCGCTCAGAACGCGCGTCTGGCTGCCCTACCTCGTGTTCGGCGCATTCATATCAGCGCTCATCCTGTGGGTGGCCCCGTGGAACATGATGTGGTTTTCCGTGGCGTGGTTTTTGATCAGCTGGGGGGGCATGGCTGCATTCAATGCTTCTCCACGAAAAATAGCGAAGGTCTTTGCGATTCTGGCCGCGATTGTCTTTTTTGCGGAGAATGTTCTCTTTATCATCCTGGATTCCATCGTTTAGCAAGTCAGCGCGGACATTTGTCGACTCTCGTGCGCGCGGATGATTGCAGCGCGATGAAAAGTCATGTCCGCTTTCAGCAGGTGTTGTTTGGGGGAGGGAAAGGCATGATAAGGATCGGCATTTTTACCTGCTCGAACGCCACGCGGAATCTGGACTGTTGCTCTGAGTCCTGCCTGGATGATCTCCGCAATAGAAGGGCCGCGTTCGCGGTCTATCCCAAGGGCGAAACGCTCGAACTCGTCGACATCGCCCACTGTCCGGGCTGTCCTACCGCCGTGGGCCTCGAGAAGCCTCTTCGAAGGATAAGGGCGCTGGCCGAATTTAAAGTCGAAACGATTCATTTAAGCTCCTGCTTTCTGGCCCTCTGCCCTTTTAAAAAACGGTTTCTCGATGTGCTTGAAACCGAATTCCCCGGGATCGAGATCGTCTCCGGTACGCACGGCGAACATAATTCGAACATCGAATTCTGGACCGAGTTAAAAAATATATACGTCAATCTCCAGGCTGAGACGATAAACGCGGCAGAAAGCGGCGGGACTACGTGAGAACGGCATGCAGTCCCGAGTGGCCGGGGCCCGCCGCGTCTTGACCGTGTACGGATTTCCCTCTCGTCAGAACACTCGCTCTGCTGCCGTCAATAAGCCCGTCGCCGCTTTTTCCCTTCGCGCCGTCCTGATGTACGTGACGATTCCGTATTTTTACGAGTATACCATCAAGAGATATTTTCCGCCGTGATCGTCCATCCGGAAATTCATTTGACGTCAGAAGGCCGTGTTTCATTTAGAATATGTCATTGTTGTTGACAAAAACGGCTGAGCCATGTTAAAAACTTACGGTGCACGAGGGGTTGTACCCCAAGCGCTCTGATCTTTGTCCGTTTCCATGCAAGCAGCACCTTTTTGGTCCCGGCTTGTTCGGGTTTAGTCGAAGCGCGGATATTCAAAATCCACTCACGCAGGAGAACCATTTAAATGGCGGAATTCAAAGGTGTGACGGTTGTGAGAGAAGCCAATATTTATTTCGACGGGAAGGTGACAAGCAGAACGGTCCTGTTCAGTGACGGTTCCAGGAAGACGCTCGGGGTAATGCTTCCCGGCGAATACGAGTTCGACACCGGCGACAAGGAGCTGATGGAAATACAATCGGGCGAGCTGGAGGTATTGCTTCCCGGCGAGACCGCGTGGAGGCCTGTCAGGGGCGGTCAGTCCTTCGAGGCGGCGGGTAATTCAAAGTTCAAGCTCAAAGTGAAAAAACTGACCGATTATTGCTGTTCGTTCATCAAATCGTAACGCGACCTTCAAACCATAGAGGATGCGTTTCACGGTGTCCGCCAGAGTGTGCGGGAACATGATGAAGTTGAAGGAGAAAACATGAAGAAAACGATTTTCGTCCTGTTGCTGACGTTCATTGCCGCAGCGGGCTGCAATCAGAACGAGGCGCAGAAAAGCCGGTATGTCGCTCCCGTCGGCGTTCTGCCGACACCCCTCGATATCAAGAGCCTGCAGGATGCAGCCTCGAAGGCCCCCAAGAGCGAGGGAGCCTGGACCGATCTCGGGAACGCCCTGATGGATTCCGGCCGTTTCAAAGAGGCGATCGATGCGTATCAAAAGTCCCTTACCATCGATCCGAAGAACGTCGACGTGAGAGTGGATATGGGGACCTGCTACCGGAACATGGGCATGCCCGACAAGGCCGTCGAAGAGTACAGGAAGGCGCTCAAGATAAACCCCGAGCATCCTAACGGGCACAGAAACCTCGGCGTGGTGCTCGCGTTCGACCTGAAAGACAAGGCCGGGGCCGTGAAGGAGTTAGAAAAGTATCTCCAATTGATGCCCAATGCGCCCGATTCTGAAAAAATAAGGCAGTTGGTCCAGGAACTCCGGGCGGCGCCGTCGCGGCCGTGAGACAGAGACAGCGGGATTTCAATGTATACGGCGGCCCGACAGAGGGTTGCATCGCCTTCTTTCGCTTTTTCTCTGATGAAGCAGGCGCTGAAAGCTCCGGCAAAAAAGCGTGGCAAATTTTCCACTTTTTGGTTATAATGTGTCCGTAAAACAGTGTCGCCAACACGCGACACGAACTTCACAGAGGTAGACAAGCCATGGATTTATTGAGCGTAGCAGCCATTGCAGCGGTTCTTAATCTACCCTTCGGCTACTGGCGGGCAAACGCTGAAAAATTCTCCCGGCAGTGGTTTCTCGCGGTTCATCTGCCCGTGCCCTTCATCATCGCGCTCCGGATTCTGTCCGGGCTCGGCTGGCATTTCGCCACCTTTCCCGTCATGTTCGGCGCTTTCTTCGCAGGGCAGTTTCTCGGGGGTGAGATTCATGAATGGTGGACGAAACGCGCGAAGACTCCGGTTACCGCATGCCTCGTATGGGACATTGTTACCGGCCTCAGAGGTGTGCAGAAGGACCTGAGCTGACGTCTCTCCAAAAAAGAGAGAGGCCCGTTCTCCATTTTCCCCATCCCGCCATCAGCAGCATATCGGTCAGTTTCCTAATCCGGACAAGCCGAAGCGAGATCTTTGAACCGCCAAGACGCGATGGCCACAGGCCACGCCGAGGTCGCGAAGATTTTTTTAAAGCTTTACAAATGCATCCGGGGCTTTTCTTCGCGGTTCTTTGCGCCTTCGCGGTGAAAATTTTCTTGCCGTTTTACTACCGACGCGCCCTTTGATGCTCTTCTCGTATTCCTGACCGTGAAAAAGATCAGGACAGTACGCACGAAAAATCAAGTAAATTCTCGACCGCGGCCGCGGTCGCAAAATTTCGAGTTGAAGATTGTCGCGTATTTGCTATAATTAGCTATATTTTTTTCTTGCGTTATCCATCCACATATGGACATATAAAGGTCTGTTGTTATCCACGCTACGGCCGAC
>JAWOJY010000059.1:0-14418 GCA_033854515.1 Nitrospirota bacterium
TAAATTTGTTTATAATTTGGCGCGCCCGACAGGAGTCGAACCTGCGGCATTCGGATTCGAAGTCCGACGCTCTATCCAGCTGAGCTACGGGCGCAGGTACCTCTGAAACATATATAGAGACGGCCCCGGGACCGTCTCTATGAAAATTTGGGGTGAGCGACGGGGCTCGAACCCGCGGCCACAAGGGCCACAACCTTGTGCTCTACCAACTGAGCTACGCCCACCGTTATGAAAGCAGTCATGAGTGCAGAGTTTTCAGTTCATAGTTTAACTCGAAACTAAAAACTGTCAACTGAAAACTTCTGGTTTTCTTGGCGCGCCTGAAGGGATTCGAACCCCTGACCCACAGCTTAGAAGGCTGTTGCTCTATCCACCTGAGCTACAGGCGCAGATAATTCAGCTTTTAGTGTTGAGCGTTAAGTTTTGAGTTCTTTAAAGTTGCCGATCATGATTAAGCGGTAACTCATAACTCAAAACTATGAACCCAAAACTGCCTTAAACTGGTCGGGGCGAGAGGATTTGAACCTCCGACTTTCTGCTCCCAAAGCAGACGCGCTACCGGGCTGCGCCACGCCCCGCACATTGTTCCACCTCTAACCCCCGACTGCAAGGGCTATAATACTCACACTCCCTATCATTGTCAAGCTCTATATATCCGTCTCAATTCGATTTTCTTCCTGTTCATCCTTACCTGTTTGTTGGGGACGTCCCCTGCCGGTCCACACGATTCGGTTAGGAGGTTAAATCACGCGATTACGTGCATTATCAGACTGCCGGAAAAAGAATCCCATCCTGATTTCCCTTGAAAACCTTCGTGTTTTATACTATTATTACCGCCATGGAAGAACGGATCGGGTCGATAATCAAGTTCTTCGACAAAACCTCCATTGCTGCCGTCAAGCTGGAGTTCGGCGATCTTGCGGTCGGCGATACCGTTCATATCAAAGGGAGCAATACGGACTTTACCCAGAAAGTGGATGCCATGGAATTCGACCATCAGCCTGTGCAGAAGGCGGGCCGCGGCCAGTTCACCGGCATCAAGCTCTCGCAGCAGGCCAAACCGTTCGACCTCGTGTTCAAAGTAACGGGCTGAGGTCTCCTTCCCGATGCTTAGGTATATCATAAAACGAACGCTGCTCATGATACCCATCCTGTTCGGCATCACCCTGCTCAGTTTTGGAGTCATGCACCTTGCTCCGGGTGGTCCGGCTGAAGCGCAGATGGACTTTTCCGCCAAGGCCTCCGCCGAGGCCCGCGAGCGGCTCAGAAAGCTCTACGGAGCCGACCAACCCGTTTACAAACAGTACGTCACGTGGCTCGGAAAGTTCGTCACGCTCGATTTCGGCACCGCCTTTGCCGACGGCCGCAAAGTAAAGGACAAGATCCTCGAACGTCTGCCGATCACCCTGATTATCAACGTATTGTCACTGGCCATCATTCTTTTGATCGCGATTCCGATCGGCATCTTGTCGGCAACGCACCAATACTCCTTCATCGACCGTTTCACCACCGTCTTTGTCTTTGCAGGATTCTCCACACCCTCCTTCTGGCTTGCATTGCTGCTCATTTATATGCTTGGCGTCCAGTGGGGCGTTCTCCCCATATCGGGGATCCAGAGTCTGGACGTCACCGGGTTTACGGCCTGGGACCGGATCATGGATTGGGCGCGGCACCTGGTCCTGCCGGTTTTTGTTTCGGCTTTCGGCGGCCTTGCTGCATATTCGCGGTACATGAGGAACAACATGCTCGAGGTTCTGCGTCAGGACTACGTACGCACTGCGCGGGCCAAGGGCCTTCCCGAGAGGAAAGTGATTTACAAACATGCACTCCGGAATGCGCTTTTGCCGGTCATCACCATCCTCGGCCTCTCGCTTCCCGGCGTCATCGGCGGGAGCGTGATCATGGAGACCGTCTTCGGCATTCCCGGCATGGGTCAGCTTATGTATCAAGCGGTGTTATCGAGAGACTATAATCTCGCCATGGGTATTCTTGTGCCGGGCGCGGCACTCACCATGCTCGGCAACTTCTTTGCAGACATCGGGTATGCTGTAGCTGACCCAAGGGTGAGACTGAAATAAAGAAACGGGCGGATTCGGGAATTACGACCGTTTTCATCAATCTGAAAATCCGCTTTCTCACGACGTCGGAGTCCCAGTGAACGGCACGCTTACCATAGCATTATCGTCAATTCGGCAGTTTTCCAAAAACCGCCTCGCCGCAATCGGCGGCGCGTTCGTGCTGCTCGTGTTCATCGTGTCGATCTTAGCGCCTGTGCTTTCCCCTTACGACCCGTCTGCCATCGATATCAAGAATATTCTCATCGGACCGAGCCTTGCGCACCCCCTCGGAACGGACGATCTCGGCAGGGACGTGCTTTCGCGGATGATCTGGGGAGGGAGGGTGTCGCTCAAGGTGGGCTTCGTCGCGGTCGGCATAGCCACGCTCATCGGCGTCATCCTGGGATCGATCGCGGGATACTACGGCGGCGCCGTTGACAGCCTGATCATGAGGGCCGTGGACATCATGCTGAGCATTCCCACCATCTTTCTCGTGCTGGCCGTGATCGCCATCCTCGAGCCGAGCATCGTCAACATCATGATCGTTATCGGCCTGACGAGCTGGATGGAACCCGCCCGTCTCATCCGCGCGGAGTTCATGTCGATCAAGGAGCGGGAATTCGTGATCGCCGCGCGCGCGCTCGGCGCGAACGATTTCCGCATCATGTTGAAGCACGTTCTGCCGAACGGCCTCTCACCCATTCTCGTTTCAGCGACCATGGGCGTCGGCGGGGCCATCCTTATCGAGTCGGGCCTGAGCTTCCTCGGCCTCGGTGTCCAGCCGCCCACGCCGAGTTGGGGCAGCTTGCTTGCCTCGGGGAAAGACAATATCGAGATAGCCTGGTGGCTCTCGGCCTTTCCCGGCCTCGCCATCCTCATCACGGTCCTCGGCTACAATCTTCTCGGCGAAGGGATCCGCGATGCCCTTGATCCGAGACAGAGACAATAAGAGTAGGCTTCAGCCGCGCCATGGCGCTCCACTTTTTTTCTTTTTCGCTTCTTCCGTAAAAAAAACAAAGGCCAGGCTATGAACCTGGCCCTGATGTCAGACGCAAACATCCACGGAGCGCCCGGATTTATTTCTATTCCGCCTTCGCCCGATGGGCGAGCCTCTTGTTCGCTCGATACCGTTCGACTGCCTTGGTATGATCGCGATAATCATTCGAGAAATAGTGGCTGCCGTCCCCCTGGGCCACAAAAAAAAGATAATCCACGGATTCCGGATACAGCGCGGCGAGGATCGCGCCCTGGCCGGGGTTCGCAATAGGTCCCGGGGGGAGGCCTTTGTGAAGATAGGTATTGTACGGTGATCTTCTTTTGAGGTCCCGGGCCGTGACTTGAGTGACCCACGCCTTGGTACCATAGACCGCGGTCGGGTCGGCCTGGAGCTTCATCCCCTTCTTCAGCCGGTTGTGATACACGGCCGAGATCAACTTACGCTCCGAATCCACCTTGGCTTCTTTCTCGATGATCGACGCGAGAGTTATAATCTGCTGCTCCGTAAACCCAAGCTCCGCGGCCCGGCTCCGGTAACTGTCTGTGAATACAGCCTTGTACCGCTGCACCATCTTTCTGGGGATGTCTTCGAGCTTGATGCCTTTCGGCAGATAGTACGTATCCGGAAACAAATACCCCTCGAGCGTATCTGCGTCAATGCCCAGGGAGTGCACGTAGTTCTTGTCCTTCACGAGGTCAATGAACTGCCTGGGATCGGAGATGAGCGGCGTTCCGGCGAGAACATAGCCGATCTGGTAAAGATTATATCCTTCCGGAATAATTACCTGGTATTCAATGATCTTGCCGCTTCTCAGAGCATCGAGGACCTCCCACATGCTCATATGGGAGCCCAGCCCGTAGTAACCCACCCGCACTTTCCGGCTGATTCCCTCGAGCCTGCCAAGGATCTCGAAGTATCCCTGATAGCGTATGATACCTTCCTGTTTAAGCATTGCAGAGATTGCCTTGAAGCTCATTCCCTCGGTCACCTGGATTTCCTTCCAGACCTTTTCCCGAGACGGCGGCACGAAGAGGGCAATATAAAAGTGCATCATGATCGTGAGTGCTACCGTTGCGCTCGCGAATGACAACCACAGGTGTTTTCTGACCCACCTCTTCGTATCCTTCCACCTACGGAGCAATAACTTTAATTCCTTGTTCATCACCTTCATCATTCTTTCCCCTGCGTCGAAAGTTTATACTACATCGTACCGATCGGTATATTACAACTGACCGGACCTCAGTATTCCGATCAATATCCAGAAGCCGAGCAGAGCTGCAAGAAGGTAACCAATCAGGCCGAGCACGGGAAAACCAAAGAGCTTGTTGCCGAGGCCCGAGTGTACGACGATCGACGAAGCGACAAGAATAGCTGCCGTCAGGATGCTGAATGAAAGTCGGTTGCTCGCTTTATCGACGTCCCGAATAAGTCGGCCCAATTCCTCGTGTCTGAGATTCACGTGTATATCGTCGCGCAGCAGTTTTCTGAAAAAAACCTGGAACTGGCGCGGCAGCACATTGAAGAGGCCGTAGACGTCCTGAACGTTTTTTCGTGCGAGCCGTAACGCCCTCCGCGGATCCCGCCTTTTGCGAATAAGCCTGGCGACATAGGGTTTTGCGATCTCCAGAAAACTGAATTCAGGATCGAGCTGCCGGTTCAGTCCCTCGAGCGTGAGCAGAGTTTTATCGATAAGGTAAAGGGTCTGCGGCATTTTCATTTTGTACCGGATTGAAAGCTGGGTCAGCCGGTCAATATACGCGCCGAGGTCGATCTGCTTGGCCGTCATACCGTAATAGGGTTCAAGGAACTCTGCGAGCTCTTCCTTGATCTCGCGCTGAAACCGTTCAAGATCCACCGTCGTTTCCGATACAAAGCCGAAGTTCACGTATTGTTGAACGAGTTTGTCGAAATCGCGCTCCGCCAGAGCTATGATGGTGTCGGCCAAGTACTCCATGTTCTCTTCGGTAATCCGCCCCATGATGCCGAAGTCCACGAGTCCAAGCCTGCCGTCGGGGAGGACGAAGATATTGCCGGGATGCGGGTCGGCGTGAAAAAACCCGTCCTTGAGGATCATCTGAAAGTAAGCGGCCGCGCCTTTCCGTGCAATCTCCGCTCGGTCAAAACCCGCGCGTTCAAGTCTGTCGAAATCGTCGACCCGAATGCCGTCCAGTTTTTCGAGGACGAGCACGTGTTTGCTCGTCAGTTCGGGGAAAATCTCGGGAATGTAGAGGACCGTGCTGCGATCGAAGTTTTTTCTGAGTTGGGCGGCGTTGGTTGCTTCGATGAAAAAGTCCAGTTCGCGGTTGATGGTGCGGGCGAACTCATCGACAATGCCGCGGGGGTTGTAAACCGCCATTTCCGGGACATACGCTTCGATCAGTTCCGCGATGCCCCGCAGGATGCTGATGTCACGTGCTATGGTACGATCGATGTGCGGGCGCTGCACCTTGACCATGACCTCTCGACCGTCGATCACCCGCGCCCTGTGGACCTGGGCTATGGAAGCCGCGGCGATCGGCACGGGATCAAACTCGGAGAAAAGGCTGGAAAGCGGC
Source organism: Nitrospirota bacterium (assembly GCA_033854515.1). Taxonomy (GTDB): domain Bacteria; phylum Nitrospirota; class UBA9217; order UBA9217; family UBA9217; genus JAWOJY01. The sequence goes on from JAWOJY010000059.1 coordinate 5,610, forward strand.
GTGTCGAAGTCTTTCTCGATAATGGCCTTGGCTTCAATGAAAGGGAAAGGGGGAACGGAATCGGTCAGCTTGGACAGCTCCTGAGCGTACGCCATCGGCAACATATCAGGCCGCGACGAGAGGACCTGGCCGAGTTTTATGAACGAAGGTCCCAGTTCTTCGAACATGAGCCGCAGACGTTCCGGCGTGCTTCGCCGGTGTTCGGGCGGCGGCTGTTTCTTGAACGCGAGCACGCGCCTGCCGAATGAAATAAACCTCTGCAGGCCCAGTTGCTCCACGAGATGGCCGAACCCATGCCTGGTGGCCACCATGATTATCTGTCTGATCCTGGGGATGTCCCGGTAATGTCTTCTCCAGAAACCCAAAAGCGACATGGAATCTTGAAAGGCCGAGGGCTACGCCTCTCCTCCGCCTCCGCCGCCTTCAAGTTTTTTGAGCCTCGAGGAGATGTTGTCGACTTTCTTTTCCAGCTTCTCGAAAGCATCCCGGGTAGGGAGATTGAGCTTTTCAAAGGCACCCGCTATCGCGTCCTTGATCTTGGCGTCCAGGTCCTTTGTGCTCTCCTCAGCCTTGGAGACCCACTCCTTTACGAGCGTGGCCCCCTCGCTCTTGGAAAGCTCACCGGCTTTTACGAGGTCGTCGATGAATTCCTTGGCCTTTTCCTGCGCGCCGAGCCCGGCCAACATTGCCTTCTTGATAACCTCTGCAACTGTCATGATGTCCTCCTTCCTCAATTATCCCTCTACCGCGATCTTTCCCGTCAGCCTTTTTATTATAGTATACAACGCATTGAGGGCCGCGTCCAGTTTTTCAGGGTCTTTTCCCCCCGACTGGGCCAAGTCGGGTTTGCCCCCGCCGGTGCCGCCCAGGATTGACGCTTGCTCCTTGATGATCTGTCCCGCATGAAAACGACTCGTAAGGTCTTTCGAAACCATCACAATCAGGCTCACTTTTTCGCCTTTAACCGACCCGAGCGCGAGGATGCCCGATCCAAGCTTGTCCCTCAGCTTGTCCCCGAAGTCACGGAGGTCCTTGGCATCCATGCCCTCCACCCGCCGCGCAAGCACACGGATGCCGCCTATCACTTTCGCTTCGTTCACGACATCGCCGGCCTGCGTGGTCTGAAGCCTGTGTTTGAACCGGTCCAGTTCTTTTTCGAGTGACTTTACCTGCCCGACGAGCTTTTCGACGCGCGAAACGACGTCGGCGTCGGAAGTTTTGAGCATCTGCGCGATTTCAAGAACACTGCGTTCTTCCTCCTTGAATGCACGGTATGCGGGCCTGCCCGCAACGGCCTCGATGCGCCTCACCCCCGCGGCGACGCCCGATTCGGAAACGATCTTGAACATGCCGATGTCTCCGCTCGCAGAGGTATGAGTGCCGCCGCAGAGCTCTTTGCTCACGTCTTTCACCACGACCATCCTCACCTTGTCGCCGTATTTCTCGTCGAAGAGCGCCATGGCGCCGGAGGCTATCGCCTGCTCCACGTCCGTGACGACCGTCTCCACGGGATGGTTTTCGATGATGCGCTCGTTTACGATCTCTTCTACCCGGTCTCGTTCGCGTTCCGTGAGCGCTGCATAGTGGGTAAAGTCGAACCGGAGCCTGTCGGGGGCCACGAGCGAGCCTGCCTGCTTCACGTGCTCGCCGAGCACCGAGCGGAGCGTCGCGTGGAGTATGTGCGTAACCGTGTGGTGCCTCGCCGTGTCGGCCCTCTTTTCGGCGTCCACCTTTGCGAGCACCGCGTCGCCGGTCCTGAATACCCCCTTCTTGACCTTGCCGCGATGAACGATGAGGTCTTCATAGGGTTTCACGGTATCCGTGACAACAAATTTCGCCGCTTCTCCGAGCAGGTCGCCCGTGTCTCCCACCTGGCCGCCCGATTCAGCGTAGAACGGGGTACGGTCGAGAACAATCTCCACCTCATCTCCCTCGCGGACCTCGGAAGCCACGGCGTCCCCCTTGATAAGGGCGAGGATCTCCCCGCTGTCCTCGAGTGTGTCATAGCCGGTAAACAGCGGTTTGGCGACCTTCGCGGCGACGTCTTTGTATACCGGCTTCACTTTTGCTTCGCCTGATCCTGTCCAGGCCGCGCGCGCCTTGGCGCGCTGCTCCTGCATCGCCATACTGTAGCCTTTTTCATCAAGCGTGAGGTCCATGTCCCTGGCCATATCTGCAACCAGGTCGAGGGGGAAGCCAAAGGTGTCGTAGAGCTTGAACAGTACGTCTCCGGGGATCACGTTCCGGTTCTCGGCCTTGAGCTTCGCCACGGTCTCGTTCAGGAGCGCGAGGCCGGATGTCAGCGTCGTGGCAAAACGCTCCTCCTCGAGGAGCACGACTTTTGCTACGTGCTCTCGGCTGTCTGCAAGTTCTGGATAGGCTTCGCGCATCTCGTCGACGACGACTCCGGTGAGCTTGTAAAGAAACGGCTTGTCGATGCCGATAAGCTTGCCGTAGCGGCTCGCCCTGCGGATGACGCGCCTGAGCACGTACCCCCTGCCCTCGTTCGAGGGAAGCACGCCGTCAGAAATCAGAAAGGTGATTGCCCGCAGGTGATCGGCAATCACCTGATAGGAAATATCGGCCTGCCGGTCCGTGCCGTACGTTACGCCGGCCAGCGCGGCGATATGCTTGATGATCGGTTGGAACAGGTCGGTCTCAAAGTTGCTCTTCACGCCCTGTACTACGGCCGACAGACGCTCAAGCCCCATGCCCGTGTCGATGCTCGGCTTGGGAAGGGGCGTGAGCTTGCCCGACTCGTCCCTGTTATACTGCATGAACACCAGGTTCCATAGCTCGAGATAACGGTCGCAGTCGCATCCGACTGAGCAGTCGGGCCTGCCGCAGGACACCTCGGGCCCCTGGTCGATGATGATCTCGGAACAGGGCCCGCAGGGGCCGGTGTCGCCCATCTGCCAGAAGTTGTCCTTCTCCCCGAGACGAACAATGCGTTCTGCAGGAACATTGGCCACTTCCCTCCAGAGCTTGAACGCCTCGTCGTCTTCCCTGTAGATCGTGACCCAGAGCTTATCTTTGGGAAGTTTAATGACCTCGGTGAGGAGTTCCCAGGCATAGGCGATTGCGTCCTTCTTGAAATAATCACCAAAGGAAAAGTTCCCGAGCATTTCGAAAAACGTATGATGCCGCGCGGTATGTCCCACATTCTCCAGGTCATTGTGCTTGCCGCCGGCGCGCATACACTTCTGGCTTGTCGTGGCACGCTGGTAGTCCCGGGTCTCTTCCCCGAGGAACACACTCTTGAACTGCACCATGCCTGCGTTGGTGAACAAGAGCGTGGGATCGTTGCGCGGCACGAGGGACGAACTCGGCACCACCTTGTGACCGCGCTGCGCAAAATAATCTAAAAAAAGTTTTCTCAGTTCATTTGATTTCAAGCCTTGCTCCTTAAGCAAATATATTTACGGAAGCGATCAATATGAATAACTTCCGGTTCTTCAAGCAATATCGAAATGCGTGATGATCTCCCGTATGACCTCGTAGGAAAATCCCTTTCTCTCAAGATAGCCCGCAAGCCGGCGCCGGCGCGTCTCCGCATCGAGCGAACGCATGGCCTGCATCTTCTTTCCGGCTGCCTTTTCCGCCGTCTCACGCTCTTCATCCGGGCCGAGCAATCCAGCCAGGGCGCTGCGGACGACCTCGCCGTCTATCCCTTTTTCTCTGAGTTCCCGCTCGATCCTTCGCCGGCCGAAATTGCGGAGTCTAATCCTGTTCTCCGCCCACTGGAGGGCGAACTTTTCATCATCAACATACCCGAGACTGACGAGGCCGGTGAGCGTCTCACTGACAACGGCTTTGTCGAAGCCCTTCTCATGAAGCCTCGCTTCCATCTCGGCGCGACTTCGCGGCCTGCGGGCAAGATACCGGTACGCCGCATCCCGCGCCCTTGCCAGTTCTTTCTCATCCACATCTGTTGTCCGCATTTCGAGTTAAGGAATCCGTGACTTTAACCGGTTCTCGTCGTTCGGTTACGGCAACAAGGTCCGTCTCGTCATTCGGAGACGTGATCCGTCTTAGAGACGTTACCGTAGTAAGACGTGTAGTGATACGGGCTTCGCTTGCACCCGCGTTTTCGCAAGAGCAGGGTGTTACCGACTGACGATTGACGATCTTTTATTCGATACGGGCATCGTCACCGTTTGACATCACTGCTGGTTGCGGCCTTCGGAGCTGTATGTATTATACTCCATTCTCCGTGCTCTTTGCTCGCTGCTCTTTGCCCCTTGCCCCGCGTCTCTTACTTGTCCCCGAACCGGTCGATCTTGAATCCGGGGTCCTGGCCCGGCGGCTTCCACTCCGCGCCCGCGCCAGGCTTCGGCGCTGCGGCCCCAGGGCCGGCCTTCTGCTGCGCGCCCGCCTGCTTTTTCCGCTCCTCTTCTTCCCACGTGAGATCGCTCGTCGATTGGATGCCCTTGACCTTGAGGACAAAGTCGTCCGGATTGCTCGCCGAGAGGAGCGCCTCGTCATAGGTGATGAGGCCTTTTTTGTAAAGCATGAGGAGCGACTGGTCGAAGGTCTGCATCCCGTAGTGGCTCAGGCCCGCGGATATGATGTTCGGTATCTGGCGGGTCTTCTCCTGGTCGATGATGGCTTCCCGAATCGAGAGCGTCCCGAGCATGACTTCCACCGCGGGCACCCGGCCCTTTCCGTCGGCCCTGGAGACAAGCCGCTGCGAGGCGATGCCCTTGATCACCGAGGCAAGCTGCATGCGCACCTGCTTCTGCTGGTACGGGGGGAAAACCGTGATGATGCGGTTGACTGTTTCTGCTGCATCAACCGTATGGAGCGTGGAAAGCACGAGGTGGCCCGTCTCGGCCGCGATAAGCGCCGTCGAGATCGTCTCGAAATCCCTCATTTCACCGACAAGGATCACGTCGGGGTCCTGCCGAAGCGCGCTCCGAAGCGCGTCGCTGAAAGTGAACGTGTCCGTGCCGATCTCGCGCTGGTTCACGATGCTTTTCTTGTCTCTATGCAGGAATTCGATCGGATCTTCGATCGTGATGATATGCGCCGTCCTCGTCATGTTGATGTAATCGATCAGGGCCGCCAGGGTCGTCGATTTGCCGCTTCCCGTCGTTCCGGTAACCAGAATAAGGCCGCGCTGCTCCTGCGCGACTTTCTGGAGCACTGCGGGAAGCATCAATTCTTCGGTACTCAGGATTTTCGCGGGCACCGAGCGGAAAACCATGCCGACGCTCCCCCGCTGCTGGAAGACGTTCACACGGAAACGGCCGAGACCCGGCACGCCGTAGGCCATGTCGAGCTCGTTCTTTTCCTTGAACTTTGCCTTCTGCGCATTATTCATGATGCCGAACGCAATGGCGAGCGCTTCCTCCTGGGTGAGCCTCTTTTCGGTCTCGAGAGGAACAAGCTTGCCGTCGATCCTGAGGATCGGCGGCACTCCGACCTTGAGATGCAGGTCCGATGCACGCCTTTCAAAAGTCGCCTTGAGCAGATCATTCAGATTCATTTAAACCTCCACGTGCTGCTTCTCCGCTTTTGCCCCTTTCGCGGATTTGCCTCCACGCTCCGGTGATGATGGAGCGGCATCCCTGTCCTTCTCTTTCGCCGAAGCAGAGGGGTCGACGGCGGGAGCGCCGGAAACGGAAAGACCGCTCGCCTGCCGCACCTTGAATTCAATCTCAGACGCCATATCCGGGTGCTCTGAAAGAAACTGTTTCACGTTCTCGCGGCCCTGGCCGATCCTCGTCCCGCTGTAGGAAAACCATGCGCCGCTCTTTTCCACGATGTTCTTCTCCACGCCCATGTCGATGATCTCGCCGAGCTTGGAAACGCCTTCGTTAAACATTATATCAAATTCAGCCGACCGGAACGGCGGCGCGATCTTGTTCTTCACCACCTTGACCTTCACTCTGCCGCCCGTGACATCCTCGCCTTCCTTGATCGCCGAGATCTTGCGGATATCAAGCCGCACCGAGGCATAGAACTTGAGCGCGTTGCCGCCGGTGGTGGTCTCGGGGTTGCCGAACATCACGCCGATCTTCATGCGGATCTGATTGATGAAGATGAGAGTGGTGTTGGACTTGCTGATGGCACCCGTAAGCTTGCGGAGCGCCTGGCTCATGAGCCGGGCCTGGAGTCCCATGTGGGCGTCGCCCATCTCCCCCTCGATCTCGGCCCGCGGCGTGAGCGCGGCCACGGAGTCGACCACGATCACGTCGATTGCGCCGCTTCGCACGAGGGTCTCGGTGATTTCGAGCGCCTGCTCGCCCGTGTCGGGCTGGGAGATCAGGAGATCATCGGTGCGCACCCCGAGTTTCCGCGCATACGCCACGTCGAGGGCGTGCTCGGCGTCGATGAAGGCCGCCTGCCCTCCCGCCTTTTGCGCCTCGGCGATAATGTGGAGGGCGAGCGTTGTTTTGCCAGACGACTCGGGACCGTATATTTCAATGATCCTCCCGCGCGGCACGCCTCCCACGCCGAGCGCAATGTCCAGGCCGAGGGAGCCGGTAGAGATTGCCGGGATCCCTGCAGGGATCTCTTCCCTGCCCAGGCGCATGATGGAGCCTTTGCCGAACTGCTTCTCGATCTGGCCCACCGCCAGTTCCAATGCCTTCATCTTGTCCTTGTCCGCCATGTCTTTTCTCCTTTCGCCGCAGCGCGGCCCGCCAATGCATCTGATAATATGGTCTGGCTTGTACTCTGTACTATGTACTCCGTACTTTTCTTAGTTCAACCCTTCCGATCTCCGTATACACCGCGCCCGTGCGTTTGAGTTCGCTCTTCATAAGGCTCACGGCGTCTACCTCGAATTCCGGGAGCCGGATGTCCTTGATTGCGCTGAGAGCGTCCAGCCATGCGTCGCGTGAACGGATGTACTTGATCCTCGCAAGCGTGAGGTGCGGAGTGAACTTCCTGTCGTCCCGCTCCATACCCAGCCCGACCATGGCTTCTTCGACAGCGGCCTGGAGGGCCGAAAGCTTTTCGAGGTCACCTGAAACCCCGATCCAGGCCACGCGTGCGCTCTTCGGGCCCGGAAACGCCCCCGCGCCGGCAACATCGAGCCTGAACCTGTTCATGCTGTCTGCTGCGCGGGTAAGGGCATCCATGATCTCCGGCACCCGCGTCTCTTCCACCTCCCCAAGAAATTTCAACGTCAGGTGAATCCCCTCGGGCCGGGTCCAACTCGCCTCCACGCCCGATCCTTTGAGCCGGTCCTGCACCTTCGCCATCTCACGTTTTATCTCGTCGGGAATCTCTATGGCAATGAAAGCACGCATCGTTCAAATTCGGAATGTCGAATGCGGAGTGCGGAATGGAAAATCGTAATTAATAATTATGTAAAGATGCGTTACTTTCGCTTTTATTCCGCATTCCAAAATCCGCATTCCGCATTAACCAATAAGGTGTCTCCTCACCATATCCAGGGCCATCTGCGAGGCCCGCATCCGTATCTGCTCGCGGCTCCCGAGAAACCTGTGCTCCTGGACCTTCAGGCCATGGGCCCACGCCAGACCGATGTACACAAGACCGACCGGTTTCTCCGCGCTTCCGCCGCCGGGGCCGGCAATGCCCGTGACTGAAAGCCCGAGGTCCGTCCGGGCCGTCCGCATGATTCCCTGCGCCATGGCTTCGGCCACTTCGCGGCTCACCGCGCCGTGGCGCTCTATTAATTCTTTGGGCACGCCGAGCATCTCCGCCTTCGCCGCATTGCTGTACACCACCGCCCCCCGTTCGAAATACTCGGAACTCCCCGCGATGTTCGTGATCCTCCCGCCGATCATCCCGCCCGTGCACGATTCGGCGAAAGAGATCTTGAGCCTCCGCTGCTTGAGAAGCGCCCCCACGACTTCTTCCATCTCCTGGTCGTCCACGCCGTACACGACGTCGCCCAATTTTTCCCGTACCTTCAACTCGGTCTTATCGACGAACGCCTGAGACTGCTCCGGGCTCGCCTCTTTCGCGACGATGCGGATGTCGACCCCGGTCTCTTTTGCCGTCAGTCCCACGGACGGTTCTTCCTGCTTGAGAATATCCTGGATCGCCTGGTTCACCGCCGATTCGGCCATGCCGCAGGTGCGCAGTATCCTGCGCCGTATGAATATCTTTCCGCCGAAACGTTCCTCGAGGGCCGGCCGCAGCCCTTCGTTGAACATGACCTCCATTTCCCCCGGCACGCCGGGAAGAACGGCGATGAATGCGCCGCCCTCGTCCAGAAAAAAACCGGGCGCCGTGCCCACGGGATTGGGAAGAATCCGCGCACCGGCGGGGATGAGCGCCTGCCGGTCGTTCGCGTTCGCGTACTGCTTTCCCAGCACGGCGAGCCGCTGTTTTATGGCTGCGAGCGCGTCCTCGTTCAGCACCAGCCGCCGTTTGAGTATCTTCGCGATCACTTTCCGCGTGATGTCGTCTTCGGTCGGGCCGATTCCACCGGTGACGATGACCGCGTCGGATCTCTCCATCGCGCTCCGCAGCGCGACCTCCATGTCCTTCTCGTTGTCCCCGACGACGGTCTTGAAAGCGGTCTCGAGCCCGACGAGCAGGAGCCCTTCCGAAAGGAACAGCGAATTGGTCTCCGGCACGCCTCCTGACAGAAGTTCGCTGCCGGTTGCTATGATTTCAGCACGCATTGTCAACAACCCCTGAATGTAACCACGTGTCGTAAAAGGCCACGGTTACGATACCCGTTTCCTCTGAAAAGATCATTAATCGGTTACGGCCACGAGGCCCGTTGCGGTTACGTCATTCGTCGTTCGTGCTTTTAAGACGTTACCGCTACCGAACCACGATACGGGCATCGTTACCGTACTCCTGCAACACGTTTCCCTTA
>JAWOJY010000060.1:0-6135 GCA_033854515.1 Nitrospirota bacterium
ACATCGACGATCAGTATAACACGAAATGGGGGCTGAGAAACGGGAACCAGGTGTACGGCGGTCTGGCGCCCGATGTTTTCAATTTCCGGTACGACGTCCCTGCATACAGGGAATACCTGTTTTATCAAACCCATAATAACTTCATGAAAGTATGGGACGCGGCGCAATCCATCCCGGGGAAGGCGCTCGCCTTCGGCGTTGTGAGCCACAACGAGGTCTGGGGCGCTGATTTCACAGCCCATCGCTCCGGTATTACTTTCGGCCAAAAAGGGACGATCCCCGGACATCCCGATGAAGGAGGATATGTCATTGCCAAAGCTTACATATTAAAAGGAATATTGGAGCAAGTACCGCAGTTCAACGCACTCCAGTTGCCGGAGCCGGTCGCCCTGGATGTTGCTCATGAGCTCGTAGAACGCGGCGTGGACATACTCATGAAAAGAATAGATCCAATGATAGGAGCCAAGATGTCGGCCGCGGCGCTTCCCCCCAATCCGAATCTCCCCCTGCTCATGGAGAAAGCCTATGCCGGGGAGTTTGCCGCGCAGTTCGGGATAAGCGATGCCGACGCCCTCAGATTCTTTGCGTCATCGGAGAGGCAGTTCAGGCAAATGATGGTCCTTTACGGGCAGGCGCTCATGCAGGATGACGCTACGGCGATTCTTCTCAATGCGGAGCAGCTCGAGGAGATCGCAAAGCAATTCCTTGCGGCGTACGGGCTTCCCCCTCTCCCCGGGGACGTTGACATCAAGCCGCTCCTGCAATACGGCATCTACCAGGCGATGGAGATCTGTGCCGGTGATTTTGCCCCTGAAGTGTTTGCGACATCCGCATTTGTCGATCAGCAGCTCGACTCGCACGGGATATCGCACTGATACGAATGTCCGGTCGGCGAGTGCATTCCAAGTGCTCTCCGTAACCCTCCTCTCCGCTCATGATACGGGAGAGGAGGGGCATTATGCCGGTCTTGCGCCTCATCTTTCGACCCCGGAGCGCCCCTTGATCCTATCAACACTTTTATTGCAAAAGCAGAAGGTATAAGTGTAAAATGTCATCGGTTTTCAAGGACGCTGAAGTGACCGATAAAGAAAAAATACAATATCCACTCGATAACGGAAAGCAAAAAGCCGAGGATAAACTCCGCGAGACGGAACTGCTCTATCGTACCGTATTCAGGCAATCCCCTGACGGCATTTTGATCATAGACACGAATGGAAATTTCATCGAGTTCAATGAGGCCGCCCATCGCCAGCTCGGCTATTCGAGAGAAGAATTTGAGAAACTTCGGCTCTCCGACATCGATGCATTTGAAGGGCCTGAAGAAGTACTGGCCAGTATCGATGACGTCTTGGAAAAAGGGAGCGCTGAATTTGAAGTCAGGCATCGAACGAAAGAGGGAGAAATAAGGGATGTTCGCGTCACCACTCAATTGGTGGTTCTGTCGGGCCGCTCGTTTTTTCATACCATTTGGAGAGACATCACCGAGCGCAAACGCGCGGAAGAGGAACGTGCCCGTCTTGTCTCGGCGATTGAGGCGGCCGCCGATGCTATTGTCATGACCGACTCCAGGGGCATGATAAAGTACGTCAACCCGGCCGTCGAGCGAATCACGGGTTACACGAAAGACGAAACCCTGGGGCGCGACCTGCACATCCTGGACAGCGGAAAGCATGACGAATCGTTTTACCGGGAACTCCGGGAGACGCTGAAACGCCGCGGCGTGTGGACCGGCCGCCTCGTCAACAAAAAGAAGGACGGCACCCTGTATCAGGAGGAGTGCACCTGCACGCCGGTGAAAAACCAGTCGGGTGAGATCATCAACTACGTCTCCATCAAACGCGACGTGACCGAGAAGATCAAGCTCGAGTCCGTGGCCCAGGCCGTGGACACGATGAACAATATCGGCTACATTTTTTCAGGAGTCAGGCACGAAATCGGCAATCCCGTCAACAACATCGAAATGATCTTAGAATCTCTCAGGTTAAAGCTTGAGAAAATCGAGAAGCCCGCCATCAGGAATTATATCGACCGTTCCCTGCATGAGGTAGCCAAGGTGGAATATCTTCTTCGAAGCCTGAAAAACTTCAACCTGTACGAAAAGCTCGATCTCCAGAACATCCGGCTGCCGGATTTCATGGAGAAGTTTCTTGCGCTGGTGAGTGAAGATTTCAAAGCCAAAGGGATCGGGATCACGGTATCGGTCGACCCGGAAGCGGATCTCTGTTATGCCGACTCGCGCGCGCTTCATCAGGTTTTATTGAACATCCTCACGAATGCTTCGGACGCCCTGGAAGGGAGGGAAAATCCGAGTGTGGCCATCAGCGTGTCCAAAAAATATAATAGGATTCACATACGGGTGGCGGACAACGGCTGCGGTATGGAAGAGGACAGGCAAAAAGACCTCTTCAAGCCCTTCTACACGACCAAGGCCCGTGGCACCGGGCTCGGCCTCGTGATCGCCAAGAAGATGCTCGCCATGATGAACGGCGATATAGAGATCACAAGCCATAAAGATGTCGGGACAACCGTGGATATTGACGTCCCGGAGGGAAGAACAGAGGAGCATAACGACAAATCGTAGGATAAGGAAGGGGAGAATGCGCAGGGTCAAGTCCACGCCGATGTACTCTCCGGCAGGCCGCCCCGGATGTGCAATGATGGTTGCCTACACAACGGGAAACCCGCCTCTGCTCAGCTCAAGGCAAAAACGGTTTATGTCCGCAAATCGCCTCTCGAATATTTCTTCAGCCTCCCGATGTATATCACCGATTTTTTTCCCCCGTTCGAGCAGCACCTGCGCCATGGCCATCTGGGGTCTGTTGATCGGCGTTCCGATTCTGCTCAAAAGAAAGACGTAAACCTCCCGTACACCTTCGATCTTCTCGTAGAGGTCTTTCGCGATCCTGTGCGAAAGCACATTGTATATCTTTCCCACATGGCTTACGGGGTTTTTGCCTGCCGCCGCCTCGGTGCCCATGGGCCGGTTCGCAGAGATCAGCCCGTTCACACGGTTGCCCCGCCCCACCTGGCCTGAATCGGCGTCCTCTGCAGACGTGCCCAGGAGACTTACGTAGACCCCTCCGAGGCCGCGGCCCCGCTCATCGAGGGTGTTGAAGTGAATGTCGATGTCTTTAAAGTCTTCAAACTTCGAGACAAACCGCTTCATTTCCCGATGGAGTGTTTCCTTTGTCTCGAAGTAATCTTTTTCGGAGCGGATGTATGCGCAGAGGAAAGGCATGGCGACCGTAATATCCAGAACAGCGCCCATCCGCAGTCCCATGACCTTGACGTCTTCGCCGGTCTCGGGGTGCTTGCGCTTGAACGCTTTTGAGTTGAGGTGGCGTTCAAATTCCAGAACCACCCTCTCGGTGGGGCTTAACGGATAATAACCCACTGCCGCCGATGTATCGTTCGCGCCTCTGATGCGTCCGGGCCGCGAGAAGATATCTGCAAGCTCCTCCGAGCCGGGAGCAAGCACTACGCGGTATTTGAGATGCTTATCGGGATCCACGAACCTCAAGTTGTTCTTGATCCATGTTGCGGCCGCACCCAGGGCTACTTCTGCGACCGGGACCTCCTTGCCGGCGGCCTTGAACGTTGCGCGGTCGCCTATCGTGAGCTCCATGGGTTTCAGGACTTTTCCGCCGCCGAAATTTTTCCGCACTCTTCCGGCCGCGAGCAGGCCCTTGTCTATATTATGATGAAGGATGACGCCGAATTCGCGCATATATTCCTGCGAGAGGGCGACGGACACTGCTTCCATGATAGAATCGCACATGTAGTCGGGATGACCGGTACCTTTGCGTTCCACGATTTCTACACCATGTTCCGTCACAGGTTTGCCGCGATAGGGCTCGATGACGATCATGGTATTAGTTTAGCATAGCCTCACGAGCGGATTCGGAGCCCGGCTGGAGATCAAACAAAAGTATCGTCTCTTCGCTGCCGGCCGGAGAACGGGCGCCGGGACCCAAAAAAGCAATAACGTCTGATGCGTGAAGGTGCATTGTTGACGGCTGTTCGGGATGAACTTCCGGGCGCGTTGTTTTGTCCGGGAAGGGGAATCCCCGGGTCCGCTTGAGTGGACAGGAGGAATATTCGGTGCTATGATTTTAATGTAGACGGTCCCGACAAAGCCGAACTCTTCGAGAGGAGAAGGCGGAAAGCGGCGGGTCTTTGAGGGAGACGGCCGAGCTGCCGAAGGACAATCCTTTGGTACGCTCGGCTTTTGTTTATGGAGAGGTTTCCTGGCGAGGTAATTGGCCTGAAGGAAGGAGGGTACTATGATTGTAAGACAGTTGATGCGTAAGGAACTGGTTACTGTCTCGCCCTCCGCAAGCGTTCACGATGCCGCTGCAAAGATGAAGGAGTACAACGTAGGCTCGGTATTGATCGTCGAGGAGGGGTGGAAGCTCAAGGGGATATTGACAGACAGGGACATAGCCCTGTTCGTAGCCGCAGACTCGAAAGACCCCCAGAGGACGTTCGTTTATGATGTCATGACAGCAGATCCGATCACCATCAACTCCGATGCGAACGTCGACTCTGCATTGAGGATCATGAACAAGGCGAACATACGAAGGCTGCCGGTTACGGAAGACGGAAAACTGGTAGGGCTTTTATCTACAGCTGATCTGGCCACTGAGATAAAAGACGAGTTCTCCCAGTTTATCGGCCTCGAAGAGGCCTTTGCAAAACACTAACGTACAAAGAGGGCCAATACGTATAACACCCTGAGACCTCGCCAGGTGGAATTATTCTTCGATGGCAAGAGCGCGATGGCTCTTGGAAGCTCCTCAAGAATATAAATTCAGTAACATAGCCGCTCTATTGAAGCACCACCTTTCGTGAAGCGTTTCATTTATATATTTTCAATTCCTCAGAAAAAGTTGTCGATTATCGAAAGCTTCGTATTCTATGCCCTGTAAAGTCGTCGCTGATAAAGGAGAGAGTCGGGTTTCTTCGCTGATTAAGGGGTGCATGGAGGAGACGTCAGCCCTGGAACGAAAAAGACGCTCCGGAGCGCATGGCACATATGGGCTACAATTTGCACATCACCCGCGCAGACACTTGGCGCCAAGCAAAGTGCAATCCCATCAAGAGGTCTGAATGGGACCTCGTGGTATTGAGCGATTGCTCGCTCCTGTTCTCGACCACTGAGTATTACGAACATCGGATCGAGGATGGAGTCATAGAACGCGTTCACCCGGTATACTGGATGGAGCATGCGGACCAGCCGGCATTTTGGTACGCGGATGGCGAAATAACGTGCAGAAACCCCGATGACGTCACCGTCCAGAAGCTGCTGGAGATAGCGAGAATCCTCGGCGCGAGAGTTTTTGGCGATAACGGCGAGGAGTATACCTGAGCGCCGACGGTGAAATACGGCGTGTTGTCCATGAAGAAGGAAGCCACCAGGGATACGGCGCCGAAGTGATCCCTCGCGGTGATAAGTTCGACGAGGCCCTTGCGTACGCGCTCTCGCAGGAGGGTTTCGTCTTTATTCACGCCTTTGATGACGACGCGGTGATTGCGGGGCAGGGGACTGCAGGGCTCGAGATCGGAAGGACAGAGCATTAAATAACGGAAGAGCGCCACGTTCAGGAGCGAAGTTTGATCAATGAAAAGAGGGGACAGGGTTGCCGAGGCAGTGACGATCACTGCCATGAGCAAGGAGATTCCAATGCCGTACTATAAAATCTGCTCTAACCCCAGGTGTGATTATTCAAGCACATTGAATCACGATGAGATCGCATATCTCCATGATCTGAATACGTACGGCGAGCCTTCCATGGAGTTTGTGGAAATCAGTGAATTTGCGGACCGCTGCTGTGCGAAATGCAGGTCTCCACTGCTTCTATTTTGCCCTCACTGCAAGCGCTCCCTTTTCGATACGCCCGAGGTGGTCTTTTGTGCATCATGCGGACAGAGGATAAAATCTGATCAATAGCCCTTCTTCGCTAAAATGGAAAGAAAATTTCAGCCACAAAGACACCAAGACACAAAGAAAGTCATAAAATTCAAGATCTGATTAAAGCGACTGCTCATGTCATGCACTTCTTCGTGCCTTCGTGTCTTTGCGGCAAGTTCTGTTCCGGCTTAGCCGGGTTAGACGCTTACGCCCATAGCCTTTCC
>JAWOJY010000061.1:0-7776 GCA_033854515.1 Nitrospirota bacterium
CGGATAGAGATGATGCCCGGATTCCCCGACGGGAGGTACGGCGACACTTCAGATGCGGTCGTGTTGTTTCCCTGAGGGGCTTCAAACCTTCCCCACGTATCGAAGTCGTTCCAGATGGCCACTTTTCCCTTTAAGTTGTCCGACGCTTTCGCATTCACTTCCAGCAGCACTCTCTCTTGCGTAAACGCCTGGTGGGCGTCGTTGCCGCCGTCGTTCTTGTTCAGATCAAGCTCGGAGAAATAGCGGCTCCGGATATTGATCTCGCCGCCGACTGTCACATCTACTGCGTAGGCAATTGAACTCATAAAAACCAGCGCCAGTGCCCCTACTGCTACCAGAAGCTTATTCATTGTTGCTTCCTCCTTTGGTATGAATTTTGTTCCGGTTCATGCCGGAACGTTTTGTGTACCTCTGGTTTTAAATGGCATGGTAATGCACTGCTTCTTTTTGGCAAGATCGTGACGATATCAAGAGGACGCTACTTCCAGTGTATCACAGGAACATAGTTTTGGCCCGGACAGGCTCGAATAAGTTTTTTGTATTACCTTAATTCCGCGATTCACCTTTATTACGGTTTGCCGATTGAAGACTTCGTGATGACAGTCCTTCCGTCGCCGCTCCTATCTGCAGGTTCAGGATCGCCGACAGGAATTCCTCGGGCCGCTCCACTTGCGGCATATGTCCCGCCCCTTCGACGGTAATGAGGCTGGCCCCCGGTATCCACTCTTCAAGTGCGTGCGCATACTTCATGGGCGTCAGCCTGTCCCTGTAACCCCACAGCAAGAGAGTGGGACAAGCGGGTCTGACCATGGGTTCGGTCATGTTCATCCACGTATCCCTGACGATCCGGGAATAAGCGCCGGCATTCTGCCGTATCTTTTCGAAGAATCCCGGAGGAAGTTTGGACGGGTCGGCAAAGGCAGCTTTGAGCGCCCGCTTCGAATAGGACAGATAACGCCCCAGGAGGCCGAAACCCTGTTTCAAAGGAGGTACGGCGAGGAGTTTCCTGATAGGCTCCGGTATGAGCGGCGGATATCCGCTGTTCACGAGCACGAGATAAGAAGTCGCCTTCGGGTAGATGCCTGCAAACTGGATGGCCACCGCCGCACCGAAGGAGTTGCCCACGGCAATGACGTGGTCCGTATTCAGGGTTTCGAGGAGCTGTTTGATCAGATGGACCATGGCGGAAAGAGAGGGACGGGACAGGGCGGACGAATGCCCGAATCCCGGCAGGTCGGGTGCAATGACCGTGAAGGATTGGGAGAGTTCGCTCCACACGCTCGCCCAGCTCATCTCGGCGTCTCCCCAGGCTGTATGAAGCAGCAAAATGTGAGGGCCGCTCCCCCCTGTCCGGAAGTGCACTCTGTGTCCGGACAGCGTGATGTCTTGAGGTTGCACTGCGGAATAGTCGTTCATCACTCCCTCTCTTAAGCTGCTCAAGACATGGGAAAAACCGAGCGAGCCATTATTGATAGGCCGCGTCTGAAAATCCAGAACGTATAGAAACCGCACGCGATTATCTGCGCGTAACTTTTTTTAAAGTATAGCAAATGGAAGGCGGAGGCGTGATGAAGCTAAGGTCGTACATTGAATGAAAGGAGTAGTGCTGTTCTCACATAAAAAAAGATTTTCAATTAAACCCAAAGCCGATCTGAAACGCGGCGAAGTTCCCCATGAACTCTTCGTTTCTTCCGAAGATGAGCCCGACTCCCGGCAGATTAACAGTGTTTACAAAAAAATACCCTCCAAGACCGTATGCCGAGTAATTGCTGCCCGTCCCGGGAATGAAAGGCTTGTATACCCCGTAATCCATAAATGGCGCGACCGTGAAGGTCCCGTGCCTTGTCTTTCCCACGGGTATCTGATAATCGACCGACGCAGCGGCGATCTCGCGCGTCCAGAGGCCGTTCGGTTCTATGCCCCTGAAACCCTTCACTCTCCCGAACATCAGCGTGTCGCCGGCGTTCCCGTTATTCGTCACGTACGCCGCGTTCAGGACGAGTTGAAGCGCGTGCTTTTCGAACATAAGTTTGTCCCATTCGAATTTGACCGTTGTCTGCGATACGTCGTCGAATTCGTCGGACCGGCTGACCTGCCGCAGCAGGCTTACCTGCGCCGACACCCCGTCGTTGTAAAAGAGCTTATAGTCGGCGTTCGCATAGTAGACGCGGACGCCGGCGCCGTACACCCAATAGTCTCCGGGCGTCGCATAGGGAGCGAGCTGCTCGTATCTCCGGTCCGCATAGTTCAGCAGCACGGACAGTTCCAGGGTTGGCGTGATCTTATACCCCGGAGCGACGAACAGTCCCTCCTCTTTCCTCCTGTACCCGTAAACGACCTCTGTGCGCGATAGAGGTCGAGTTCCTTCGAGGACCAGTCGGCCATCGCCCTGAGCGTGTAGTTGCTGAAATCCACGGCCGGGTCCCGGTAGAACAGGGAAAGCGTGTTCCCCTCGGTGGACACCGCTCCGCCGATGCCCATGGTCTTGCCGTAGCCGAGGAAATTCGTCTCGACGATAAACACGCCGGCGGACTGTTTTCCTTCGCTCGCATAAAAATTCGGGATGGGGATCAGGGTCCAGCGCTCCTCGATCGTGACGTTGATCGCCGGTCGCTTGACCTGCACGTCGACCTTTTTGAAGAGCCGGGAATTGCTCACGCATTGTCCCAGAGCGCCGGCGTCGACGGCCTCCCAGCTTTTATAATTCTCTTTTTTAAGACACTTTTCGACGAGGAATTCTATATAGCGCTCCTTTGTCCTCGTGGCGCCCTCTACGTGCACGGTGATTTCGCCGAGGTATTCGTTTTTGATCGCGGCGGATGATTCATGAGGAAGTGTCCACAAAAGCAGCGTAACTGCCAGCAGTTTCTTGATCATAATCTATTGCGAAAATAGTCGTCGGCATGCTCCGGCTGACGATGAGGTTACTACAAAGATACCAGAATGGCACTAAATGTGCGGCTGTTTCTGAACGGATTTTCGAATGGTAGAAGCCGGGAAAACAGATGAACCGTCCGGTGAAACGAATGAAGCATGCGGCGCTTCAGCGGTAAGAAGGCCCTCAGCGCCTGGTGCCGGGTTTGTGCTCCCGGTCCTTCTGTGCCGTCATAGCGGAGGAGTGCTGAGGGGCGGAACTTCGATGAGCAGGCCCTCGCGGAGTCCGGGCCGGTCGCCCACTTCGTGGGGCATCGGCGGCCGTGCGGGTTCCGGCCGGGGCCGGCCTTTCGTGCTTTCGGCGCTGCGGCTCCCGGGGAGGCCGCGCGAATTCGGTATCATGACGGGGGGCTGGTTTTGCATAGTCGAAACCCTTCAGCGTGCGACGTTCCACTTTCTCGCCGAGGACGCGCTCGATGCTGCGCACCATGATTTCATCCTCACGGGTAATGAACGTGAAGGCGTCTCCGGTCTTTGCGGCCCGGCCGGTGCGGCCGATCCGATGGGTGTAGGCGTCGGTGGTGTCCGGGATGTCGTAGTTGATGACGTGGGATATGAGCGAGACGTCGATGCCGCGGGCCGCTATGTCGGTCGCTACGAGAACCTGATACGATCCGTTGCGGAACCCGTCGAGCGCCGCCTGGCGCTTGTTCTGCGAAAGGTTCCCCTGGAGTGAGGCGGCCCGGAAGCCAGCCTTCTCCAGCTGCTGCCCCACGCGCTTGGCGCGGTGCTTCGTGCGCGTAAAGACAAGAACGGACTCCGTGTCCGTATGACGCAGCAGTTCGAGAAGAAGCGCAGTTTTAAGGTGCTGGGGTACGGGGTAGAGAACGTGCGAGACGGTGTTCGCAGGCGCCCTGTGGCCAACCTGCACCGTGACCGGGTCGCGCTGGACGTCGTGGGCCAGCCGCCTGATATCGTCGGGCATGGTGGCCGAGAACAGCAGCGTCTGGCGCTTCGGCGGCAGGTGTTTGATGATATTTCTGACAGCGGGAAGGAACCCCATATCGAACATCCGGTCGGCCTCGTCGAGAACGAGCACCTCCACATGCGACAGGTCGATCGTGCCCTGATTGATATGGTCGAGCAGGCGGCCCGGACAGGCAATGACTATCTCAACGCCGGAACGCAGCTTGTGTATTTGCGGGTTCATGCCCACGCCGCCGTAGATCGTTGCGCTCCGCACGTGCGTCCGGCGTCCCAGCGCGCCGAAGGAAGTGTGGATCTGCTCGGCGAGCTCCCGCGTCGGCGCGATGACGAGGGTGCGGACGCGGCTGCGCGGCCCTTTCATGAGGCGCTCCAGGATCGGCAGCGCGAAGGCCGCTGTTTTGCCCGTCCCGGTCTGGGCAAGGCCCATAACGTCGTGTCCCTGAAGGACAGGCGGGATGGCCTGGAGTTGGATGGGGGTCGGCGCGCTGTAGCCGAGGGCCTTGACGCCGGCGGCAATCTGCGGATGGAGATTAAATTGAGTAAAATTCACTGGACCTTCTTTCTTTCTATAATTTTCATGATCTTCACCACGGCGGCGCGAAGGACACGGATCAAACCCGTTAGGCTTATCTCCGTGTCCTCCGGTACTCAGCGGCATATTCTTATGCTCTTCGGCAAAAATATCGTGAACGCCGCTAATTAGCCGAGGCCATCAGCCGCTCCCTGTCCTGAAACAGCACGTCGCACTTATTCATGTAGAGCTTCATCACAACGCCCTTGCCGAACTTATCGTGGTTCACAATGTCTCCGACGCGGTATTTCCCGGTCATTTTATAGACATGCTCTTTCCCTTTGGCTTCCGCGATACTCGTCTCCCAGAGGTTTACCGCCGTTTTTGTCGCGTCCCCCTGTTTCACTCGCGGCGACTGGACTTTTGAAGCGTCCGCCTGGCTCCTGAATTTGTGCCTGCCCCCGCAGGTCTTGCATTGTACCTTGATGATCGTCTCTCCCTCCATTGCCACAATGGTATGGTCGAGGGTCAACTTGCACTTCGTGCAATATGCCGCAATGTTGTCACCGGCTGAATATCTTTCCAGCATAGTTCTTCCTCCTTACTGATCGTCATTTTTTTTTCGCAACGACTGTTCTGTGAGATCGCTCAAAGAGAGGGTGAAGTCGGGGTGGTCTGAACGACACGTCTCTGGAGACATTAAATATTATATACTAAAATTGACGAAAAAGCTTTACCTTATTTCGGGGTCCGCTCGAAGATCGGCTTTACGTGAAAGCGGGAGGCAACAGGCCGGCAACTGGAATAGCGAACTTTTACGTGCGGATATCGCGGTGTGGAGCGCGAAACAGCGTCGCTCCCTATTTGTAAAGCTCTTCCTCCTTCGCCACCTTTTCCCTGTAGAGCTGGTGGATCAGGTTCCTGTCGAACTCGTACTCGGCCGCGAGCATCACGTCTTTTTCTGCCGGACTGAAGTACTCCATGCAGGGCAGAAAGAAATGTTTGTCCTCCTTGTCTATATGGATCGCGTACAGGGTGACCATAAATCTCATTTTGTCGGTCATCAGCTGCAAGGATTCCGGGTTTCCTTCGAGAAACCGGGCCTTTTCGTCGGCCAGTTCGATGACGGCCCTTCTCGCCTGCTGATGTTCATCGAGAATTTCCCGCAGTAGAAGCTTATGTTCTCCGGACAGATTTTTCGCGGCCAGATCCTCGTAGAGGATGCCCTCTTCCTTTCCGTGATGGCACCGGTCCGTGTATGCCGTGAAAAAATCTATCGCCGTAGCGAGAAATCCCGGGTTGATGTTCTTTTCGCGCTCCATCCGGTCGGCCTCTTTCTCAAGAAGAGCGGTCATCCGTTCAATGAGCCGGTGTTCAATCATTAAGGGACCAATCGGCAACATGCACTCGCTCCATGATCGCGTTTTAACTCTTCACCCGTGCGTTCTGCGTTTCTTAGATCACTTTCAGAATGATCTTCCCCGTCGCTCTTCCGCTCTCGCTGTACGCGAGCGCTTCCTTAGCTTGATCGATAAGATAGGCCTTTTCAATGGCGACCCTGATCGTTCCCGCCTTGATCTGATCTTGCATCCATTTCACGTCGTCCGCATTCGGGACGACCCAGACGGCCTTGGCCTTCTTGCCGGTAAAAAAACCCGTGACATACTGGTTGATGACCGTTGATGGGAACGGGAGCGTGCTGATGTAGACCCCGTTCGGAGCGAGGGCTTTCTTGCATTGGCCGAACGTGCGCTTCGCCACGGCATCGAAAATGATGTCGAACTGTTCACCGCCTGCTGTGAAGTCCTGCCGAGTATAGTCAATCACCAGGCCAGCGCCGAGGCTCTTCACGAAGTCAATTTTGGCCCCGCTGCAGACTGCCGTAACATGCGCGCCGAAAATTCTTGCGATCTGCACTGCAAAGTGCCCGACACCGCCCGATGCGCCGTTGACGAGCACCTTCCGGCCCGGGGCGATCTTCCCATAGTCCCGCAGCGACTGGAGCGCGGTAAGACCGGCGATAGGAATGGCGGCAGCGTCCTCGTACGAGACGTTCATAAGTTTGGGAAAAACCGTTTTTTCAGGCGCGATTGCATATTCTGCAAAGGCCCCCATTCTTCGGATGCTCGGGAGGCCGATGACCTGGTCGCCCTTTTTGAAATGTTTCACCCTGCCGCCCGTTTCAGCAACGTCTCCGGCGCACTCCCTGCCGAGTATCTTCGGGAAAATCCCTCCGGTGACCATCCTGAGCATCCCGGAGCGGATCTTCCAGTCCACCGGGTTGACGCTCGCGACATGCACCTTGATAAGAACGTCGTCCTGAACGGGAATGGGCACCGGGACATCCTTTATTTCCACCACATCGTTTTTGCCGTATCGGTTTATGACAACCGCCTTCATGACAATCTCCGGAACCGGATTTAGCCGATATTTACAACACGCAACCGCGCTTTAGCTGATTAGTTCGATTATAAAGAGAGCGTTCCCGTACGTCAAGAAAGGTATTAAGATTTGTTTTAATAGAATGGTTGCAGAATGATGCATTCCTGGCATCCCGCTGTAGTCTGACGAACACTTTTCGGCCCCTGAACAAAAGACCGACGGGGCTCTGATGCAAATCAGATTGCTGCGGGCACGCTCATAACGAACCGTGCGCTTACCCGCCTGATCAATCACGATCTGAGCGTTGATGATACCAACTCAGGCCGACTTCTTCTGCTCGAACAGGACGGCCTCCAGGTCTTTCTGCCTGAGAGCCCCCATGCGGACCAGTATCTCGCCGAGAAGCTGTTTGCTGTATTTCTGGTGATCCATGGCGAACTCGAGGTCCTGCGGTATGATCAATTCCCGCTCCAGCAGCAATTGCCCGAGGGGACTATAGGCTGCTTTATCTTTTGTTTTTGTTTCAAGCTCTTCCTCCATTACGCTGCCGATTCTGCTCATCACATGATACTCCTTTCATTTTTTTCCATTCGGGATACGGACCAAAAAGCCGCGCCACAGCAGGGGGAAACTCCGCTGCGATCGATTTAACAAAAATTTATTGTCTAAACTTAATTTTAATGTCAAAAACCAGATTTGTCAAGTCGCACAGAAAAAAATCCGAATGTTTGGGGTTCTTCGATAGGGAGTGATTAAAAGAATAGAAGTTGTAGCAAAATCAACTGGTTAAATAGCTCATGGTTATATGAAATCTATATCCAAGGCTTTTGCGAATCCTTTCACGAAGGCCTGTTTCACTTCTTCAAGGGATATGTCTCTGCCCAACTCCCGTCGGATGCACGTAACGACGTCCGAAGCGCACCCGCCGGGAATGACCCTAGCCACGAGCACGGGGTCGTAACCGATGAGGACGGAGCCGTGCTGGAGAAAAGCATTCGGCAGCCTGCGCTGTGCGCTGCCGA
>JAWOJY010000062.1:0-5199 GCA_033854515.1 Nitrospirota bacterium
AAAAGGGAGAGCCCTATTTCCGCGACGTGGAGGCCAAGATCATCCGGCAGGTCATGGAGCGCGAGGGGCTCGTGGTTTCCACCGGAGGAGGCGCGGTCATCCGCGATGAAAACCGGGAAGCCTTCCGCAGAGGAGGGCTGGTGGTCTGCCTTATGGCGCGGCCCGAGGTGATCTACGAGCGCATCAAGCACGAAACCCACAGGCCGCTCCTGCAGGTCGCCGACCCCGCGGCAAGGATAGGGGAACTCCTGGAAAGCCGCGCGAAATTCTACCATCAGGCCGACCTCATCATCGACACGTCCGATAAATCGATCGACGAGGCGGTCAGAGAAATCAAAGAGAAGGTCATCTATGGACGTTGTTAGGGTCGACCTCGGCGACAGAAGTTACGACATCGTGATCGGCGAAAGGCTCGATCATGCCGGAGAACGTCTCAAAGACATCGGTCTCGGCAGGAAGATGGCAGTGGTCACGAACCCCACGGTCAAGGAACTCCACGGCCGGCGATTGATCGACGGCCTCAAGGCAGCAGGGTTCCTGGTCATGTCGGTTGAAGTGCCCGACGGCGAAGAGCAGAAGAACCTCGACTGGGCAAATCACATCTATACCGCCCTTCTCATAAACAGTTTCGACAGGAAATCTGCGCTCGTCGCCTTCGGCGGGGGCGTGATCGGCGACCTGACCGGATTTGCCGCCGCCACCTTCATGCGCGGCATTCCGTTTATCCAGGTGCCGACCACACTCCTTGCGATGGTGGACAGCAGCGTCGGCGGCAAGACCGGTGTAAACCATCCCATGGGAAAGAACATGATCGGAGCGTTCTACCAGCCGAAAAAAGTCCTGATGGACCTCGACGTGCTGAAGACGCTGCCGAAGGAAGAATTTCTCGCCGGCATGGCCGAGGTCATCAAGTACGGCGTTGTCCGCGATGCCGAGTTTTTCGATTACGTGGATAAAAACCGGGAGAAGATCCTTTCTCACGATCCGGCCGCCCTCAGCCACGTCATCCGCCGCTCCTGCGAGATCAAGGCCGACGTAGTGAGCAAGGACGAGCGCGAGAGCGGGCTTCGGGCGATCCTCAACTTCGGCCACACCGTGGGTCACGCCATAGAGACTGCGGAGAATTATACGATGCGGCACGGCGAGGCCGTAGCCATAGGCATGGTATACGCCTCCCGGCTCTCCCATCGGGCCGGCCTGTGCGATGCCTCGGTGCCCGAACGTGTGGAGAAACTCATCGAGTCCTACGGGCTCCCGACGAACCTCTCGGCGCTCAGCCGCAGGCCCACGGTGATCGAACTCATGGACACCATGCAGATCGACAAGAAGGCGGAGGGGGGCAAAGTGAAATTCGTCCTGCCGAAGAAGATCGGTGAGGCGGTCATTACGAAGGAGTGGGACGAAGGAGTGCTAAAAGGGGTATTGGGCGCGTGACGCGCATCGTTGAATTTCGTTGTGTTCGACCCGGCCCGTGATTGAATCAAGTATAATTAGTATCAGCTATGGACCCTTTCATCGTGACATATCTTTCCAGCCTGCTTTCCGTCACTCCTCAAAAAATTTATCTCGTCGGAGGCCCTGTCCGTGACCTGCTGATCGGCATTCAGGACATCAAGGACATCGACCTTCTGATGCCGTCGGGATCGGAATCCGTCTCGCGGGCGTTCGCGGACAGGATCAACGGGAGCTTCTTCTTTCTCGATGAAGAGCGGAAGATCACGCGCGTGGTGAGGCGGGAAGACGAAGCATCGGTCCAGTTCGATTTTGCCGACTTTATCGGGCCCGGTCTGAATGCCGACCTCGGCAGGCGGGACTTCACCATGAACGCCATGGCGCTCGATCTCCGCGAGTTCGTCGAGGGCCGATCTCTCGACG
Organism: Nitrospirota bacterium; assembly: GCA_033854515.1. Classification (GTDB taxonomy): domain Bacteria; phylum Nitrospirota; class UBA9217; order UBA9217; family UBA9217; genus JAWOJY01. The sequence goes on from JAWOJY010000062.1 coordinate 1,876, forward strand.
GCGTCGTCGATCCGTTCGGCGGGAGACAGGACGTGAAGAAAAAGCTCATACGCTCCGTCCGGCCCCAGGCGTTCGACGAAGACGCTTTGCGGCTCCTCCGGGCAGTGCGATTTTCCGCTTCCCTCGGATTCGCCATCGAAGACGCCACGGCGGAGCAGATGCGCGCCCGGGCGGAACTCGTGACGCGCCCGTCGCCGGAACGGATCCGGGATGAGTTCCTCCAGATACTCTCTTTCCGCGGCGCGGGAAAGCACCTCATGCTCATGGACGGGCTCGGCCTCCTCCTGCCGCTCTTTCCGGAACTCCTGCCGCTTAAGGGGTTTGCGCCCGGAACGCACCAGACCTATGATATGCTGACCCATTCGATCAAGGCGGCCGGCTACGTCGACAGCGTGCTCGACGACCTGCCGTCGCTCTCTCCGGAGCACGCCCAGACGGTCCTTTCTCACCTCGAGCAGCCGCTGGAACAGCTTGTGCCGCGCAAGGCGGCGCTCCGGTTTGCGTGCCTGCTCCACGACATCGCGAAGCCGGAAACATTCACTGAGTCGGACGGCCACGTCCGTTTTCACGGCCACGACAGCCTCGGTGCGGAAAAGGCCGCGTCCATATGCCGGCGCTTCAGGCTTTCCCGTGACACAGAATCGACCGTGACGAAGATCGTCAGGCAGCACATGCGTCTTTTTCAGCTCGCAGCGCCGGGCGGGCCGAGCAAACATGCGCTGTTTCGCTACAGCCGGGAACTCGGCGACGACCTCCCGGAGAGCCTCATCCTCGCCCTGGCGGACTCGCGCTCGACGTTCGAGCTCATGCCGTCCGAAAAGTTCCTGGATACGGAGAAATATCTTCCCGTCGTCCTGGATTACTACTACGGGACGTTTCTGAAAACCGAGACAAAACCTTTCGTGACCGGTGAGGACCTCATTGCACGAGGGCTCACGCCGGGACCGGAATTCCGTAAGCTGCTGGACGAAATCAAGGAACTCCAGGCGGAGGGTAGAATTAAGGACCGGAACGAGGCCCTTGACTATTTGGACGCATTAATATAACGTTGCGGGACCGAAGAAGCGCTTAGGAGATCAGGAAATAAGACGTTCCCTGCGGTCAATAATCGTTTTTAAAGCCGAGGTTTTTAAGGATGGATAAAAAGTTGGAAAGTATGTCAATTGACGAACTCAAAGCGGAATTAAAACGGTTGAAAGACAACCTCTGCGATCTGGAGGAGATGCACTCCTTCACGTTCGGGAAGACGTCCGTGCACATCGGCGCGGAAAAGGCGCAGAACCTGCAAGCAGAATTTGAGGAAGAGTGCAAGGTCTGCAATGAGCGGATTGCTGCAATTGAACAGCTCCTGAAGGATAAAGGGACAAAATAGGTTTCTACATCGTCCGGGTCCGTAGAGCGATCACTATCAGCGACTGCAGCATATCGACGATTTTGGCGCTCTTGAGCCTGAGCAGGTTCGGCCTGTCAGTCAGGACGATGAAGACAGACGAGACGATCCTTGCCTCGCCAAAGATGATGAAATTCTTGCACGATATACGACCGCGCTGCTGATGCAATTTCGTAAAAAAGAGGTGAGTTTTGAAACAGCTTAAACGCTCATTTGGAACCATTCCAGGACATAACGATCAGGTAAATGACGGCCTATAACAGTTAAGAAAATCCTAAACTATTGAATCTGAGTATAAAATTTTCTTTTCCCTTAATTTAAAATTCTAACTTGAGATGTTTCTTGATTTATGATAGAGTAAACTTTTAGTAAATCATAATTCAAAAGATCCACAATCTAAGGAGGAGAGGGAAATGATGAAGAAAGCAGCAGTATTGGGAGTGTTGATCTTGGCGGTATCTCTGGTATCCATGGTTTTTGCAGCCGAGGCGAAGAAGGGGACCATCCGCGGCATCGACGAGAAGGCGGGCACGATCCTGTTCTGCCCGGAGGGAACCACGAAGGACATGACGCTCCACGTTGACAAGTCCGTAGACCTCAAGAGCATCAAGCCCGACACCAAGGCGCAGATCTCGGTCGAAAGCGTGGGCGGCAAAGAGACTGTGAAGTCGATCGAAGTCATGAAGGCAGCTCCCAAAGCGGCAGTGGGCTGCTAACGAAAGGTATCATCTTCCGGGAGTCACCGGTAACAGGTGACTCCCTTTTTTATTAGTCGTAATTGCCTCCAGCCGTTCATAGCTCACGCTGCCAGCACGTCCCGCCGGTGCACTCTTCCAATTATCCGGATACGAAATTTTGACGAAATTTCTTGATTTTCGGATCGCTTTTGTTCTATAGTAACTCCCGGTTAAACTTGTACCTACATATTTTCCAAGGAGGAGTACGAAGTGATCAAGGTCAATGTCGAAGAGTTGCAGGAAAAAATCAAAAAATTAAAGAAGGCGGCGGCCGAGCAGGTCTCCAAGTCGGGAGGAAAACTCTCCGAACCTTCAGTGAGACAGGCGCGCAAAAAAGTGAAAAGAGCCCAGCGGAAGCTCCGCGTCGTCAAGTCATACAAAAAGGGCGGCAAGAAACCAACCGAAGCCAAGCCGGCGGAGGAAAAGGCCTCTGCGTAAAACGGGTGTACGTATGAAGTGGCGCTTTCCAAATCCCGTGACGCGTCTTGTCCAGCTTGCGGCGATTCTTGCCCTTTCGGTCACATCGGTCTCGTGCGTGCGCGCTGTTCCTCCATCGAAGCCTCCCTCGGAGCCTCCTGCTTCCCTGTCTCCGGCTCAGCCGCGCGTTCAGGTCCCGGCCGGCAAGGAGGCGGAAACGTACAGCGAGACGGGAACCGCCTCGTGGTACGGCAAGGACTTTCACGGCAGGAAGACCGCGAGCGGCGAAACCTTCGACATGTACGGCATATCGGCAGCCCACAGGACCCTGCCGCTCGGCACGTATATACGCGTTACCAACCTTGATAATTATAAAAGTCTCAAGGTCAAGGTGAACGACCGGGGGCCGTTTGTCAGGAACAGGATCCTGGAGCTTTCGTACGGCGCTGCGAAGGAACTCGGCTTCGTGGCTCAGGGAACGGCCCCTGTAAAGATCGAGACCCTGGACGCGGTCCCTCAATCCGGTCCCTTTACCGTGCAGGCAGGGTCCTTTGTGGAGGAAGCAAACGCGAAGGCGCTCAGAGAACGGCTGTCCGGGAAGTTCGAGTTCGTGTATATCGTGCCGTTCGAGTCGAACATCGCAAAGTTTTACCAGGTGCGGGTGGGCAGCTACGCTACCGAGGAGAAGGCGGAACACGTTGCGGCGAAACTGACGCTCGACGGACTCGAACCGACGGTGTTAAGGAAGGACTAAGGGCAAAGGGCTATGCTCCATGCGCT
>JAWOJY010000063.1:0-15256 GCA_033854515.1 Nitrospirota bacterium
AGGGCATCGGCAAGCTTGCCGCGGTCTACGTGATCTCGCTCTTCGGGTTCATCATCTGGATCGGCCTTGTGATATCGTGGATATTCTTCCACGGCGTAAAACCGCCGCTGGCAGGTTGAGGGGGCAGATAAGTCAGGAGTAAGGAGTATAACCTGAAGCATGAGGAGGAACATACATGGCTGAACAACCGAAACTGGCAGAAGAGTTAAGAAAGATGGAATGGGAGCCGCTCCTTCCCGTGGAGAAGAAGCTCATCGGCTGGAGCATCGGCCTGGGAATCATGCTCCTGGCGTTCCTCGTCTGGGTGAGCTACACGTTCTTCCCGGGAGGGCATTAATAAGTGATTAGTCCGGTTGTAGCTGAAAAAACGGCAAGGGCCATTTCCGGGACAAACAGTTTCGAGACCGTGAGTTCGAGGGGACCGATCGTACGGTCCAAATCGGCCTGCAACCTGTGCGGCTGCGGCTGCGCCATAACGCTCGAAAGGAGCGAGAACAAGGTGGCGCAAATACGCCCCGCTGAAAATCATTACAGCTGCGCAAAAAGGCAGACAGGCTGGAATGTCGCGCACCATCCTGCACGACTCACGACGCCCATGGTAAGGATCGGCGGCACGCTCGTTCGGTGCACATGGGAAGAGGCGCTGTCGGTCATTGCAGCCAGCCTGAATGTCATCAAAAAAGAGCGCGGTCCGAGGAGCATCGGCTGCCTGGGCTCTGTCTGGACCACCAATGAGGACAACTACATATTTCAGAAATTTGCGCGGACGGTAATCGGAACGAACAACGTGGACCTGCTTTCGAGGCGCGAGGATACAGCGGGTTTGAATTCGTTTTTATCTGGGGACCTCTCGAAACTGAAAGAGCACGACGTAATTCTCGTACTCGACAAAGATGCCGGCGAGATCAACCCTCTGACCTGCGTCGAGATCGCGCATGCGGTGAACAGGGAGGGCAAGCGGCTCATTGTCGTTTCAGATGAACCCAACAAGCTCACGAGAATCGCCACGGTCGTCGTCCGGTCCCTCTCGCGGGAAACCGCCGTCACCGGCCTGGCAAAGGCGGTTGAGAGGCCGGCAGGAGAGTGGAGGGCCGAGATGTCGCAGGCCGCCCGTCTGCTCAGGGCGGCTGAGAGCGTGGCGATCGTTGTTCCGTCGAACCCGTCCCCGGGTGAAGATAAAGTGATACGGGAGCTCGCCGGAAGACTCAAGAACTTCACCTATTACCCTCTGATGAATGGTGGAAATCTCCAAGGCGGCCTCGATATGGGTGTGATGCCGGACCATTATCCCGGTTATCAGAAGGTGGGTCCGCGCACACGCGCAAGGTTCGGAAAGGCATGGAATGCCATACTGCCCGAGACCGCGGGCATGAGCGCAATCGAGATGATACGCGCCGTCGAGTCCAGAAAAATTGCGGCGCTTTACATCATGGGCGACGATCCGGTAAGGAGCGACCCGGATCTCGGGACACTGTTCGAAAAACTCGATTTTCTGGTTGTACAGGACATCCTGCTGACTGAGACGGCCAGGATTGCGGACGCGGTCCTTCCCGCTGTGAGTTTTGTCGAAAAAACAGGAACGTTTACCAACCTGGAGCGAAGACTGCGGCTGCTTACGAAGGCAGCGGAGTTTGTCGGCGAAGCAATGCCGGACTGGAAGATCATCCAGGCGGTCGCAAACAGAATGGGCGCCGCCATGAACTATACCTCGGCCGTGGAGATCATGAAAGAGATCAAATCCACCGTGCCGATGTATAAGGATCTTGCTATAGACGCCTGCTGGCCCGGGGAACAGGTTTTTCCGGAGAGGGCGGACTTCGGTCTTTCGCGCGCCCCGGACTCGATCATTGCTCGGGAAACGCTTGCCGTCGGAAGACCGCTTCGCCAGTCAGACGCCGCAGCCCGGGATTCGGAAGGACCGGAACAGAACCTGTGTAAAATAGACATATGATATACATTACTCGCAAATTAATGACCGTTGAGAATTTACCTCTCTATCCCCTCTTGATTGAGCCGGCAACGAAACTTCTCACGAGAAGGAACACGTCGTGATGGCAGGTCTTCGATTCAATACGAAAAAGGAGGCGCAAGCGAAAAACTGTGGCGGCTATCTGATTATTTCATGAGTGCAATTCGAGCGAAGGAGGATAAGGATGAATTTTCTTACTCAGTATAGAAAACGGGTTTCATTGTTATTGGTATTCGTATCGGTGTGTCTGCTGTTGATTTCTCTTTCCATGAACAGCTGCAGCACCAGCAGCTACGACACTCCGGTCACTCCTCAGACAACATCAACGCTGATTTCACCTGAAACCCTCAAGGCATGGGCGGACAGCGGCGTGGTGAACAGTATGGGATTCGACCGGGTAGTCATCCTTGATGTCACCTCGCAGGCTACGTACAATGCAGGGCATATTCCCGGCGCGCTATTCGTAAACAGCAGCGACATTTATCAAATCCGCCAGGAGGGGCCCGCAACCGATGTGAACATGGTGCTCGACGGGCCACACATGGATGCCCTCGTCCAGAAATACGGAATAGATAACAATACCACCGTAGTCTTTACAAGCGGTGCGGCGACTCCCTCCGCGGGCTCAGTGCTGAGCGCTACACGGGCCTACTGGACATTCCGGTACTGGGGTTTCTCCAAGAACAAGCTCAAGGTGCTTGACGGGATCAATTTTTCCTGGCAGGCGGCTTACGGACTGACGACGGCTCCGGCCCCTCCCGTTACCCCGTCTACCTACAGCGTGAAAAACAACCCTTCGCTCCGTATTGATCTCAGATCATCTTTAGGCGATATGATCAATCTGGCTGAAGGTAAGATGGCGAATGCCGTTCCCATTGATATGAGAAGTGTGCCGACCGACGGATCCTATGCCGGCAAGCGCGGTTCAACCGCCGGCGTTTTCAATCCAGGCGGCGATTTCACGGTATTCGAAGGCCGCCTGAAAGGCGCCAAGGCAATGGACTATACGACTCTGTTCGATTCGGCGAACAACTATCGTTTCAAATCGCCCGATGTTCTCATGGCCATGTTCACATCTGTCGGCATCGACGGTACAAAAACCACACACGTCTACTGAAGGACCGGAGTGATCGCCAGTTCGGCGTTCTTTGTTCTCGATGCCATTTTAGATTGGCCTGTTTCTCTCTATGACGGCTCATGGAGCCAGTGGGGGCAGTTATCCGCAAATGCAACTCTCGGTGGACAGCTAAAGTCCGATTCTCCCTGGCAAACCGACGTCCCCTCTCGCAGTGAACTTGCGGTGTATAATTACGATACGACGGCAGGTCCTGTGTTCTATACCGCGGCGACCGGAACGGCAGGGCTCAACGATATGACTGCAGGGGGCAGCTTTACAGGTACGGCAAACAGAAGCTACAGAGTTCAGATAGACGCAACAGGCACGCCGGATACCTTCAGATGGAGTCAGGACGGCGGTACGACCTGGACCGCTTCAGGCGTAGCAATCACCGGTGCGGCTCAGGCAGTGGGAACGGACGGTATGACGGTCACCTTTGCCAACACTACCGGCCACACCTTGAACGACCGGTGGGATTTCATCACGAAGAGGCCTGTGGAACTGCTAGCATTGGACGGCAGTGTCTGTTCAAGCAGCTTAAGCCTGACCGGAGTAATAACATACAGCCCCTTAGGGTGCACTCCCTTGCCGCCCAACTCATATGCAACCGGAAATGAGATCGAAGATGCCGATGCGGCATATCTGGGTGCCGGCGGCGGCACGGGCGGAGGCGGCGGGGGCGGAAGCCCGATAGCACCGGGATATTAAAAATGAAAACGATCATTGTCTACACGATCTACACGGCCCTCGTAACGACGGCATTGTTCTTGTCCGGCGTAGAAAAGGGAAACATTCTCGCTATGGGCTCGAAGGGTGATGTGGTACAATCGCAGAACATCACACAGGACAAAAAGCATTCTACGAAAGAGCATGAGGGCGAGACAACCGGGGCAGGCTTTTCACCGGAAAGGAGCGGCCCTGGGAAGAAGGAAAAGGCCCTTCCGGACAAAAAGCCGCGCATAAAATACCGCGATGAATCCAAATGCTCGTGTTAGCGTGCGAAGCGGTGTGAAGAATTACGCTCGATGTATCGGTGCATAAAGGAGGCTTTCATGGCAAAGGCACGATTTATACTATCCGCTTTACCGGTGGGCGTACTGCTGTCGATACTTTCATCCATCGGTGTCCATACGGCTTACGCTCAGACAGAATCCTCACAACAACAAGCTGTGCCGGCCCAACAACAGACAGAGCCGCCGCAACAGCAGCAGGTGGTACAAAAAATATCGGAGGCGGTGTCCTCGATCAAGTTTACGTATGCCTTTCAGCTTTACGGGCAATGGAGGGACACGGGCTCCGGCCCCGACGGAACGGCCGAAACAACCGATATCTTCTTTAGAAGAAACAGACTGATGATGTCGGGACAATTGACGGATGTTTACGGCTTTTATTCCGCGGTTCAATTCATGGGGGACGAGAGAATTTTCCCCGAGAGCGTGTCTGCTACGCCGCAAAAAAACTTCGATATCATCGACACGTTCCTTGTCGCGGACTACACGGATGCCTTCCGGATTCGCGCCGGGCTGACCAAGGACCCGTTGATACGGGAAGACAACGAGAACTGCTTCGTGCCGCTCAGTGTGGACCGCTCCCTCTTTGTCTACACGGATTTGCCGCGATTGAACCGTGATTTCGGCGTGGTTATATGGGGGAATCTCGCTGACGCGCTGTTCCAGTACAGGGTAGCGGCCATGAAGGGAAACGACGCCGCCACTGATCCAAAAAGCTCTCTGCGCTACACTGCGCGGGTCCACGTCTCCCTGCTGGACCCCGAATACTCGCTTGTTTACAACGGCACGTATCTCGGCAAGAAAAAGGTCCTCACCATAGGAGCCGGGTATCAGTACGAGCCTGATGCGGTGTTCGGCAACGTTGCGGCACAGGACATGACCAAGAACTATCAGGCTTACACCTATGACGTATTTTTCGAATACCCGACGCCCGCGGGCACTTTCACCGTTTCCGGTGCATATCTGAAAGAAGATTTTGACGGGGCCTTCAAAGGGGCCGACCCCGACCCGAGGAGTATAGGCCTCAATGGAGAGAAAAAGGGATGGTACGCAAAGGCGGGGTATATGCTCCCCAACAAGGTCGGTACCGGCGATCTTCAATTCTTCGGCCGTTACGAGAAGTGGAGATTCGCGGAGCTGAGCGGTATTTTTGACCAGCAGATAACATGGACCGGCTTCGGCGTTAACTATCTTTTCAGGGGCCAGGATCTGAGACTCACCATCGAGTATTCAACGAACGACTTTGAAAAAGAGGATGCCGTGAACAAGGATTTCAAAACGGTAACGACAATGCTTCAATTTCGAATCTGAAGGGAGAGGTCCGATAGAGAACGAAATTCAGGAGGCGCATTCCACGCCTCCTGAATTTTTTTTGAGCGATAAAAGCACGCCCTGCAATATGTGCGGGTTAATGGGGAAAAACTATCGCCGCGTTAATTGCAGATATTCCTTTGCAAGGGCCGGATACAAGCCGGGATTGAACAGGATATTCGTCATGAAATAGCATTCGTGGGTGCAATAGCATTGTTTGTTCCGTATTGACCTTAAGACCTTTCCGGCCTTCTCCGATTTCATTACCCTCGTCATATCATAGGCGTAGTTTCTTACATTTCCGAAACTTTCTGTCAGAATTTCGCATGGATAGACATCGCCACTCTCCGTCAAAACGAGATTGAGCATGCCCGCATAACAGGGGATGAGCCGTTTCCGCTCGTGCATGGTCCGGCAGATCAGGCGGCGCTGTACGATATCCTGCGCGGCCTTGATGCGCGCCCCCCCGAACCGGTATACGGGCGAAATCCTGTTCTTCAGGTTTTTTTCGAGCCGCTCGATTGCATGTCGATATTTTTGCCCATTCACGCTCTTGTAGTTCTCGTTCGAAAGGTGTCCGCGTATCAACGATATCGTGTGGGTCCTTATATTCTTCAATCCGCTGACAAAATCGATGATCCCGTCCATATCGTCCTGATTTTCGGAACAGAGCACCGTGTTGACGCCGAGCTCGAAATTGGGATACGTTTCGATGAAGTCCTCGAGCAGGTGGTAGGTCTGCATGGTCTTGTCGAAACTGCCGGGCATACCCCTGAGCGCGTCATGTGCGCTGCCCAGTCCGTCAATGGACAGTTTTACGACGATCACACTCTTTCGACAGTGCTCCAGAATGGTCGCTGTCCGTTCTCTGATCACTGCCGGAAGAAGGCCGTTGGTCGGGAAAAGCATGATCGCTGGTTTATTATTTTCATAAAACATCTTACTTATTTCCACAAGATCGTCTCTCAGAAATATCTCCCCCCCTGAAAAAGCGACCCAGAGAAGTTTCCCCATGGAGCGGGAAATTTCCCGGATTTCATCGAGAGACAGTTCGTCCGCTTTCGTCGCAGGATCGGTACTTTTCAGATAAAAGCAGAAAGGGCACGTGGAATTGCACCTTCTGGTGACGAAGAAGGTGAGATGGATCGGCGGCTTCTTCCGGAGAATATGTCCGATATGTCTGAACGGTGAATACATCATGCATGGCCTCTGCGAAAGCTGGAATTCCGAAGATACGTCACTGCTCCAGCCGCGGCCCCGGCCCATACGGCCGCAGGGTAGAGCAAGGTGTAATAAAGCCCGGCGAAAATCGTAAAGACTAAACCCTTGGCTTCATAAAATGCCATGAGTAACCTTTTATTTACAGCTACGTTGAATATAAAAAGCGCCGGAACGGGCATTAAAAAAGCCGGTTCCCGAAACAGCAAACCGAGCGCTGTCAGAAGGATCATTGCGAGAAAGGATGTTCCGTTGACTTTCAGTTCAATGGAGGCGGTTCCGGAGTCCGCAAGGAGGTCTCTGTTCATTATGGAGTACATCGTCCAATAAAGGGTTTTTCTTGCAGCATTCCGCATGGACTTAAAAAAAGAATAATTAAATATGTGCCGGACCTGTAGTTCGGGGTTTATAAAAAGCTTGTACCCGGCTTTCCTCAGCCTGTGGCTGAACTCAACGTCTTCAAGAATGGGCAGGAAATTTTCCGAGAACCCGCCCGTTTTTCTGAATGCCTCTGCATTAATTGCCATGGCATGGGTTGCTACGTAATCGGGGGTTTCACATTTCTTCGTCTCCGAATAGTTTACAAAAACCGACTGGAAAACGCTGAAGAATCCCTCATCGTACGGGATTCTTGTATAGGTGCCGCCGACTACGAAGTCCCTTCCTTTCTCGGAAAGCGACGCGTTGACGCGCGCAAGGGCGTTCTTTCCTATAAGGCAATCTGCATCAGTAAAGAAATAAATATCGCCCTTGCTGTTCCGTGCGCCGACGTTTCTTGCTTGTGAAGCGCCGGAGTGTTTCTCCAGCCGTATCAGTTTGCAGGGGAATTTTTTTATGAGTTCGACAGAGTTGTCGTCTGAACAGTCATCGACAACGACAACCTCAAAATTCTCATGGCCCGTTGAAAAGGCCGCTTCAAGGCACTTTCCTATGGTAGCGCTTGCATTGCGGTTTGGAATGATTATGGAGATGAAATGTGCCACGATAGTTTCCGGGAGAAGACCTGCGCCGCCCTCGGTATATATTTAAGGGCTCCCGCGGATGACATCTGCGTCACAATAAATGTATCACTATTTTCTAATAAATTCTACAGCGATTTCTGCCCTTAAAATAGACATTTCACAGCCAACAATCGCGAACGGGCAGTCCTGAGCGTGCTGCGCACGCTGAGTCAAACGCTGCCTACACCAAAAGCGGCGTGGGCCAAGCGGAAACGCCACCGGGTGGCCGGAGATGGCTTGTGATGGCTTTCTTCTCACGGCACGCTGCGTGGCGGAGCGAGGGGGCTGCCCGTCGGTCCGTCCCATAAACAAAAAAGGGCCGCGGTGCGAGACCGCGGCCCTTTTTTCACTCTATGATGACTATTCTGCCATAGGCCTGATCAGCTTGAAATAGACCATTGTCCAGTTGCCTAAGATTATCGAGACTGTTGCCACTAGGCTGGAAAGAGCCATGGTTGACATACCTGTCACCCCGTGACCGAGGTTTCAGCCACCGGCGATAACCGCCCCGATACCCATCAGGATGCTTCCGAAGAACACGGTGAGGAACTCCGCTGCCGGCGGAATCTTCCACTTGAATTCTTTCAGGCTCAGGGCGCTGATCACCGCGCCGAACGGCACGGAAAGGATGAAGAACATGCCCCACGAGCCCCTGAATATGCCAAAGAAGCTGAATTCAGGAAAACTCGAGTGAGTGCTCTTGGTAAGAAGAACATTGAAGAATTCCCTGATCGGCCCGCTGACAGCCATGCCTCGCGGTGCGCCGCCGAAAAAGGAGGACACCCACCAGGACACGATAGTCAGCACACCGATCATCAGACCGGTGAAGCCCCAGGCAAAGCCCTTCGATTTCGATTTGAACTCAGGCTTGCCTTTGAAGACAAATAGCAGGACCGCGGCGGAGAAGACCGCGATCGTGATCCATTTCGCCGCCGGGCTGCCGCCGAAGAGATCCCAGACAGCCGGGTTAGATGTGCCGTTGATCTCAAGGCGGAAGCTCTTGAAGTAGTTGTTCATAGGACTCAACAGCCCGTCGGCGGTCATCATGGCGCCGAAAAAGAAGCCGATGACCGCGGTCAGGGCGGACAGCTGGCCCTCGCCAACGCGATATACGATGCCGCTTGCGCATCCCCCGGCGAGAACGATCCCTATGCCGAAGAGAAAACCGCCCAGTATATTCGCGACAGGCAGAAAGGTCTGGCGCATGAGGTTCGTGGCCTCCAAAGCGCCGGTATCGGCATTAAATACCTGAAGAAGCCCCATAGCTTCCACCACGTTTGATCCGATGATTGCCACCACCACACCCAGAAGATACGACCTGAAGAGCGTAAGGTCTTTCATAAAAATGATGTCCCGGAAAGCTGAATTCAGACAGAAACGTCCCCTCTGCAAAATGTAACCGAGCGCGAGACCCAACAAGATTGCGGTCCCAAAAGAAACAATACTACTGTGCAGCATACGCTTCCCTCCACCCATATATTAGATTTTTTTCGCACCCGCCGGTCTTCGCCACAAGAACGGGTACCATTGCATTTCTCTCCACTTCTTTTGTCACGCATCCGGCAAGAAGCCGCTGGAGTCCTTTCTTGCCGTTGCAGCCCATTATGATGAGATCGACGTTCTCTTCCTGCGCGACCTTCAGGATCTCCTCGGAAGGAATGCCGTCCCTCAGTACGGTCTTCACGTTGATCGAGCCGCCGTTCTCCAACTCCTTCTTGTAATAGTTGAGGACCTTTTCTGCTTTACCATCAAGGGCCTCTTTGTGCTCAGTGCCCCGCATCGACTCCCTCAGGGTCTTGAGCTCCGACTCACTGAGCATGTCGATCATCATCGATTTGCCCTCGAGCCGCTCCACATGGACCAGGACAACTGTTTCCGGCGCCCGGATCATCGTGTTGAAGACGGACAATACGGATTTCGAACCTTCTGTCTCGTCTACTGCGATCAAAACCTTCTTCATGGCTCCTCCTTGTTTTATTATTCCGGGCATAACGCCCGGTACCCCGGCCAAACCAGAATAAAAAACCCCTGCTTTCTTACGCCGTGACGGGCGCTTTCGACCAGCCGGGCGCCTCGTCACCCGTCTGCTTCGCCACAAGCACCGGCACCCTTGCGTTCTTTTCAACATCCTTGCTGACGCATCCGGTGATAAGCTTGCGGAGACCTGTTTTCCCGTTGCAGCCTGTAATGATGAGATCCACGTTCTCTTCCTGGGCGACCTTGAGAATCTCCTCCGAGGGAATGCCTTCCCTCACGACGGTCTTCACGTTGATCAGTCCGCCGCTCTCCATCTCTTTCTTGTAGTAATTCAGTATCTTCTCCGCCTTCCTGTCGAGCTTCTCCTTGTGCTCCGTGCCTTTGAGTGACTCCCGCAAAGTCGAGAGTTCGGCTTCGCCGAGCATGTCGATCATCATCGACTTGCCCTCGAGCTGTTCCACATGGACCAGGATCACCCTTTCCGGCGGCCGGACCATGTTGTGGAAAACCGATAAAACGGATTTTGAGCCTTCTGTGTCATCTACTGCAATTAATACTTTCTTCATTTTCCCTCCTCGTCTTCAAAAGGAAAGAAGACTATGCGCTTAATGTAGAAACGATCCATGCTGCAGAATAATACCCAAGAGAAACAGCCCGAGAATGACGGCTGTAGTGACCGATACGGCGGCGTATGCGTCCTTTTTGGTGTACTCTTCTTCACAGGTAAGCGGTCTTTTTGCGACAAGTACGGGCACCTTCGCGTTTTTTTCCACGTCTTTTGCGACGCTTCCGGCGATAAGCCGGCTCAGTCCTTTCCTTCCGTTGTAGCCGAGAATGATGAGTTCAGCCCCTTCTTCTTCGGCAACCTTGAGTATTTCCTCGGAAGGAAGTCCGTCCCTTGTCAGGGTCTTTACTTTGATCAGGCTGGTGTATTCCAATTCCTTCTTATAATATGAGAGAATTTGTTCCGCCCTTACATCGAGTCGCTCTTTATGCTCCGTTCCCTTTAACGATTCCTTTAAGGTCGACATTTCCGCATCGCCGAGCATGTCGATCATCAAAGACTTGCCCTCAAGCCTTTCGACATGAAGAAGGATTACCTCTGCAGGCAGGAGGACAAAATTGTAAAATACCGACAACACGGCTTTTGAAGCCTTTGTGTCGTCTACTGCGATCAGCACCTTTTTCATATTTACCTCCTGAATGCCGTTTTTATATTGATATATATTTATAACGTTTTATTATCTAATGAACTAAATAGAGCAAATCCTGTGCCTGTTTTTCAGAATAACCAAAATCTTTAAGTTTCTGGCATTTACGTATTATCAATATATTTTTTGTTGACAAATATTTGTTAAGGTGTAAATTAGCGTTAATTAACATTAACAAATGTTAATTAACAGCGTTGCAATATTCAATAATGTGCAACATAACGCATTTTGTTTATTTTTTATTGAATAGCGGTTTCGAGCTGTATTGCGGGTATGGGAATTGTCCATTCTGATCAAAGCGAAGGAAGGGGCAGGGCAATGATCGATAAACTTTTTAAGGACCCGAAGTTTTTGATAAATGTGTTCGAGACCATGAGGGACGGGGTTATGGTGGTGGACGGGGACGGGAATATACTGTTTTTCAACAAGGCAGCCGAAGAAATCACGGGATATTCCAAGGAGGAGGTCACGGGAAAGCAATGCACGATTCTCGATTCCGACACGTGCGTGGTCCTGACCGAATCGGGGAGACAGAAGAGTTGCAACGTTTTCACAATGGGATCCATCTGCAACAAGCGTTGCCGGATACGGGCCATGAACGGCAGATCTGTCTATCTCTTGAAAAACGCCACGGTCCTCAAAGACAATAACGGCGAAATCATGGGCGCTGTGGAGACCATGACGGACATCACTTCCCTTTACATGAAAGAGCTGGAGCTCGAAGAGCTGAAGCAGGAGCTGAGGAAGGAATACTGGTTCATGGGGCTTCTGGGAAAAAGCGAATCCATGCGGAACCTGTACGAACAAATCCGCAACGCCGCAGGGAGCGAGGCTCCTGTCCTCATCTGCGGCGAGAGCGGCACGGGTAAAAATCTCGTCGCCAACGCGATCCATGCTCTCAGCAGACGTAAGGACGGCCCCTTTGTCGGCATGAACTGCGCTTCGCTGAATGAACATCTTCTCGAGAGCGAGCTGTTCGGCCACAAGAAGGGCTCTTTTACGGGCGCCATAAGCGACAGGACCGGAAGGTTCGAGGCCGCGCACAACGGCACGGTTTTCCTCGACGAAATCGGGGACATGCCGGTCACCATGCAGGCGAAACTGCTGAGGGTACTGGAAGAGAAAGTGGTGGAACGGGTAGGGGAGCAGAAGCCCATTCCCGTGAACATACGGCTTATTTCAGCAACCAACAAGGACCTCTATAAGCTCGTCTCTCAGCACAGGTTCAGGGAGGATCTTCTGTATCGGGTAAATTCCATTTTCATCAAAACGCCGCCCCTTCGTGAGCGCGTCGAGGACATTCCTGTTCTCGCCTTTCATTATCTGAAAAAAATATCCCATATAAATAACAAGGATATCCGGAGAATAAGCCCCGAGGCAATGGCGGTCATAGAAAACTATCTATGGCCGGGCAATGTGAGGCAGCTTATTAACGCCCTTGAGCACAGCGCGATTACCTGCAAAGGCGACACTGTCGAGATCACGGATTTGCCGGACTATGTTTTTCACGAGAAAAAGACAAACGGAAACGACCTTACTCACGATGAGTACGAAAAAATACGCACTGCCCTTTCCGTATGCAAAGGCAACAGGACCCTTGCCGCAAAACACCTTGGAATCAGCAGGGTTACTCTGTGGAAAAAGCTCAAAGAACTCGACATAGATTTACCATAAAATGGTGAAGCGGTAAGATTTAAAAACCAAAGCCCGAAACGCTGAAGAAATCAGAGCGGGGATTATCGTGCGGATGTCTTGTCTGCATTGACGAGCGTTTGTGGGCTATTCTTAAAAGCCGGGCGGAAACGGCCGCCCGGCTTTATTTTTTGCCCGGAAGCCGCGGAGGACCTTCCCGCCGCAGGGACGAATTCCCTTGCATGTGGTTTTTGTCTATGGTATTTTACTTCGCATTTATGAAAGGAGGTGAACACGATGGCAGGTGAAATGTTGGGCATCATGGTTACAAGATACGAGAACCTGGACCACATCGCCGGCGCCGTGAAGGCTGCTCGTAACGCGGGGCATCCCGTGACTCTGTTCATGACCGACGAAGGCGTCCGGTTCACCAGGGACCCGAAGTTCCTGGAATTGCTCAAGGTCCCCGGCGTGGAATTATCATGTTGCGACCACAGCTGCGAGAGGATCGGCGTCCATGACAAGACGGAAGGCATTTCGTACGGCAGCCAGTATAATAACGCCGGGATGCTGCACGACAGCGCGCGAATACTGGTATTCTAACAATTTGTGAACAAGGGAGTGGATCAATGGCTGATACAAAAAAGATAGCTGTCATCGTGCGGGACCGGCAGGGCGAGGCGCTCCGCGTGGCGGGCGGCCTCACGCTGGCCGACGATACCATCGAGGTCTTTATCCTGGATCGTAAGCTCGCCAAGGCGGAGCCCGAGATAGCGCAGCCGCTCGAGCTCGTTACCGATCTCGATTTGAAAATGTATTCCAACAATGCGGAGAACGGCTGCACCGCGATTACGCTCGAGGAAATGGCAAAGAAGCTTCTCGATTACGACCATGTCGTACCATATTAAGTTCTGGAGGCAACGAACGTGAAAATTCTTCATATCCTTAAAAAGGCGCCGGACGCAAGCACCAAGAAGATTATCGAAATCCATGCGGCGAGCCATGACGTGAAAACCGTGGAACTTTACAAGGGCGGCGTGTCCTACGACAAGCTCGTCGCGGATGTATTTGCCCACGACAAGGTCTTCTGCTGGTAGGCAAGGGGTTGATTGAGCGGTCCCGGGGGGCGGGATCGCGACACAAAGGGAACGAACCGGGGACCGGCGCAGGCGGGGAACATGCGCGATCCTTGAAATAAAATCGACTTCATCTTACAATTATGATCAAATTGAAGTTTCACCGCACGCAGTCTTCAGTGTTTGAACTTCGTGAGAGAGGCATTCTCCCCTGATCATGGAGAGTGAATCGGCGGATTGGTCGCGGGCTTCGGCGGCATGCACCCGGCGGGTGCACTATCTGCCATTGCCTTACCGGTCTCTCGGCGCTGACCTCGGCCAGCCTGATCGATGTTCATTTTTTTCGGCTCCTGAACTATGGTATACGCGCTTTTCATGAGAAGCCCGGGGAAAAGCCGGCCGTAACACGACACGCCAGTAAAGCGTGACTTGAGGAAACAGGGGCACGGTCCGTCCGTCACGTCTCTCTTTTTTGTCTTTTCTCATATGGTTCGCTGTATTAAATGCCACAATTTCGCAATCCTTCCGACCCTCGCCTCCTATTTATGTCGTTGATTTATCACGAGTTGCAAGTCTGGCAGGCCTATTGCAATTTCAATAAAAAATCACGGTCTGTACAATGCCGGATTTGGAGAAAGTCATGATCTGCCCCGGATGCAACCAACCAAACGATTCTGACGCGGTCTTCTGCGAACACTGCGGTAAAGCGCTGAATGAAAGACTTTCGTCGGCTTGGAGACTGAGCCGGGTATATCTCTACACTCTTTTCCTGCTTCCAATTTTTGCCGCTGTTCTAGGAGTGGGCTATTACAAGTTTATTCTGCCCCATGGCGTGGTTGCGGTAGTCAACGGCGAGGACATCAAACGTTCCGAACTCGATGCTGCGCTTTCTCTCGAACGTAAGAAGCAGGAAGATCTTTACGGCCCTTCTGTTTTCGACGGAGACCGGAGAAAAGAGTTGCTCTCCCGGCTGCGCTACGAAGTGCTCACGGAATTGATCAAAGAGCATCTCCTGTTGCAGGAAGCGCACAAAGCGGGCGTCACCGTCTCCGACGCCGACGTAACTGCGGCCGAGGCCCAAGTACAATCTTCCTCTGCGATGGACAAAGCGACGTTCGACAGGTACATTTCTGCACATTACGGCGACGAAGGGACGTACCATGAATGGATAAGACGGAAGCTTATCATCGACAGGCTTATTTCCGGCAGCGTGGCAGCAGGAACATCAGATCCGCAGGCCGCGCAGCAAGCAGTGAGGAGATGGTTCGATGACCTTTATTCACACGCGACTGTAAGGATAGCGCTTGCTGAACAGTGGTCCGCGGCTGGCCGGGGCTGCTGCAGGAGGAGCGGCTCACAGAACGCTGAGCAGACAGGCCGTGCGAGATCGGGATGCAGCGCGGCCGACGGCTCTTCCAAACAATTTCTTGACAAATTCGTCCATTCGAATTAATCTCTACCCATGCGTGCAAGGGTCACTAGGGGTCGGCATAATCTATTTTCCGCTTTCCTCATACTGCTGCTCCTCTTGACCACTTTCGTCGCGGTTTCCCATCATCATGGAGACATCGCTGAACACCACGACTGCCCCATCTGTGTCGTAAGCTATCATCAACAGGCGACCAGCCAAGCGCCGGTTGCCTTTGACGGAGTTCCCTGTTTCATCGAAACACCATTTGTTGCTTTCTCCCCGTCTTTTATCGACAGTCTCTTTTACCTTTCCCTGAACAACCG
>JAWOJY010000064.1:0-6633 GCA_033854515.1 Nitrospirota bacterium
GCGACAATGGCATCCATCGTTTCGTCCTCCCGGACGAAGATGAAGTCGCGGCGCATGACGTCGGTGACAGAATGCCAGCCCCGGCGTTCCGTCTCCGGGGCCGATGCCGCGTAATCTTTAGGCGCGATGCCCGATACATGCCCATCCTCTATCACGAGGAACCACTGCACGTTGCCGTGCTCCCTGGCGCGCTGGGCAAGAACGGCCAGACTGTCCGACGCGGAGACCATTACTACCGGCTCCTGCATGATATCGCGCGCTCTGCGGACATGCAGCAAATTCGCCTGGAGCGCTGCAGGAATATAGTGCTCACGGCGGGCGAGCTTCATGGTGTAAATGCTCTCCCGCAACAGGAGTGTGCGGGTACCATAGCTCAGCGCCACGGTGATCGTCATGGGCATGATGACGCTGTAATCAAGGGTCATCTCGAAGATCATGACGATGGCCGTCATGGCCGCGCCCGTGGCGCCGCCCACCATCCCGGCCATGCCTGCAACGGCAAAGGCAGCCGGGCTGACCGGTGCATGCGGAAGCAGGTGCTGCAAGACTATTCCGAAGGCGCCGCCGGCGGTGGCGCCTAAGAACAGGGACGGGGAGAAGATCCCGCCCGAGCCGCCCGAGCCGAGGGTGAGTGCAGTCGCCAGGAGCTTCAAGAAAAACAGCAGCGCCAGGAAATGGACGGTGCGCATATTTTCGGTCAACACATCCTGCACCGTTGCGTACCCCACGCCTTCAATATAGTAATGCCCGGTCAGCGCCATGAGACTGTACATGAGTCCGCCTACTGCCAGCATGCCGGCGGCATGGCGCAGGTAGGGGTTGTCCGTCGTGCGCTTCTCGAAAAAATCCTCGAACAGGTATATCGAGTGAATATAGACCGCCGAAGCCGCGCCCATGAAGATACCGAGCGCCGCATAGGGGCCGAGGAGCCAGGGATTGAGCGTGTGGAAGTAGGGCTGCTGGAGCGCCGGAATGACGAAGGAGGGATGGACCCCGAAAAAGAGCTGTGCAACGTATGTCGCCGTGATGGTCGTCACGGCGACCGGCACGAGCGTCGACACGCTCACTTCGCTGAGCACGAGTTCCACGGCGAACAGGATGCCCCCGATGGGGGTGTTGAAGGTTGCGGCAATGCCCCCTCCCGCTCCGGCGGCGATCAGCGTGATGCGCTGCTTCGTCGTCATGGAGAAAAGCTGACCCATGGTGGAGCCGAAGGCCGAGCCGATCTGGGCGATCGGCCCTTCCCTGCCCACAGAGCCGCCGCTGCCGATGGAAAGAGCCGATGCAAGGGATTTGAAAAGGGCGACCACGGGCCGGATAAACCCTTTGCCGTAATACACGGCGTCCATCACCTCGGGCACGCCGTGGCCCTTGGCCTCCGGCGCAAAATGAGTGACGAGAAAGGTCACGCCGAAGGAGCCGATCACAGGGACGAGGACGACCAGCGGACCCCACGGGCTGGCGCCGCTGTGCACGTTAGCGTCGTACGAAATCGAAAGCCTGCCGTAAAAGAGTGCGTTATGCGCCAATGCTATGAGCGCGCGGAAAACGACAGCACCCAGCCCGGCGATAACTCCGGTCAGAACGCACAAGAGCAAAAACCCCGCCTGCCTCATGGGTCGCATCATGATGTCGTGCTTAGTGTGAATGATGCCCCCCTTTAATCGGCTTCGTGTCTCGTTCACGAGGTGCATGAAACATGGTCCCCGCGCGAAACAATTCCTGCGCTATCTTTGAGCGTGCCTGATACGGGAATTTCTTTCACGCTCGTCTCCATCAGTCCATGGCTTAATTCGCAACCACAGCATCGTCACCTATTGTCCTCGTCGACAGCCTTTTTCAACATGTCGAGGATGCCGGGGATGGCTGAAGTCACTCTGTTCCAGTTCGGGATGAGCGGCATGCTCAGGGGGTCTTCCAGGAACGCCTGGGCGCCGAGCGAAAGGGCTTTCGTGAAGGAATCCACCGCCTTCGCCTCTTCGTGCCGGTCGAACGTGAGGCCATTAATGGCGGCATCGGCTTCATATTTCGTGATCGTGTCCTCGGCCCGACGCAGGTACGTCACCGACAGGGACTTGAAGAACCCGTCGGAGAATACAACGCCGTCCGACGCCAGCGTTCTGAACAGGGACTTGCAGATGTCGACCGTCATCTTCATCAATCCTTTTTCAGGGTCCTCTGCCGAGAGCGCCTGGTGCTTGTGCTCGTACGTTTCGGCGATATCGACCTGGCAGACCCGCCGCGGAGAATAGTTCCGGTAGACCTCGGCGAGCGAGCCGACCTCGAGTCCCCAGTCCCAGGGTATCCTGTTCACCCGCGCCATGTCCGTGGTCATGCAGAACTCTCCTGCCAAGGGATACCTGAAGCTGTCGAGGAAAGTGAGAAACTCGTGTGCTCCGATGAGGTTCTGGATGGACCTGACGAGCGGCGTCACGAGCAGCCTCGTGACCCGTCCGTGCATTTTGTTCGTGACCCTGCTGTAAAAACCCTTGCAGAAAACATAGTCGAGGTTTGAATTGACGACGGGGTAGCACAGTCTGGCGAGCATCTCCCTGTTGTAGGTGAGGATATCGCAGTCATGGAGCGCGATTGCGTAAGACTTTCCACCCGCAATGACGTAACCGTACGCAAGCCACGCGGACCTGCCTTTTCCGTCCTTCCCGGGATCGAGCCCGTTTCTCCTGATGGTTTCGTAGATCTCGCGGATTCGTTTTCCGTCGTTGTGAATGATCTTGACCTCATAGGGAATGGGGGCCATGAAGTCCCTCGCCTTCCGAAACTCCTTGTCCGAGGCCTGGCCGAGGATAAGAACGATCGCCTGCAGGTACTTCACTTTTGCGAGCTCTTCGACGATCTTCGGCATTGCCTGGCCTTCGAACTCGGAATACAGCGCCGGCAGCACGAGGGTCACCGGCCTCATGCGGGAGTGCTCCTGGAGCTCGACCTCCAGCCGTTCGAGCGATGATCTTCCCAGTTTATGCAGGGTGGTGATGATGCCGGTCTGGTAAAAGTCCGCCATGGCGACCTCCTTAGATATGCTCTATCTCGTCTTTCGTTTCTTCCTTTTTTGCCGCCGTTTCTTTCTCGATTATTTTTTTGACGGTCTCTATCGCTCCGACGCCGAACGCGATGGACAGGGTCAGAACAATGCCGCCGAATATGATGGAAAATGCCGCAAGGACGATGCTGGGCGCGACCTGGAGCTGCTCCATGGCCATCGCGAGAATCAGAACGATGAGCAGGAGCCTTATTGCCTCCGCGACGATCTTCGCATAGTGGTAACCTTTGTTGACGCCCGCTATCAAAACGGCCCGGGCGATAAAGCCCGCCACGATGTAACCGAAGACGAGGATGACGACGGCGGAAAGCGCCCTCGGGAGGTACAGGACAAAGCTCGAGACAAGGTTGTCGATCGCTTGGAGTCTGAGAGCGCTCAATCCTGCCATGACGGCGACGATGATGAGGACCCAGTATACGATGGACCCCAGGGCCACGGACGGCTTGGCCCATAAGTCGCCCTTTCTCATGACCCCGGTCAGCCCCATCCTGTCGCTCCAGCTGTCGAACTTGATGGCCTTCATGAACTTCATCAGGACCGCCCTGACCACCCGTGCCGCAAAGATGCCGATGAGGACAACGATCAGCATCGCCAGCAGTTTCGGCAGGAACTTGATGAATTCAAGATACACCTCCTTCAGCGGCTCGAGAATCAACTGGATAAAGTTTCCCATGGCGTACCTCCTGGTTTTTTAGGTCAATCCGATTTGGCGTTCGGTACAAAGTGTATCTAGGTCCAACTTCTCGTGAGATACTCCTTGTTCTCTTCATATGACATGCAGAGTTTCTCTATTTCCCTTTCCGCGTCGTCCTGTCCCATGTCGGCCGTCTCCATGATAAATGATGCGGTCTTGCCGAGGTAGAGCGGCGTGAGGGACTTGACGAGGTGCGGGGCCGGCAGTTTCTTTTTGTGAAATGCAATGGCATAATCGTACACAATACGCGTCCACAGGGCTATCGGAAACCTGAATTCGGTGTTTGAACGCGTTGCGAGCATCTCGACTTCACGGAAATCGCCGGCTCCGAGAACACCCTCCCATATCTCTCTAAGGTTCTTGATGCCCTCTCTGAACATGGTGAGCATCCGGTCCACATTCACGTTGATCTGTTCGAGACCTACGGAATACTGAAAGCCGAAGGTCGGGACATTTTCGGATCCCTGCACCCTTCTCCAGGCGTCCTTGTACGTCTCCATGAGTTCGAAGGTCGCGCCCACGACCTGGTAGAGCATCGTGCTCAGGTCCGCGCCGGGGTCCTTGGGGTCATGGATCTTGGCGCCGAGGAACGCCTGGGCGACTTTGAAACCGTTGGCTATAGCCGTCGTCGTCATCCAGATGTCTATCCCGTACCGTGCAACGTCCGTTTGCCAGACGTCCTTGGTGAGGTAGAATTTCGCCAGCCGCCCCGAAAAGCCGAAGTCGCCGCCGATGGGCTGCCTGACCCGTTTGCCGTAGAGCGCCCTGGTCAGGGGGTAAACGATGCTGTTCGTTATGGTTCCGTCGTATTTATGCCGTCGGTACAGCGGAGCCACATAATCGAAATCCTCTTCGAGGACGGGCTTCAGAAGCAGTTCGATCCACTCGGGCGTGATGCTCCTCAGGTCCGAGTCCACGACAGCGCACGCCTTGACGTTCAGGGCGTCCGCTATCTCGAATATGGTCCGGAAGGCGCTCCCCTTGCCGGGGACGCCGTGATAGGGAGTGGCTATCTTGTGGACCGGCGCTACCCGGTGATGGAGCAGGATCGATTGATAATCCTCAATCGTCGTATTCTGAACGACCTCGGTGGTCCCGTCGGTGGAACCGCCGTCGGAATTCACGAGCACGGCTTTTTGATCGGAAAAGTATTTCGCGAGTCCTGCCTGCGCGGCCTTCACGACGTGCCCGATCGTGCGTGCGTTGTTGTAACTCGGAATGCCGACAAGAAGGTCGGCTGTTTTTATTTGTCCGAGTTGCTCCTGGAGCTCTTTTCGCTGGATGACGGTTTCCATAGTCTGTCCGATTTTTGTATTACAGGTTCCCGTTGATGCAGATGATCTGCACATCCATAACGTTCGTCCCCGTCGGTCCCGTGCGCAGATGATGCTCCTCTCCCGTCAGTGCGTCGAGCCGCTGAAAAAAAGTATATGAGTCGTTATTGTCCAGACTGGCTTCCGGATCAATACCATGCGTCCGGGCCTTGGACGCGGTTGTTCCGTCAACCACAGCGCCGGCCGCGTCCGTGGGACCATCGGTCCCGTCCGTTCCGGCAGAAAGCATCGTGAGCCCATCCGTTCCTTCGATCGCGAGCGCAAAAGCGAGCGCAAGTTCCTGGTTCCTCCCGCCCGACCCCGTTCCCCGGGCGGTCACCGTGGTCTCGCCGCCGGAGAGAAGGCATTTCGGCCTGCCGCCTTTTAAAGATTTTTTTGCCGCTATCGCAACTTCGGCAAGACGCCGCGCCGCGTCTCTTGCCTCCCCCTGGAGTTCCGAGGTGACAACATCGGCGTCAAGCCCCATGTCAAGAGCCGCTTCCCTTGCTGCATAAAGAGAGCGCGTTAAGCTGCCGACGATGACGTTTGTCGTTCTCGTGAAGCAGGGATCTCCGGCTTTCGGAGTCTCGGGATTGCCGCCCGCAAGGCCTGCATCAAAAAAAGCGGCAATCCTCGCAGGGATTCTTTCTCTCAGCCCGTACTTTTCTATTACCCGCAGGGCGTCGGCAAAGGTCGTGCCGTCAGGGACGGTCGGCCCCGAGGCGATGACATCGAGCCTGTCGCCGATAACATCGGAGAGGACCAGGCTGATAACGGTCGCGGGATGGACGATACGCGCGAGCCTTCCGCCTTTTACCTTCGATAGGTGCTTTCTCACTGTATTGAGCTCATCGATGGTTGCGCCGGACTTAAGAAGAAGGTCCGTGATGCGCCTCTTTTCAGCAAGCGTTATGTCGTCAACGGGGGAGACGAGGAGGGCGGAGCCCCCGCCCGAAAGCAGGCAGAGGACGAGCGTCTTTTCATCGGCACTCTCAAGCATCGCGATGATCTTTTCCGTTCCCTGCACTCCGGCCTCGTCGGGAAGAGGGTGGGATGCCTCGATCCGCCTGATTTTCTTGAGCGCCGAGGTATGGCCGTATTTGACGATGATAATGCCGTCCTGAAGGGCACCCCCGAGAATGGTCTCCACTGCCTTAGCCATGAGCGCCGTACCTTTCCCGGCTCCGACTGCGATGATCCGGTCGAACGCATCGATATGATACGCATTCCCTCCTATGATCATCGTCCCCTTCGAGAACGTAACTGCCTTCAGCACCGCCCGGTACGGGTCTGCCGCCGAAAGCGCCGCCTTAAATATGTCAATGAGCGGCTGCCGGTTCATCGTGAAAAATCCTGAGAATGGCTTCGTTCCAGCCTGACGGACCTGCGCCGTTTGTCTTCATAAGG
Source organism: Nitrospirota bacterium (assembly GCA_033854515.1). Classification (GTDB taxonomy): domain Bacteria; phylum Nitrospirota; class UBA9217; order UBA9217; family UBA9217; genus JAWOJY01. The sequence continues at coordinate 6,473 of JAWOJY010000064.1, forward strand.
CGCGGGAGCGTGATGTGCTCGTCGCGGCTGCCGTCTTTCGTTCGGATCAAAACAGGATAATCGACTTCGCGTAAAAGAGGAAGGTCGTTAAAACTGTCGCCGAGGCCTATTGTGATAATTTTACCATATGTGTCTTCGTAATACTTCTTAAGAACACGCAC
>JAWOJY010000065.1:0-3629 GCA_033854515.1 Nitrospirota bacterium
CGCTTTTATAACGCTCACAGTCTGCTTCATACTAAGGTCCTCCTCTCAATGGGATTTTGGAAAGAAACAGTGCTTCGGGACTTTCTCCAGAGATGCGAGCTAAGCCGTTTAAAAGGAAGTAAAGATCGATTATGCGCACCAATAATTATATGATATCACAACGAGAGGAAGTCGCGGGGGTGGATAAGCAGCTGCCAACGGCTGAGGCGGGTTTCATAGGGAAAAGGTAGCAGAGATGTGCTCAGGCGATGTGCCGTTTTACAAATTTCCTTCCCTGCGGACCGTCTCAACTTCTTCGGGTGTAACGGTCGGAGCATTGTTCCCCCAACTTGTCCGTTCATGATTGATGACCGCCGCAGCCTCCTCGTCGGAAAGCTGGTCCTTCCATGCGGGCATCCCGGCCTGGTATTTCTCGCCGTTGATGATGCCGCCCTTTTTTCCGAATAAGACGACTCGAATGTGTTCCGTGGGGTCCTGTGCTGTTACAACCGGATCGCCGGCGAGCGGCGGAAAGACGTGTGGTACGCCCTGCCCGTTGTTCTGATGGCAGTTTGCGCAACTGGTGCGATATAATTCCGCTCCTAGCCCTGCGCGGGGTTTTTCCGGCTGCGGCGCGGCTGCGCTTCGGTACGTGGGAGTGTTTGCGAATTGCGGTGTAGGGTTCCACTGACGGACGCCGTAGTACATCGCCCATGCGACGACGGCAATCAAGGTGACCCATGCCCACGTCGGGACGGGCGCCGGCGTTTCCGCACGTGTGGGTTCCCATTTTTCTTCGTATGCCCCGCCGTAGGCATTGACGAGCACGCTGATCTTCCCTTCGACCACGTCGTGCTCGCGCAATCCGTCAATGGCGATCCCCGGACCGTTTCTCACCTCAAACGGGATTGTTTTCACTCCCCGGCGGCCGGTGCGGTCCACGGCCACGATGCGGAGCACGTGGGGACCGTCTTCCATGCCGGTGGTATCCAGATCGAAGGAGCCGGGAGGCCGGTATCGTGCGATCGGTTCCGGCTCATCGTCCAGATACACGATGATCTCGTTGTCACGGTTCTCGCTCACAACGCATCTCCCGGCCATCATGAACTTCGTCGTCAAGAATTCTTTTTTTGATGTGGGTGTATTCTTTCTCCTTCGGAAGGAGAAAATATTTGATGCAGAGAAACAGTACGAGCACGACGACAAGGCTCGAAATCGCCACTATGACGAAGTTGCCGATCCCTTCGGGCGCCGCTGCGCGGCCATGCGGCGCCTGGGAAAATTCCTGAGCAATTTGTACGGAAAGAGCTCCGAAGTAGTCCATCATCATTCCCCGTCACGATCTTTTCGGTGTCTGATGTTCGCCACGTCCCGGGCAGTAACGGTCGAGGCATTGTTTCCCCAACTCGTCCGTTCATGATTGATGACCGCGGCGATTTCCGGATCGGAAAGCAGTTGCGCATGCGCCGGCATCGACGCCGCGTAGTGCACACCGTTGATTGCCTTTCCCTGGAGGCCGAACAACACTATCTCGATATGACGCGCCGGGTCCATGTCCGTAACGACGGGATCGCCCTTTAACGGCGGAAACGCGCCGGGAAGGCCCTCCCCATTCAGCTGGTGGCAGCTTGCGCAGTGAGATGCATACACCTGCGCGCCGGGGCCCGCTTTCGCTCCAGCCGCTCCGGAAGGCTGAGGAGCCGGCGCGGCCATTGCCGCAACGCCGGGAATGGCGATCTGTTTGAGCGACAGGAGATAGGCCACCAGGTCCTTCGCCCGCTGCGTGGCCACGACCTTTCCCTCTGGTGGAGCGTACCCCTGAGGAACGGGGACCACGACATCATCGTGGGCCGGGTTTTTTTTCGCTTCGAAGAGCCACGGGTAGGCCTGCATGACGGAGTCCTTTACCACTGCCCTGGGATTGTACAGGTGAATATACTGCCAGATATCGCTCGGCTGGCGGTTTGCCACGTTGCTGAGGTCGGGCCCGGTCCGCTCGGTACCCAGCATTTCGGGCGTCATGCGCCAGATATCAAGCGGCCTCAAACGGGCATAATCTCCGGGCGCCGATGGCCTGCCGAAGGGAGCGTCGACGTCGAGCGGCCTCACTTGCTGGGTGTGGCAGTAGAGGCACCCTTCCGCCACGTAGATGTCCAGGCCCCTCCGCTCCTGTTCGGTAAGAGCCCGGGAGCCGGGCAGAGGCCTGTTATGGTGCTGGACCCACAGGGCGGGACCGATCGCGATGATCAGGGTCAGTCCTACGAATCCGAAGAAGACCACCCCGAAAAGGAGACGGTGGTTTTTATGAAAGTCAAGATTCATGCCGGTTCCCCCGCAGACCCGCCCGCCTTTTCCGGCCGCATTGTCCAGACATTGTAGGCGAAAATCATATGGGACAGGAACATCAAGCTTCCCCCCACGGCCCTCCACAGCCAGTACGAAGACATCGTCTTAACGGAATCGATGAAGGGAGCACCCGAAATCCAGCTCTCTCCCTGCTCCGTCCCCCCGATCATGAGGGAAAAGCCGTATATCAGGACGCCGATGAATGCGAACCAGAAATGCACGCCGACGAGCACGTGAGAAGGCTCCTTTCCGGTCAAGCGGGGGAGCAGTCCATAGATCCCGCCCCAGATCAGGAAGGAAACGAAACCGTACATGGTCATGTGCGAGTGGGCGATGGTGAAGTTCGTGAAATGCCATACCCTGTTCAGAGAGCGTAACGCCTCAAGCGAGCCCTGTCCGGACGCGAAGAAATAATAGATCACGCCGACCAGGATAAAAGGAAGAGAATAGCTCCTTGCGATGGTCCCTTCACTACCCCGCATGGTCAGGAGAAAGTTCCCGGTCCCGGCAATCAGCGTAACGACCATGCCGACGCTGAAGATGATCGCCACGGTCTGCAGCCACCAGGGTATGGGACTGAAAACGAAGTGATGAGCCCCGATCAGGGAATAGAACACCATCTGGGTCCAGAAGGCGAGAACGCCGAGGGAATATGAATAAATCGGCTTGTTCAACAGCTTCGGCAGGAAGTAGTACGTGAGGCCGAGGACCATCGGCGTGAACCACATCCCCACGCCCATGTGCATGTAATATCCCTGGATCACGGTCTCGGACAAGCCGTACTGGTACCAGGGAATATATGCGGTGGTGGCCAGAACGAGGGTCCAGAGGAACGCGGCCATGATATACCAGTTGGAAATGTATATCTCTTCAATGCTTCTTTGCGCCATGGTCCGGTAGAAGTTATAGGTGAGGAGGACAAGCCCGGCCACAAAAAGTCCCATTGCGGGCCAGATGAATTCACGGTATTCCTGGCCTCCGTTGTTCACGCCGGCGAGCAGCAGGACGGTGCCGGAAAGAACGGCGGCATTTATCAGGTAGAGACTCAGCCGGGCGAGACCGGTGCTGTGAAGTTTTTTCTGGCTTGTCCGGGGGACCACATAAAGCGCGAGCGCGATCATGCCGAGCGATGCCCAGCCCCAGAAAACAACGTTGGTATGTATGGGGCGAAGCCTTCCGAAGGAGAGCCAGGGATGGACGCCGAAATCGGGGAAGGCAAGCCGGATCCCGAGATATTCGCCGAGAAGCGTTCCGAATACGAGCCAGATCGAGGCTGACGCGATGTACGTGTAGACCAGGCGGGT
>JAWOJY010000066.1:0-23640 GCA_033854515.1 Nitrospirota bacterium
CGGGTTCATCAATCGCCACCTGCACGGCAGGATTGTTCGGCTTGTTCGAGACAGAGGTGATCTCCGTGTCGCTCATTTTGAAATCAGGCAGGAACGCGAGTACCTTGATCTTGATGTCCGTGTTCGGCACGGCGAGTTCGGACCCGATGTTCACGGTAAATTCTTTTGTGGTTTTCCTGGTCTTGTCTTCTACAACGAGCTTCGCGGCCGTCCATTTTGTCTGCACGTCCTTTGGAACGTTCACTGTGCGCTCCCGAGGGGCAGCCGGCATGCCGCCCTGCATACCCACATGTCCCGGCGGCAATTGCGGTTGCGCTTCCCTCTTCTTACAGGCTCCGAACGAAACCGACAAAGCCGCGATCACAACTACTGCAGCAAACCTCTTCAGCATTTTGATGCCCTCCTTGGAATTATGTATAAAATATTTCTGTCCGTACTCTTTCGTTTGCAATACGCCGGTTACACGGTCCTAGAGGTATTTTATGGCGGAGAGGCCGGGATTCGAACCCGGGGTAGAGTTTCCCCTACAACTGCTTAGCAGGCAGCTGCCTTCAGCCTCTCGGCCACCTCTCCGTGTAAACTACAGTTCGAAGATCCACGTTCGGAGTTCGGAGAAGTTCATGTTTCGATGCATCAACGTCGATACGCTCCGAACTCCGAACTCAAAACCCCGAACGTATTTTCTTAAAACATGGCGGAGAGAGAGGGATTCGAACCCCCGGAGCTTTCGCTCAACGGTTTTCAAGACCGCCGCCTTAAACCACTCGGCCATCTCTCCGGATAAACCGCAGAAGACAGATGTGAGGGTTTCCGCGGTCTTCTGTATTTTTACTTCTGACTTCTGATTCCTGACTCCTGACTCCTCGGCGTTATCTTCTCTACCCCACTCATGTAAGCTCGAAGCGCTTCGGGTATCACTACCGTCCCGTCGGCCTGCTGGCAGTTTTCCAGGATGGCCACGACCGTACGACCTACGGCAAGGCCCGATCCATTCAGTGTGTGCACAAGCTCCGTTTTTTTACCGTCTTTCGGCTTGTACCTGATGTTCCCGCGGCGCGCCTGGAAATCCTCAAAATTGGAACACGAGGAAATCTCCCGGTACCTGTTCTGTCCGGGTAGCCATACTTCGATATCGTACGTTTTGGCCGCCGAGAACCCCATGTCACCCGTGCAGAGGACGATCACGCGGTATGCAAGGCCGAGCCGTTTGAGCACTTCCTCGGCGTTGTTCAGGAGCCTTTCAAGCTCATCGTACGAGTCCTGCGGTCTCGTGAATTTCACGAGCTCCACTTTGTTGAACTGGTGCTGGCGGATCAGCCCGCGGGTGTCTTTTCCGTAAGAGCCTGCCTCCCGCCTGAAACAGGGAGTATACGCCGTATACCGGATGGGGAGGCTGTCCTCGGCCAGAACCTCGTCGCGGTGAATATTCGTTACCGGGACCTCGGCCGTGGGAATGAGAAAGTACGCGCCGTTTTCCACTTTGAACAGCTCTTCTTCGAACTTCGGAAGCTGGCCGGTTGCGGTCATGCTCTCCCGATTCACCATGAACGGGGGAAGCACCTCGATATAGCCGTGCTCCCTCGTGTGGAGATCGAGCATGAAATCGATGAGCGCTCGTTCGAGCCGTGCGCCCAGGCCTTTGTAAAGAGCGAACCGGGCGCCTGTAATCTTTGCAGCCCGGTCAAAATCGATAATATCGAGATATTCGGCCAGGTCCCAGTGCGGCTTCGGCTCAAAGGAAAATGTCGGCGGCTCGCCGCCCTGGGGAGACCACCTTCTGATCTCTACGTTATCGTTCTCATCTTTGCCGACGGGCACCGATGCGTGCGGCAGGTTGGGAATCGTGAGCAGAATGCTGCGCTGAGCTTCTTCCACGTCCCGGCTGTTGTTCTCAAGAGCGGCGATGCTGTCGCCGACGGCGCGCATTTCGGCGACCTTGTCCTGTGCCTGCTGTCCCGCCTTCTTGAGCCGTCCGATTTCCTCGGATACCTCGTTGCGCCTGCGGCGGAGGGCTTCCAGCTCCTGCTGCACGGCGCGTCGTTTGGCGTCGAGCGCAAGAAACTGCGTCAAGTCTATGTCGACGCCGCGCGAGGCGAGAGCCGTCTTGATCTTTTCCGTATTCTCTCTGACAAAGCGTAAATCGAGCATTTAAAGTAGCATTCTCTCCGTGAGTTGTCAATAACTTTTCTTGACGATCCTTGTTTCGAGGGCCCTGATCTTGATCTGAATGGCTTCGGGGTTGGGATAGACGGGCACCAGTTCCTTGTAGAGCTTAAGCGCCTCGCTCAAGTTGTCCTCCGCCTCCAGGCAGTCAGCCAGGGCGAATTTTGCCTTGACGATGAGTTCCTTGTCCGTGGTCTTCGCGAGGGCCTTCCGGTAGTACGCCTCGGCTTCGTCGAGCTTGCCTTTCGAGTAGGCGGTGGTGCCGAGCCTGAAATAGCCGAGTTCGGCGTGGGGCCCGTTCGGAAATTCCTCCACCTGGTGTATCCAGGTGTCCTCTGCCTCGTCGACCTTCCCGAGCCGGAATAGGTCGTCGGCAAGGTTGTACATGCTCTTTTCTCTGATCTCGCGGTTCGAGTACTCCGCGGCCTTCCGGTATTCTTCGATCGCCCGTCCGTAATCATTATAACCGAGTTCGTATATCTGCGCGATGTAGAACTGCGCCGCAGGCGCCATGTCGCGGTGCGGGTACTTCTTTAAAATCAACCGCAGCGTCTGCACCGCCTTATCGGTCTCTCCGAGGTAGAGAAACTGGGTCACGCCCGCCCAGTAAAGCGCATCATCGGCCCGCGAACTGAACGGGTGCTCCTTCGCGAGCTCGAAGTACATCTTCACGGCGCCCTGGTAGTCGCCCGCAGTCCAGCGTTTGGTTGCGGCCTCATACTCGTTCTGAGCGGTCTTGTCGAGGAGATCGCAGCCGGCGAGCGCCACCACGATGAGCATGAAAATGATAGCTGCCTTCTTACCCATTGTCACGCGTCCTGAGAACCCTGTCCCGCTCCTGCTTCGGGCGCGCCCCTGTCCGCGGACGCATCTTTCTCCTCCTCGCGCTCTACGACTTTCGCGAGGCTGGCCACCTTGTCCCCCTGCTCCGTATCGAGGAGCCGGACGCCCTGGGTGTTCCGGCCCTGGACCGAAATGCCCCGGGCCTTGATACGCAGGATTTTGCCGTTCGTGGTGATGAGCAGGATCTCGTCGTCTTCGGAGACCTGGGCCATGCCGATTACACGGCCGTTCTTCTCGGTGGTCTTGATCGTGATGATGCCCTTGCCGCCCCTGCCTTGGCTCCGGTAGTCTTCGAGCGAGCTTCGCTTGCCGTAGCCGTTCTCGGTCACCGTGAGGATCGTGGAGTCGTCGCGCACGATCTCCATGCCGACCACCTCGTTGCCCCCGTGGAGTCTGATGCCGATCACACCCTTGCCGGTGCGTCCAATCTCGCGGACATCGGACTCGCTGAAGCGTATCGAGAGGCCGTCCCTGGTGCCGAGGAACACGTCGCGTTTTCCGTCCGTCACTTCCGCGGCGATGAGCTCGTCGCCCTCCTCAAGGGTGATCGCGATGATGCCCGAGGGCCGCGGATGACTGTAGGATTCAAGCTCGGTCTTCTTTATGATCCCCTTCTTCGTCGCCATGAGGATGAAGTGATCGGGGGTAAACTCACGAACGGGCAGCGCAGCCGTGACGCGCTCGTCCTGAGCGATCTGGATCAGGTTCACGATCGCCTTGCCCTTGGCCTGTCTGCCGGCCTCGGGGATCTGGTGGACCTTGAGCCAGTAGACCCTGCCTTTGTTCGTGAAAAAGAGAATGTAGCTGTGCATCGTCGCCATGAACAGGCGCTCGACGAAATCCTCCTCCCTCGTCTCCATGCCGATCTTGCCCTTGCCTCCGCGCCGCTGCGCGCGGTAGGTCGTGAGCGGATTGCGCTTGATATAGCCGGCGTGGGAGATAGTGATCACCATCTCCTCGTCTTTGATGATGTCCTCGATCCCGATCTCCGTGGTCTCCGCCACGATCTCCGTGCGCCGGGCGTCGCCGTACTCCGTTTTGATCGCAATGAGTTCGTCCTTGATGATCTGCATCACGAGCGCGTCCGACGCGAGGATCGCGTTCAGGCGGGCGATCTCCTTGAGGGTCTCTTCGTATTCTGCGATAATCTTGTCGCGCTCGAGCCCGGTGAGCCGCTGGAGCCTCATATCGAGGATGGCCGCGGCCTGCGGGTCCGAGAGCTTGAATTTTTTCATGAGACCGGCCTTCGCCTCGTCCGGGTTCCTGGAAGCCTTGATGAGGGCGATCACGGCGTCGAGGTTTTCAAGCGCGATCTTGAGCCCCTCGAGGATGTGCGCGCGCTCTTCGGCCTTCCGGAGGTCGAACCTCGTCCTTCGAACGACGACTTCTCTGCGGTGCTGAATGAAATTGGACAGGAGGCGGCGAAGGTTCAGGATCCTGGGCTGGTTGTTCACGAGCGCGAGCATGATCACGCCGAAGGTGGACTGCATGGCCGTGTGTTTGTAGAGCTGGTTCAACACAACGTTCGCGATCTCGCCGCGTTTGAGCTCGCACACGATGCGCATGCCTTCCCGGTCCGATTCGTCCCGAACTTCGGCGATGCCCGTGATCTTCTTGTCCTGGACGAGTTCCGCGATTTTTTCGAGGAGCCGCGCCTTGTTCACCTGGTAGGGAAGTTCAGTGATGATGATGCTTTCCTTGTCACCCTTTCCTTCCTCGATCGAGGCGCGGGCGCGCATCTGGACGATGCCCCTGCCGGTCATGTAGGCCTGGCGGATGCCGTCAAGGCCGTGAATAAAACCGGCCGTGGGAAAGTCCGGGCCTTTAATCGCGGTCATGAGTTCCTGGACTGTGACTTCAGGATTGTCGATCATCATGACGAGCCCGTCGATGACTTCGGAAAGATTGTGCGGCGGTATATTCGTGGCCATGCCGACGGCGATGCCCGCGGCGCCGTTGATGAGGAGGTTTGGCACGCGCGTGGGGAGCACCGACGGCTCGACCGTGGTGTCGTCGAAATTCGGAATAAAGTCCACAGTTTCCTTGTCAATGTCCGCGAGCATCTCTTCGGCAAGTTTCGTGAGCCTCGCCTCTGTATAGCGGTAGGCCGCTGCCGGGTCTCCGTCGATGGAGCCGAAATTGCCCTGGCCGTCCACGAGCGGGTAGCGCATGTTGAAGTCCTGCGCCATCCTCACCATAGTATCGTACACCGCGCTGTCGCCGTGGGGATGGTACCTTTTGAGTACTTCGCCCACCACGCCTGCGCTTTTTGAGTATTTCTTGTTATGCAGGAGGCCTTCCCGGAACATGGCGTAGAGAATGCGCCGGTGCACCGGCTTGAGGCCGTCGCGTACATCCGGAAGCGCCCTGCCTACGATTACGCTCATGGAGTAATCGAGGTAAGCGGTCTGCATCTCCTGCTCTATGTTGACAAGTGTTTTGTTTTCCTGTGGTTCCATTCTCGCCTCAATTCAATACATCTCAATACATCGTTAAAGATGGCTCATGGAGCATAGGGGAACGCCTTTACCCTCAGCTCTCTGCTCTTTGCGTCCTGCTATATGTCCAGGTTCTTGACCTCGAGTGCGTGCCGCTGGATGAAGGTCCGGCGCGGCTCGACCTGGTCGCCCATGAGAATGGTAAAAATCTCATCGGCCTTGACCGAGTCCTCGATCGTTACCTGAAGGAATGTCCGCTTCTCCGGATCCATGGTCGTCTGCCAGAGCTGCTCGGGATTCATCTCGCCCAGACCTTTATAGCGCTGGATCGCAAGCCCCTTCTTGCCAAGTTCGAGCACGTAGTGAACGAGGCTGCCCGTGTCAATAAAGGTCTTCTCTTCTCCCTTCTCGCGGATCCTGTAGTCCGGCCCATCGAGTCCGAGGAGCGCAGGCGACAGGCTCTGGAGCTCACGGAACTCGGGTGTGTTCACGAAGTTCTCGTCCACGAGGATGGATGAATGCGTGGCGTCGTACCTCGAATCAAACCTCAGCCGGAGCGCCTCGTGTTCTTCGTCCTTCTCAGTGGCCCATTCGACGAGCGTCTTGGGATGGTACTTCTTGAGATAATTCTCCACCGAGGCCGCCAGGGCTTTGAGCTTCTCACCGTCTTTGAGATGGGCCTTGCTGAATGTCTTGTCCAGGAGAAGCGCCCGCAGCACGGTCACGTCGAGCCGCTTTCGGCGGAACTTGTCAAGCGTCCGTTCGAACTCGACGAGCTTCTTGAGCGTGCCGGTGAGCCGCTCGCCAGTGAGGTATGCTCCCTGCTCCGGGGAATAAAGTTCCACGTCCTCGGCTGCAAGGTCGAGGAGGAAGTCCTCCATGAGCGACTCATCTTTGATGTAGCGCTCGGTCTTTCCCCGCTTCACTTTAAAGAGCGGCGGCTGCGCGATATAGAGGTGGCCGCGCTCGATGATCTGCGGCATCTGCCGGTAGAAGAACGTGAGGAGCAGAGTCCTGATATGGGCGCCGTCCACGTCCGCATCGGTCATGATTACGATCTTGTGGTAACGGAGTTTCACGATATCGAATTCCTCGGTCCCGATGCCTGTGCCGAGTGCGGTAATGAGCACCTTGATCTCGTCGCTCGAAAGCATCTTGTCGAAGCGCGCCTTTTCGACGTTCAGGATCTTGCCTTTGAGCGGCAGGATAGCCTGGTTCTTCCTGTCCCTGCCCTGCTTGGCGGAGCCGCCGGCCGAGTCTCCCTCGACGATGAAGAGTTCTGCGAGCGCAGGGTCTTTCTCCTGGCAGTCGGCGAGTTTGCCCGGCAGCGAGGCCGAGTCGAGCGCGCCTTTGCGCCGGGTAAGCTCGCGGGCCTTGCGTGCCGCCTCGCGCGCCCGGGCGGCATTGAGCGCCTTCTCGGCGACCTTGCGTGCAACGAGCGGGTTCTCTTCAAGGTATGCCCCGAGGGACTCGTTCACCATGGCCTCGACGATTCCCTTGACTTCGCTGTTGCCCAATTTCGTTTTCGTCTGGCCCTCGAACTGCGGGTTCGGCAGGCGCACGCTGATTACGGCAGTGAGACCCTCACGCACATCCTCTCCCGAGAGCGCCTCGGTCCCGTTCTTGAGCAGGCCGCTCACGACCGCATAGCTGTTCACGGTTCGGGTCAGCGCCGCCTTGAAGCCGACAAGGTGCGTGCCGCCCTCCTGGGTGTTGATGTTGTTCGCAAAGGAAAAAACCTGCTCCACGTAGCTGTCGTTATACTGGAACGCCACCTCGACGAACATACCTTCGCGCTCCTTTGAGAGGTAAATGGGGGAGGGGTGGAGAGGTGTTTTGTTCTTGTTCAGGTATTCGATGAAGGAAACGATGCCGCCTTCGTAGAAAAAGGTCTGCTTCTTGCCGGAACGTTCGTCCTGGATGGAAATCTTGAGGCCGCGGTTCAGGAAAGCGAGTTCCCTGAGCCGCTGCGACAGGATGTCGTAGCTGAACTCGCGGGTCTCGAATATCTGGTAGTCTGGCTTGAACGTGATCTTCGTGCCCGTCGCCGTCGTGGTGCCGGAGACGGCGAGCGGCGCCACGGGATTGCCGCGTTCGTAGCGCTGCTGGTACACTTTTCCGTTCTGCTTGATCTCGAGCTCGAGCCACTCGGAGAGCGCGTTCACCACGGACACGCCTACGCCGTGGAGTCCGCCTGAAACCTTGTAGGCCTCGCCGTCGAACTTTCCGCCCGCGTGAAGCACGGTGAGCGCCACTTCGGCCGCCGACCGTTTCTGCGTGCTGTGCATCTCCGTGGGGATGCCGCGGCCGTCGTCGGTCACGGTGACGCTGTTGTCGATATGGATGATGACGTCGATGTTCTTGCAAAAGCCTGCCATTGCCTCGTCCACGCTGTTGTCAACGATCTCGTAAACAAGGTGGTGCAGACCCGTGCTCCCGGTGCTGCCGATATACATGGCCGGCCGCTTGCGTACGGCCTCAAGGCCTTCGAGTACCTTTATGCTGTCTGCAGTATATTCCATAAACTTCTTCTCGCAAAAAGAGGGATCAGTCCGCACGCCGCGAAACAATCCCTCACTGCAAAAACAAATGCCAGATTTCAAATTCCAAAGTAAATTTCAAAGTCGAAATGGAAGAAAAATCAAACATAGTTGAACTTCTAGGCGTGTTCTTTTGGAATTTACCTGGAATTTGGCGCTTGAGATTTGATCATTACACCCTCATGGGCATGACGACGCACTTGTAGGCATCGTCTCCCTCTTCCATGATGAGGCACGGGCTCAAAGGATCATTGAACTCCAGCGAGATGGTCTGTTTGTCCATGGCCGTAAGCACGTCCATGAGGTACCGCGAGTTAAAGCCTATGGTGAGCCCGTCGTCCTTGTACTCCACGGAAAGCTCTTCGCTCGCCTCACCGATCTCGGGATTGTTCGTCGACAGGATCATCCGGTTCTTTTCGAGCTGGAGCTTGACGGCGTTGGTCTTCTCCTTCGAAAGGATCGAGACCCTCTTGACTGCATGGGTGAACATATCCTTGGCGATTGAGATCTTTTTCGAGTTCTGCGTCGGCACCACCTGCATGTAGTTGGGGTAGTTGCCGTCGATAAGCTTTGATACCATGACGAGGCCGTCCCGCTTGAACAGGGCGTGGTTCTTGCTGAAACCTACCCTGAGCTCGGCCTGTGACTCGTCCTCTTCCAGGATCCTCCGGAGTTCCATCATCGCTTTCTTCGGGATGATCATGCTCTCTTCCCTGTGCTTTGCGTTTACCGGACGATCGATCATCGACAGCCGGTGGCCGTCGGTACCCACCATGCGTATGGTGATCCCGCCTTTGGACGGGGACATGTGCACGAACAGGCCGTTCAGCACGTAGCGTGCATCGTTCTCACCGACCGAGTAGAGCGTTTTTTTGATCATGTCCCGCAGCGTCGGGCCCTCGATGGCAATCATGCCTTCCTCCGCCACGTCGGGAAGCACGGGATACTCTTCCTTGGGAAGCCCGACCAGCTTGAAATGGGAATGGCCGGACTGTATCCTCACCCAGTTGCCCTCATCAACCTGAATCTGGATATCCTCTTCCGGGAGTTCCCTCACGATCTCGTACATCTTCTTTGCCGAGACCGTCACGGCGCCCGGTTTTTCCACCTCTGCCGCATACAAACCGCGCAGGCCGATCTCCAGGTCCGTTGCGATGATCTCCACAGCAGCTTTCTCGGCCACGAGGAGCATGTTCGAGAGTATGGGCATGGTATTCTTTTTTTCCACGACGCCCTGGATCCTCTGCAACCCTTTCAGGATTTCCTCTTTCTTGATTTTCAGTTTCATCGAGGGGGCCTCCTAAACCTGTTTAATATAACAGAATCGGCGCGAAATATCAATACAATTTTTACTTATTTTTTCAATATTTTAACTGCTTAATTAACGCCTCGATTTTGGCCTTCAGTTCGGGATCTTTTTCCTTCTTTTCCTCGATGACTTTGCAGGCGTGGATGACGGTACTGTGGTCCTTGCCGCCGAAGAAAGCGCCCGTCTCCGGCAGGGAGGATCCGGCCATGGTCCTGCACAGATACATGGCGACCTGCCTCGGCAATACGACCGCCTTGGTGCGTCGTTTTGATTTTAAATCAGATATTTTTACACCGAACGCTTCGGCAACGACCTTCTGCACAAGCTCGTTCGTGATTATCTTATCCCTGCTGTCGAGGAGATATTTGAGCTCGTTCTTCGCCATCTCCTGCGTTATTTCCGTATTGGTGAGCGAGGAGACGGCGCCGAGTTTCACGAGCCCGCCTTCGAGCTCCCTGATGTTGTTCTTGAGCATGGACGCCAGAAATTCGCCGACGTCGGCGGGCAGGCGTATACCCCAGAACTCCGCCTTTTTGTTGAGGATCGCTATCCTTGTCTCGAGGTCGGGAGCCTGGATGTCCGAGATGAGGCCTGACTCGAACCGGGAGCGGAGTCGTTCCTCGATGTCCGGAATTTCCTTGGGCTGACGGTCGCTCGTGAGCACGATCTGCTTCTGGGCCTCGTAGAGGGCGTTGAACGTGTGGAAGAACTCTTCCTGGGTCCGCTCCTTGCCCGCGATGAACTGGATGTCGTCGATGAGCAGCACGTCCATGTTGCGGTATTTCTGCCTGAACTCTTCCATCCGCTGGTGACTCATACGGTTGATGAGTTCATTCGTAAATTGTTCCGATGAAAGGTAGGCCACTTTGAGCCGCGGGCTCTTGCTCTGGATGTGGTGCCCGATCGCGTTCACGAGATGCGTCTTGCCCAGTCCCACGCCGCTGTAGATGAACAGCGGATTGTATGCCCTGCCCGGCGCATCGGCCACGGCCTTTGCCGCGGCGTGGGCGAATTGATTGCTCGGCCCGACCACGAAGGTGTTAAAAGTGTACTTTTTCTCGAACGTGCTCGTCTTTTCTTCGCGGTTTTCTTCTTTTTTCTCTTCTTTTGCCTGTTGGACGGGCTTCTTCTTCTGCGGCTGGACAAAAAAGTCTATTTCGATGTCGTCGCGCTTGGCGACTTCTCTGATGACGTCCGTGAGGATATCCCAGTAATGCTCTTTGATCCAGTCGCGATGGAACTTGCTCTGAATCTCGATGACGATTCTGCTGCCGTCAAAGGATAGGAGCTTCGAACTGCCGAACCAGGTGTCGTAACCCTGCTTGGACATTCGGTTTTCTATGAGCAATAGTATTTCTTCCCAGACTTTATTTTGGTCCATAAAAACCTTTAAAAAAGCGCTATGGTTACAAACATGCTTATCCACAGGTGTTGAAAACCGTTTTTCTTCCTTAAAAACAATTAGTTATTGCCATGTTCGGAGGCTAATTGTCCGCTTTTTTGCGCCTCATTTTTGCTGGTGTTGATGTTTCGGTAGTTATGTGGATTTAGCATATATCTTGCAATGATGTGTCATTCAACATATGGACAGTGACGAGTGAATATACCAAAACCCTGTTCTTCTGGCAAGGTATTTTTATTTTCCGTTCCGGCTGTCATTATGTACTTAAATATCAAAAGGATGACAGTCGCGACTTAATTTTAAAAACTATATAAAAAATTTCTTGACTTTGCAACTCTATCCATATAATATTTATTATTTACTAAAACAAACGTTTCGCTTGGGTAAGGATTAATATTTTCGAGGAGGACAATTTATATGTCAGCGGATATTAAGGTTGATCAGGTGCTTGACGCAAAGGGTTTGAGCTGTCCCCTGCCGATTTTGAAAACTAAAAAGGCAGTGGAAGCTCTCGCCAAGGACCAGATCTTGAAAGTAGAGACAACGGATCCTGGATCAAAGAACGATATGGCGTCCTGGGCAAAGAGAACGGGAAACGCGATTCTACAGGTCGAAGAAGGATCCGGAACATTCACGTTCTACATTAAGAAAACGGCATAAGGAGAAAATCTGCAATGGCTCAGAAGAAAATGACGATTATCGCGTCAAAAGGCGCGCTCGACATGGCTTATCCGCCTCTGATTCTTGCCACCACGGCAGCGGCCATGGACGTCGACGTGACAATATTTTTCACGTTCTACGGACTGGAAATCCTCAAAAAGAACAGTCCCGATAAGCTCAAGGTTTCGCCTCTCGGGAACCCTGCTATGCCCATGCCCGTACCCATCCCTGCGCTCGTGAGCGCGTTGCCCGGCATGCAGGCCATAGCCACCGCTATGATGAAATCGATGTGCAAAAAGCATGGGGTCGCCACCATAGGCCAGCTCCTTAATCTCGCCAGGGAGAGCGGCGTAAAATTGATCGCCTGTCAAATGACCATGGATTTGTTTGGCTACAAGAAGGAAGATCTTGTTGACGGTGTCGAGGTTGGCGGCGCGGCTACGTGGATGGACGTGGCTGCCGAATCCGATATCAACCTCTTCGTGTAATAGCGTAGAACAGGTTGAAATAAGGACAAAAAAACCGGTCCGGGGAGCAGGGCCGGTTTTTTATTTGGCGATCCCCTGACATTGCCTGTGCAACTTGCTCTGCTACTTCCAGAAGGTCCATTTTGTCATGCGAGGATGCCTGTGCCGGACGTGTCTTCTTTGATGATTCTTTCACCGTTAACGGGCTCTGGACTTTTTTTTCGATTTGTGATAAAAAATTTCCAACTCATGCAGATTCCCGATAACTTGAAATACGACGAGAAGGGCCTGATACCCGCAGTAATACAGGACTGGAAGAGCGGCGAAGTGCTGATGGTCGCGTACATGAATGCGGAGTCGCTCAGGAGGACCGTATCGACCGGGCTTACCTGGTTCTGGAGCCGTTCGCGCCAGAAGTACTGGCAGAAGGGGGAGACGTCGGGTCATGTCCAGCGTGTAAAGGACATCCTCTACGACTGTGACCAGGACACGCTCCTCATCAAGGTCGACCAAACCGGGCCTGCCTGCCACACGGGCGAGCGGAGCTGTTTTTACCGGAGCATGTTGGCTGCGGGTGAAGCCGGGATACGGAAAGGCGGCGTTGGCAAGTGAGCGCGCACAGCGACTGCGTTTTCTGTAAAATAATCGAAAGAAAACTCCCGTCGAAAATTATTTACGAAGACAGCGTTTCCACCGCCTTCGAAGACATCAACCCCCAGGCGCCTGTTCACATCCTGATTGTTCCAAAGAAACACATTCCGGACTTATACAGCATCGCCGAATCGGACAAGGAGCTGATCGGCCACTTGTTTCTCGTTGCCTCAAAGATGGCAGCCAAAAAGAACCTCGACCGCAACGGCTATCGCATGGTGATAAACAACGGCCCGGGCGCGGGACAGACAGTTTTCCACATACACATCCATCTTCTCGCAGGCCGCCGATTCTCGTGGCCCCCGGGATAGACGGCCTTCCGACCGCCGTCCACGAATGATCAGCGGCTATTGGCCGCGTCCCCGACCGGTCGCTTTATCCTGAGCGTTGCAAGCAGTATGCTCGCGAGGAGTGCGAGTCCTGCCCCCATGCCGAACGCCGCTCCGGCTCCGAACAGATCCCATACGAAGCCGAACAGGAACGACGCGGGCAGCGCACCGACGCCGACGACCAGGTGGTAAAGGCCGAAGGCCGATCCGCGTAGGTGGCTGGGCGCAAAGTCAGCGACGAGCGCCTTTTCAACGCCTTCCGTCAGTCCGAAATAAACCCCGTACACGGCAAACAGCGCCCAGGCATGCCACTCGGCGTGTGCGACGGCGAACAGCGCATAGACAGCCGCGTATACGATCCAGCCGGTCACGATGACTTTTTTTCTTCCGATCTTGTCGGAAATTATGCCGCCGGGTACGGAGAAGCTCATCTTCACGATGTGGAGCACCACCCAGAGCGTAGGAAGCAGCGTCACCCGTACGCCGAGCTTTTGGGCCTGCAGCAGCAGAAAGGCGTCACTCGAGTTGCCGAGCGCGAAAAGGAGAATGATGAGGAGAAAGGTGCGGAAACTCGCCGGCATCTCCGCCCACGCTGACCGGACGCTGAAACCGCTCGATGGCGTCTCTTGTTTCGTTCGCGCAGCACGCCGCTCTTTCAGCCCGAACAGAAGCATCGCCACTGCCAGAGTGCCGGGAATGAACGAGAGCAGGAAAATGCTCTTCATGTTGTCGTGAAACAGGAAGAGCAGCGCCGTAGCGGCAAGCGGGCCAATTACTGCGCCGCCATGGTCCATGGCACGGTGAAATCCGTAGGCCTTGCCCCGATATTCAGGAGGCGTGGAGTCGGCGATCATCGCATCACGGGGCGAGGTACGAAGCCCTTTTCCCACGCGGTCCGAAAAGCGGAGTACGAGCACATGGAGCCACGATGTGGAGAAGGAGATAAGCGGGCGTATCACGTTGGAGATGGAGTAGCCGGCCACGACCCACCCCTTTCGTTTCTTCACCCGGTCCGAGACATATCCAGAATAGAGCTTGAGGAGTGCAGCCGTAGATTCAGCAATTCCTTCTATGACACCGAGCGCTTCGGGCCCGGCTCCGAGCACGGAGGTAAGAAACGCGGGAAGAAGCGGATAAATCATCTCGGACGCCGCGTCATTGAGCAAGCTCACGGCTCCCAGAATAACGACGTTGAGGCTGAGGCCCTTAAAGACAAACTTCGCTTTGTCTTTGCGGTCATTTATCATGGATTGGTCTCTTCCCCTCTCTATAATCTATGATATGTATGAACGAATCTATATCACAACGTGCAGGGGCTGTCAATAAACGTCGCTCCTTTTTCATCGGCGTGAGGGAAATCATTCCACGGCTTTATAATCAGAATGAACAGATGCAATTGACCATAGGTCGTCTTTGCCGGCGACACTTTTGGCAGAAAGCCGACCTGGCAAAATGCCAAATTACAATTGACTCATGTGCCCCTTTTTGCTATAGTATACTATTTACTGGAGGGAGCCGAAAGCGCCTTCTAGGATTTAAACGCTCAAGAGGCAGGTACCGGTGTATGGACAGCAAACTTCTCAATATCAAGAAAAAGCTCGAGAAGCAAAGATCAGAACTTCTTACCGAGGCGGAGCACACGATCAATAACAAAATAGGCAAGGAAAAGGAGAGCTTTCCCGACCCGACCGATCAGGCTGTGGCCGAGCTCGACAACAACTTTCTGCTCAGGCTGCGGGGCAGGGAGCAGAAGCTGCTCAAAAAAATCGACGAGGCAATCAAGAGAATCGAGACCGGTACATACGGCGTCTGCGAGTCCTGCGGAAATCCCATCGGCCTCAAGAGGCTCGAGGCCAGGCCGGTAACAACCCTCTGCATCGAATGCAAGATCCAGCAGGAAGAGGACGAGAAAAGACAGGTCAGCTGATGGCAGTCACCTCGTGTCAAGTGATGCTCATGCGATGAAAAAAGGGCTGATCGTTTGTGATCAGCCCTTTTATTTTTTCCATGGTGGGCGATACTGGGTTTGAACCAGTGACCCCTGCCGTGTGAATCCGAAAAGACAAAAATCGCGTAAACTATTGAAGGTGGCTGGTCTCCCAAAAATTTAAAGATTTTCAGCACTTCTAAGGTTTCTATTATTTCCGGCTAATCTGATCATTCCGTGATTTTCCCCTCTGGGGGGGCACAAAAAGGGGCACACCTTTTCCCAGAAGCATTCACAATCTAAATCTACTGTCTTAGCAAATTTTTCTTAACCCAGAATACAAAACCATCCTTTTTAAACCATATCCGGCGAAAGTGTCTTTCAAAAAATGTTGCTTTATGCCTCCTCTTCCGCTTTGCATTATCAATCGCCATAAATATGGCATTCTTTAATTTTTGATGATCTTCACCCGGCAACGTGTGCCAAACAGCCGCCGATATTAACAACTTTAATCCATCATTATCGATGTGAGGTGATTTTCCTATTTTACTTTTAACGCCAATCATTATCAAGCGTCGAATGATTCCAAAAACAAAATGGCCAGGTATAACATCTATTAGACGCTTATGCGTGATAAATTTTTTTATAAGTGTATTTGCCTTATCGTAGTCAACACTGTCAACAATCTTTTTATTTTTCTCACAAATTGATGAAATCCGTTCATTAGAAAATTTTAGCCCTTTGTCTGATTCGAATAAAATTTCAACCTTATCTGGCAAAACATTGATACCGGTTTTAGCTAAAAAGTGCGCAACGTCTATAACGATCAATTCAAGTAGCATTAAGTTTATATTTTGGATCATCCAGTCATATTTTTCATAAATAATATTTTTTTCGTCTGTTGATTTGGTATAGTTTTTACTAATTTGTTCAATTACTTCTCTTTCAAATAAATAATTTTCAAAAGAATAGCGTTGTAATACAACTACACGCTTATGAGCAATTTTAGGCGGCATCAAAATTGAGTAGTCACCGTCTAAAATCACTATATATGGATAATTATTATTAAGCAATGCTTCAACCAGCTTCCAGCATATATCTTTACCGCCAGCAACCTCTATCCGACAAGCACAATGATGCAATAGCCAGTTAAAGAAAAGAATATCATCGCTACCTTCAACCCAAACGAGCGGCACATCATAAAAGAGATACTTTGCAATCATGCCGGACAGGGTGCGCTGAAAATTCATTTGTTTTCACTTCCTAAATCTATCGTCTTATCAACAAAGGTGCTTACGATGTCGGGTGAGTGAGTCGCGACAATAATTTGGATTTGTTTACCTACTTCAATTAATGATTTAAGTAGTTTTTCCTGCCACGAAACATGAAGTGATAATTCTGGTTCATCTGCTACGTATACAACTTGTTGATCCTCATAAATGAGCGCTTGTGTCAATAAAATCAATATCTGCTTTTCTCCTGAAGACAAATGAAAAGGATCATATTTTTGCTGGGAATGCCCTATAGATTCGATCACCAGCTCTCCATTATCTTCTACCTTAATTACCTTTTTGTTCAAAAATGAATTAACTATCTTTTCATATTTTCTGAGAGGCTCAAAGATCGTTTCTCGTTCCTGTTCAAGTTGACGTGCAGATTGAATCATTGTTTTGGTCCTTCCCACCAATGGGACAATCAAAAAATCATCAAAATTCATGGACAGTTCTTTTTTACCTACCTGTTCCTTTAAGCGCGTAAGTGCGCCTTCTGAAGCGGAAAAGTGCTCATCAATCCTTTTTTGCATGTGCCTGTCAAATAGTCCAGCAACTTTAAATGCTCTTATTAACTGTTCTTTCTCGTCTTGTGTTGGAATTGCCTCAATTTTTAATGACTTGATGGTATCATGTTCTTTGCTGAATAAAATAATCTCAAGCACATGCTTCTCAAATTCTTTGTAACGAACAGAGAGCTGCGCGTCCAGTCGCAAGCGATACTGTGAAAGTTCCCTCATTAATTCACGTAGCCTTTCATCTACGGATTCCAATTCGAGTCGGTGCTCAAACTTACTACGACTATAGATAAGTTCTTCTTCTTCTGCGATTGGCAGTCTCCTACTGACAGGTAGCCAAACGGCTAAAATAAGCTGATTTAGTAATTCAGTTAATTCTACAATCGGCTTGTGTTCTTTAAACAATAACCTTTTACGATACGGAAAAGTTGGCCGTGGAATGGCCTCCGATTCGATAGTGAAAGACCGTCCATCTAGTTCATATTCGAATCCTTGCTTAGTTGAACGCACTTTGACAGTACTTTTCTGGTCATTATCAAATCTACTTAGGACAATAACTGCTTCATTAAACTCAATTTCTATTAAACTCATAAGATCGGCTGTAAGAATATGATGCAATAGGTTTAAAATGGTCGTCTTGCCCGATGCATTAGGCCCTATTAAAATATTTACATCTTTATGAAATGTTAAATTGAAATCTCGATAGTCCCAAAGATTTTTTATATTGAAGCTATGAATATAATTTGTAGACATGGTTTTACCCTCGCCTTTTTAGACTACAACCAAGAATAGAGAAATATCGATGTTGTTGTTTCTTAACGTTGCATATTTTAATTTTTTTAGAATTCTGGCGACGTTGCCTCTTACAATGAATAATTATTTTAAGAAAACTTATACTATGTATTTCACTGATTCCCTCTCGCCAGCTTCACCCATTCATGTACGAGCGCCGGTAATTGCTCCACAACTTCTCTACCGAATAATATTTCATCTACATAGCCCATATGCATAATATCTATAAGCCTGCAAAGGTAGGATTTGCCGCATTCCCACCAAGTGTAATGCGAATCTACCATTAGATAATGCAACACCTTCAGACCTTCATGTTCGTGCAATTCCTCCAGTTCCATACCATCGAGCAAAGATTCATAGACACCATCAGCTACTCGGCTTCCAAACGTTGTTGTATAATAATATTCCTTGATTTCCCATATAGCAATTGGATTTACCGAAGAAGTAAAAGCACCATCCACCCACCTTGCAAGCGTTCTCAACGGTTTGTCGTCTCGGGTAATTGTTGTAAGTTCTCTTGGACTGTAATCGCAAGGGTAACTTGCAGAGTGTGCCTCAATTAATATGTTTATAATACCAGTGAAATATGCTGGTGCTCTTTTTTTCCCTTTCTGTTTGTTCATCGGAATGGGGCAGCTTGGCTTATGTTTTTTCTTAAGCTCAGTAAAGAGTTTTTTTGCGTCTTCAGCATCCATTAAGCGTAGCTGAACATAATTAATTAAAACATCTGCTCGGTATCTAAAATAGTTTATTACTTGGATGCCCTGGGGTGTTAGTTGGTCTCGTTTGTCAACTAAGTGCGCGTATGAAAGATTCAGCTCCTTAAAAACTTTTTTTAAATCATCTATTGAAGGTATTTTAATCTTGTCTTCTTTTGCGTATCCGATAATCTGGCTGATGCTTCTGATATTTGCCCAAAAATCTTTTGGAAGATTCTGAAATTCCTTAGACGGTTTCATTAAGTTTGTCCTCAAGTTTTTTGACAAAATCAGAAAGTGTAATACCCAAAGCGCTACAGATCGTGCGAAGTTCAAGGATGTCAAGTCTTCTTTCGCCGGATTCGTACTTGCTAACATATGACTGTGGTTGTTTTATTTTCTTTGCTAAATCAGATTGGGTGAGGTTTGCTTTAATTCTGAGTTGTTTAAGTATAGTGAGTACAGGTTTACGGCTTGATGTCTTGTTTCTTTTCATGGTAATATAATACATGAAGTTGACAAATATCCCAAAATAGGATATTATGTTTTAGTCGGTTTGCTTATGAGGATGATGAAATGCAGTTGCCTTTATATCAAGAAACAAGCGTCAGGGTGGTCAATCCTTTAAAAGGGCAGTTGTTAAAGTGGATTGGCAACAAGCAGCGTTTTGCTGACGAAATAGTGTCTTACTTCCCTGAAACTTTCAACCGATATTTTGAACCTTTTTTAGGTAGTGGCGCAGTATTAGCAACACTTGCACCTAATGACGGTATCGGGTCTGACACATTTAAACCGTTAATGGAAATATGGCAAACTTTGAAAAAGTCACCTGAAACTGTAATAAAGTGGTATGCCGATAGATGGCAACGGATGATGAAGGGTGACAAGGTTACAGTATATGAAAAGATAAAAAAATCCTATAATTCGAACCCGAACGGTGCTGATTTACTTTTTTTGTGTCGTGCTTGTTATGGCGGAGTTGTTCGATTCAGAAAAATTGATGGATATATGTCTACACCATGTGGCATTCATACTCCTATCCCACCTAAGGTATTTGCAAAAAGAGTTGAAGAATGGTATCAGAGAATCAAAGGTAGTGATTTTTATTTGTTAGATTATAAAGAAGCAATGAATATGGCAAAACCCGGGGACTTAATCTATTGTGACCCGCCTTATTCTTGCAGTCAGGCAATACTTTATGGTGCTCAGGAATTTAAGTTAGAAAATCTTTTTAGGATAATAGACGGTTGTAAATCAAGAGGTATTTACGTTGCACTAAGTATTGATGGCTCGAAGAAGTCCGGAAATTATATATGTGATCTTGAAATTCCAGATGGCTTGTTTAAAAGAGAAATTTTTGTGCATTGTGGCCGATCTATGCTTAAAAGATTTCAAATGATTGGTCGCTCATTAGAAAAAGAAGTTGTAAAAGATAGATTATTGCTTACCTATTAACATTACCTGCCCATGACATATTTGTCGTGTTTATTTTCTTTCAAATTTGCCAAGATCGAAAATGAAAACCACTTGGAAACAAAAAATCGACCCTGCCTTTGACAGGCTTGTTAAAACCTACGTCGATTTTTTGAGTCCATTTGAAAAAAGTCCACGCGAGGGCCGTTTAAATTTTCCAGATGAGTTTATAGAACCAATAATAGAAAAATCTGATTGGCAGAATACGCATAAGGCTGATATAGAATCACTTGATGACATGTTCGTTTTTTTAGAGAAAGTCGGCATGGCGTCTAAAAAGGAATTAAAAATTATTCATGCGTTTTACTCGTCGAAAAATGCAGACGAAATTCTAAAAATCTGTCCTGAGATGATCGCAACGTTACCGGAAGAGGAAAGCAGACAGTACTATAATGATAAACTTGAACTTTATAAAAATCATCCTGAATTAAAACCTGATTCAGAAATCCTTGATAAGGATACTATAGGTTTTTATTCAGTTGTCATGTCTTTACTAATCCGCTATCTTTTTGTGAAACTTTATGCTGGAAAAGAAATAGATGATAATGAGGCAGAAAAATTTCTTAAAAAATCAAATGTAATAATGCCTATCCTAAGCCTTGTACTCTCAAGCTTTTCTCAGCTTGCTAATCAGAAAACTTTAGCGGAGCTTAAAGAAAATATAATTAAGGGAGACGATAAGTCTTTATTTAAGGCTGTTACAATTGATAAAACTTTTTTGTATATGGAAGAGGTAAAAAAAAGAATCACCCAGGCGCAACTTTCAGGCGATAGCGATTTTTTCAATAAGCTTGGCAGGGCTATAGCGAGCAATCCGCTTAAAAGGATCGGACAGCACGGGAAGACTTACGCGGTGTTAAAACTATTTTGGCTTATGGGGCTTTATAAGCTGACCAATGAAGAGCTTTACGATTTTTTGAAGTCCTGCGGTTTAATCCCCCCTGCTTATCCTGATGCGTTTCAGAAATTTGTCAGAAGGCATATAAGATCAGTTTACGATTTCTAATCGTTTCTAATCGCACTAATATTCCTTATAGGTTCAATTTGGCATTTAATCATTCATTCATGAATTCTGCCAATAGCTGTCTTGCATAAGCCTCCGCGTGTTGAATCAATAGAGGTTTCCTTGCGAGAATAAGCATTGAATACACCACAAACAAGCAAAGTGACACTGCTGTAAAAGTGTTGCTCTGAAAAGCAGTCCTGCTGATTATGACGTCTATAATACAGAAAAACGACCCATAGATCGAGCCGCCAATTAAATTTCGGAAAAAGCCGTACCACTGATTATGCTTTCCAACTAGGACGCCTTCACCCACGGCCAGAATGATTTGCTTCGTCACTTCATTTAGCCGGCGTATCGCTTCTATTCCATTTTGTAGCTCTTCTTCTTTCGTGCATAGGACAAAACCGAGCCGGTCCTTTACATGTCTTCGAAAAGCATCTTTAAATACTTCTGAATACTGAGAATTCGAATATAACATTAAATAAGTTGTCGGAAATCCTTGCGCGTTGCGAAAGTATTTATTCTCAAAATATTTTGATGTAGACCGTATAATCTGTGCGTAGAAATATAGCAACACAAAGGCCATCGATAGATGGCCTAAAAACTTGAGGCTCAGAAGATATGATATGAGGCCTGACGACTCTTCACGCTGCATTACATAGAAGCTCAAGACAATTAATGGAATGGCAGTAAGAATAGCGGGGAGATACCTGGCAATCAGCTCATAGGTGGATATTTTTTTCTCCAGTGACATTATCATTGTTTCGAATCCCCGGAAACCATATTGCCTTTATACCTTTTTTTTCTTCATAATGATAATGAGCCTAAATGAAAATAGCCCTGGCTATTTGTAATCGAAGTGTTTCCGCCTATCTTTTCAACAAGTTTTTCATTTTGAATATAAATATCAATCTTACCATTGGCAATCTCTAGAACAACGTTTCCTGCTTGATTTTGAGTGAAGTAGATCAATTCTCTATTGCTCCATGCACTATACGCTAAATGTTCTGATGGCGCACATCCTAACAGTGACAATTGTGGTTTACTGATACTAAGAAATTCAAAAGAGCCTTCTGAATCTCTGCCATGATGGGGCGCTAGAAGAAAAGTACAATTCTCTATATCATCTAAGTGATTGCTAATTGCATAAGACCATGCCCCATCATGGGCATCTCCTGGAAATAAAATTTTCCCTCCGGCACTTCTATAACAAATAATGTAGGAAGCATCATTAAAATCTTGAGCCTCATTTGCTTCATCAATTAGTTTATGGTCTGGCGCAGCAATATATAAACCATCGCCGCCAGTAGTTTCGTCTTCCTTCCTGTTGGCATATTTAAACCTTGAACCAGCTAGGGGCGTGACGACGTGCACACCGGTTTCTTTTCCATCTCTTACTTTTACATATCGGTCCCAGTCTTCTTCATTGTAACGAGTTCCTTCAAAATCAGGCTTCTCTTTTCTTGCGCCTGAATCCCAAAAGTTTAAAATTGGAATTGAAGTGATTAAATTATTAAAACCATCTAAATGATCCATATCAGGGTGAGTCAAAATAAATCGAAATATTTGCTTTACACCCAGGTCACTTAGGTAATCGATTGGGTTTGTAAGATGTTTGCACATTGCAAAATTGCCACGCGGTTTTTCAATAGCTTCGATTA
The DNA here is from genome assembly GCA_033854515.1 of Nitrospirota bacterium. Classification (GTDB taxonomy): domain Bacteria; phylum Nitrospirota; class UBA9217; order UBA9217; family UBA9217; genus JAWOJY01. Next base: position 22,149 of record JAWOJY010000066.1, read on the forward strand.
GAAAAGCCTCTGCTTTTGAAATGGTTTGATTACCGCCACAAATATCTATGATCGATATGTTACCAGAATTATGCTCTATTATAGTGCAATCACCCTCACCCACTGTTAAGAAGTGAACTTTTGACATGCTTATTCGCTCGCTTTTTTCTTAAAAATTACTGTCAAAAATTAGTGAAACATTATTTTTATATTATCATAAAATCCGATTTTTATAAAGCATTTCAAAAACTGATGTTCTCAGCCTAGTTATTTGCAATATCGGGCAGTAATAAGCAGACTATCTTTAACGGACAAAAACGACCCCTTTCTGTGTCCGTGACGATCAACGCCATTTTGAGTATATTGATCACAACATAAAACTTGAAACTGAATGCCCTCTTTTTAACGCGGCACCATGGGTGAGGACTAGCTTACTCGCAATGACTGAGTAAGGAGAGCAAGGCAAATAAGCTAGGTTGTTCGCTCATTGAAAGGAATCGGCATGAAAACAAATAAACATCAAACTCTATTACTCACAAAGAACAATGAAGCAATAAGAGCACAGGATATTGTGACTCGATTTGACTATTCTTCAGGGACAGCCCGTTCTTATCTATCCTATTTGGCACGACATGGCCTTTTAGAACGAACAGTAATGGGCTATGTACTGACAGAAAAGGGTAAAGAACGCCTTGAATACTTCGAAGCTTCAGGTTGCGGTTCTTTTGATTGCCCTCTCTGCATTGAAAAAAAGACAAATCATTATATCTGTCCAGAATGTGGATATGAGTTACCCAAGAAGGAAGCAAGGATACAGCCGGAGAAAGATTATCTCGTTGTCGTGAGACATGCTGGGGTTTTTTGTCCTGAATGCGGGGAACTGATATTTGATGAAACAAAGGCACACTTACTCGGAATTCCAAAGGAGAAATAAATGAAAAATACAGGATGGGAAATAAAGCCTCTCGGATGGATAGCACTCATAATGCTGGTTGGAACTGCTGTCTATTTTATTTTCTTTCATAACAAACAAAAAGAACGACAGACAGACCAAAGGAGAAAGTACCTTATCAAATAAGGGAAAGGTCATATGTGGATAACGGTTAAAGAAGCGGCCATTTTTTTGAATATCAAGGAAAAGACGATTTATTACCTCGTAAATCAAGGGTTGATACCTCATTATCGTATCGGGAAAATGGTGCGCTTTAATAAAAACGAACTTGAGAACTGGATGAGGTCTAAGAAGGCAGGTTCGATCAAAACGCAAGTTGAAAAAATTGTCAGATCGGCGTATACTTCCACATATGGGAGACCAGACCACCTCAAGAAGGAGGTGGGCTAAATGCTTTATAAGAGAGGCAAGGTCTGGTGGATCAAAATTAAAAAACGCGGCAAAGTAATAAGGAGGTCCACGGAGACAAGCAGCAAGGAGCTTGCAAGAAAAATTGAGGCACAAGTCCTGTTGGAACTGGCAGATAACCATTGGTTCAACAATGAAGCAAAAAAAAGAACC
>JAWOJY010000067.1:0-34344 GCA_033854515.1 Nitrospirota bacterium
GGCAGTTTGACGGGCCTTTAAGACGATATATGCGAGAGACTTTTCGTAAGATAAAAAAAGACTTTCAGGCGGCGCTGTCCATGGATCCCGCGGCGACGAGCAAGCTTGAGGTTGCGCTGACCTATTCCGGGTTCCACGCACTGCTCTTCCATCGTTTCGCACACTGGCTCTGGAAACGGCACATTCCCTTCATTCCGCGCGCCTTGTCGCAGTTTGCCCGATTTCTCACAGGCATCGAGGTCCATCCCGGAGCTACGATCGGCTCGGGCCTGTTTATCGACCATGGGATGGGCGTGGTTGTCGGCGAGACGTCGGAGATCGGCGACAACGTCACGCTTTTCCAGGGGGTGACCCTCGGTGGCACCGGCAAGCAGCGGGGCAAGCGCCATCCGACCATCGGGAGCCATGTGGTGGTGGGCGCTGGAGCGAAGGTGCTTGGTCCAATCAAAATCGGAGATTACGTCAAAATCGGCGCGAATTCAGTTGTCCTCCAGGACGTACCTGACCACTCGACGGTCGTAGGAATCCCGGGCAAGATCGTTCGAATCAAGGACGAACGCGTTCCCGACGAGGCGCTCCTCGATCACATCCACATCCCGGACCCCATCGCCGACCGGCTGATCGACCTTCAGGTCCAGATCGACGCTCTGAAAAAAGAGCTTGAAGACATCAAGAAATCAAAGAACTGATGTACGATTCACGATGCGCGATGAAAGACAGGATGACGAAGTACGTTCCTGAGTTCTGCATCATTCTTCGACGATCCTGTAGCTGTGCGTGATTTTTCCCGCCTTAGCGAGCGTGGCGCCGACGGAGCAGTATTTGGTAAGCGAGAGTTCAATGGCGCGCTCCACGGCCGGCTTCTCGACGCCTTTTCCTTTTACAATGTACTCGATGTGGACTTCCTTGTAAATCTTTGGATAGTCCTCGGTCTTTTCTCCCTTCACGTTGATCTCAAGACCGCTCACGTTCTGCCGTTTCTTTCTGAGAATGGATATCACGTCCATGCCGGAGCATCCGCCGAAACCTACGAGCAGCAGTTCCATGGGCCGGAATCCCTTGTTCTTGCCGCCTGCATCCTCCTCGGCATCCATGACAAGGGTGTGGCCCGACGTGGCCGTGCCTTTGAACTGCATTCCATCGACGAGCGTTACTTTAGCTTCTACAGCTTTTGCCATTTTTTTTCTCCAGTTTTCAGTCTCTTATCAGCCTCTTACAAACCATTGCTTAGAGCTTAATGGTGTGTCCGCGAATGGGCCATGCTATCAAAAGCTTAGAGAGGTGTCAAGAGGTGCAAGGTCAAAGGCTTCACTATATTTTTACAATTTTCGGAGTTGATATCAGCGGATATTTTATCGAGCAGAAGGCTCAGTACTGCTGTCAGAAAATAGATAGTTAGCAGATAGTAATTTGGTAAAATCGCCAAAAAAGTAAGTTTAGCAGTATTTACTTTTAAAATATATACGTTGCATGATAATATCTCAACATGGTTTGGTAGAAATACATTGATTCATTGGATATTACCAAAAGTAACTTTAGCTATAAAAGAATTTAACATTATGATTAATAAATAATTTAAGTCTGCAGTTTAACGCAAAGCCACTGGCAGTCTATTTGCACTTTTGTATGATGCATATTTTAGGTCACCGGCCTGACTTAGCCATCAACAACTAATTCTAAAGACTGAAAATTACCGGCGGTTATGGTTCAATTAGTTTTTTTTATTTGACTAAAACCAGCCTTAAAACTACAATCGTTTGTTCTTATAAATGCGTGTCTTGTAATAAATAATAACGACTGTCTGTATATCACCTACCCAAGATTACAAAATTTATTTACAAAGAGAAAGGGGGAGCGCCTACCTCAAAACCAGTAAAACCGCACTACGTGAAAGTTACGCAGTGCTTGATGGTACTTCTTTTTGTTTCAAAATCGAGATGCTCGTTCAAAGCTAATACAAGGTTATGGTGAGATTATTCTATTAAGGAGGGTTTCCTAATGAGCAAAGATGGAAAGACACCGATGCTTGATGATCTGGAAAAAGGCGCGTGGCCCAGTTTCGTAAAGGAGATCAAGAAGGCGGCAACCAAGAAAGAGGCTGCAAAAGATCTCCTCGGCATACTGGAGAGATCCTATAAGGACAGAGTAACCCACTGGAAGCATGGCGGTATCGTGGGTGTGCTCGGCTATGGCGGCGGCGTCATTGGTCGTTACTGCGACCTCCCGGAAGAGTTCCCTGGAGTGGCCCACTTCCATACTGTCCGTATCAACCAGCCAGCAGGCTTTTACTACACTTCCAAGGCGCTCCGCGAACTCATGGACATCTGGGACAAGTACGGAAGCGGCCTCACCAACTTCCACGGCTCCACAGGCGACCTGGTTCTCCTCGGCACCCAGACCGACAAACTCGAACCGATCTTCGCCGAGACGACGGCGAAAGGGTGGGACCTCGGCGGCTCCGGTTCCTGCCTCCGCACCCCGAGTTGCTGCGTAGGAATGTCCCGCTGCGAATTTTCGAATATCGATACCATGGAAATCTGCGACAACCTCACCCATGAGTTCCAGGATGAGCTCCACCGCCCTGCATTCCCGTACAAATTCAAGATCAAAGTTTCCGGCTGCGCCAACGACTGTACAGCGTCTATTGCGCGAGCCGATATGTCCATTATCGGCACCTGGAGGGACAACATCCAGATCGACCAGGCCGAAGTGAAGAACTACGCCAAGAGCATGGACATCAAGACCGAAGTGACCGATATGTGCCCGACCAAATGCATGAACTGGGACGGCAGCGCGCTCAAGATCAACGATAAGGATTGTACACGCTGCATGCACTGCATCAACCGCATGCCCAAGGCCCTGCGCCACGGCAAGGAAATGGGTGCCACGATCTTGCTCGGCGGCAAGGCCCCCATCGTGACCGGAGCGCTCATGAGCTGGGTCATTGTTCCATTCATGAAACTAGAGAAACCGTACGACAATATCAAGGACCTGATCCGCAAGATGTGGGAGTGGTGGGATGAGAACGGGAAGAACCGCGAGAGGATCGGCGAGCTGGTCGACCGCATGGGCCATAAATCGTTCCTTCAGGCCGTCGGGCTCCCGCCCATTCCGCAGATGGTAAAGGCCCCGAGAACGAACCCGTACGTATTCTGGGCACCTGAAGAAGTGAAATAACTTTTCCTTACAGGAGGATTTTTATAATGGCTGACAAACCGAAGAGAATAACAGATATTGGCGCACCTCATTACAGCAAATTTCTCCCTCCCGTGATCGCGAAAAACTACGGGAAATGGAAATATCATGAAACGCTGAGCAAGGGCGTGATGAAGCATGTATCGGAGACCGGCGACGAGCTGTACACGGTCCGCATCGCCACGCCCCGTCTCGTGAGCACCGATTACATCCGCGAGATGTGCGATATCGCCGAAAAGTTCAGCGGCGGTCACCTGCGCTGGACTACACGCCACAACGTCGAGTTCTTCCCGGACAAGTCCCAGGTAGAGCCGCTCCAGGCCGAACTCAAGAAGCGCGGACATCTGATAGGCGGCATCGGCTACGGCATCAGCAACGTGGTGCATACCCAGGGCTGGGTGCACTGCCATACGCCTGCGACCGACGCCTCGGGCGTGGTAAAGGCCGTGATGGATGAACTCCATGAGTATTTCACTTCAAAGACGCTTCCCGCGAGGGTCAGGATCGCGCTCGCGTGCTGCCTCAACATGTGCGGCGCCGTGCACTGCTCCGACATCTCAATCCTCGGTGTTCATCGCAAGCCGCCGAAGGTGAATGATGCGACGCTCGGAAACCAGTGCGAAATCCCCACGACCATCGCTGCGTGCCCGACCGGCGCCATCAGCCCGAACCCGGCCGCAAAATCCGTGAAGATCAAAGAAGAACGCTGCATGTATTGCGGCAACTGCTACACCATGTGTCCCTCGCTGCCCCTTGCTGACGGTCCGGGCGACGGCATCTCTATCTGGGTCGGCGGTAAGGTTTCGAATGCCCGGAGCGCTCCCCGTATGTCCAAGCTCGCGATCCCCTATCTTCCGAACAACCCGCCGCGCTGGCCCGAGGTGGTGAAGGCGGTAAAACACCTCGTCGAGGTCTATGCAAAGAACGCGAACAAGCACGAGCGCATGGGCGAGTGGATCGACCGGATCGGTTGGGAGCGGTTCTTCAAACTCACCGGCCTGCCGTTCACGTACCAGCACATCGACGATTTCACCTTTGCACGGGAATCGTTCAGAATGACGCCTACATTTAAGTGGGAATAAGTGGTATAATATCAACCGGCTCCGGAGAACGACCGGGGCCGGTTTTTCTTGCACCACACACTATAACCGGAGGGGAACGAGCATGGACGCTGCAGAACTGCAGAAAAAAGTGTATGAGCTTGTAGAAAAGAACATGGGCAAAAAGAAACTCAAGGCGGGCGATATCACCAAGGCCATGGAGGCCGAGGGCGCAACGAGGGACGAAATCAAGGCCGCCATCCGTGAACTCATTGACGGCGGCAGGCTGGTTTACTCCTACTTCGGCGGCAGCTTCATCGAGATACCGCACAAGGAAGGTTCGGCAAACCCATAATGTTTGAAGTACCGAGGCTCGCAATTTCAGCCGTACGGGGCGGGCTGGGCAAGACAACCATGTCGATTGGGATCATTGCGGCATGGCGCAAGAAAGGCAAGAGAATAGCGGTCTTTAAAAAAGGGCCCGACTTCATCGACACCGGCTGGCTCGGATTGGCGGCCGGACGGCCGTGTTACAATCTTGACCTGTTCATGATGGCCGGCGACAGTGTTCTGCGGTCCTTCATCGAACATTCGGCAGGGGCTGATGCGGCGGTAGTCGAAGGAAACAGGGGGCTCTATGACGGGGTGGACGAGGCGGGAACGTACAGCACCGCCCGTCTCACTCAATTGGCAAAAACTCCCGTCGTACTTATCGTCGATTGCACCAAGTCGTCCGGTACGGTGGGAGCAATGGTGCTCGGATGCCAGAAGTACGATCCCGGCGTTGCGCTTGCAGGGGTCATATTAAATAATGTGACGTCCGGACGGCACGAAACGGTCATCAGAAAGGCCGTTGAGCAAAACACCCATCTACCGGTCGTCGGAGCCGTTCCCCGGCTGAAACACGGAGAATTTCCCGAGCGGCACATGGGTCTGACTCCATATCAGGAACATCCTGATGTCGAAGGGGCGCTCGCAGCTTCGGCAGCAATGGCGGAAAAATATCTTGACCTTAGCGGTCTCTGGGGTATAGCATGTGAGGCGCCGGGGCTGGATCCGTCGACATCACCGACGGCGTGCGATCTCGGGAGTGGTCAGAGATACCCGGTAACAATCGGAATCATACGGGACAGCGCGTTCCAGTTTTATTATCCCGATAATTTGGAAGCACTTGAACATCTCGGCGCACGACGCGTGGAGATAAACGCTCTCACGGATACGAAGCTGCCCGAGATAGACGCTCTTTATATAGGCGGAGGTTTTCCCGAAACACATGCCGCGCAACTGGCCGCGAACGAGGGATTTTGCAGCTCGCTGAAAACAGCAGCCGAAGGCGGCTTGCCGATCTATGCGGAATGCGGAGGGCTCATATACCTGGGGAGGAGCCTCAGAGTCGGCGAAAAAACATATTCCATGGCAGGAGTGCTGCCGGTGGACTTCGAACTTGAAAGACGTCCGCAGGCGCACGGCTATACGATTTTAGAGGTCGACGGACCAAATCCGTTCTTTGACAAGGGCGTTGTTGTCCGGGGTCATGAATTCCATTATTCCCGTGTTCTGAATCTCGATACCCTGCCTTCGCAGGGATTCGGTATGCGCCGGGGATACGGTGTAGACGGTAAGGGCGACGGTCTGGTATACAAGAACGTGATGGCAGCATACACGCATATTCACGCCCTGGGTACTCCGGAGTGGGCGCCGGGCCTTCTCAAGAAGGCGCTTGAATACAGCGGGCAAGCAAGGACCACGGCGCGGGCCTGAGAGCATGGATTTTTTGAAAAACTTGTAACAGTCAGGTGAAGGTTTGAGCAGAGGATCAAGAGAAGGTACGGAGCCGCGATGCCCCTTCTGCGGAGCTAAGCTTGAAAGACCCGCGGATATGACCATAAATCCCATGGAGAAAGCGCAGGGCGGCCGATGCGTGTGCGACGCTTTTTTTATCGTAGACTCCACGGGCAAGAACGTCGGTGAAGTGATGGCGCAAGCGCTCAGCATGGCCGCAGAAAAACTGTCTAAAAATATCTGGGACCTCGTACCGGACGACGATTACGAAGAAGCGATCATGCGGTATGACTTCAGGACACATCGTTCTCTGGGTTTTGACAGAGGATACGCCGACGGCTATGGCCGGCTTTATATCATCAAGATCAAAAAAAACAGGCTGTCGCGGTCTCCTGAGACGGAGACGGCATGATTTCTCGGGCAAGGAAAGAAGAGTGATTACGGAGGTGATGTCCGCGTAACACTGTGGCATGACTGAGAGTTAAAGTTGACGGAATGCAGGTAATCAGACAAAAGACAAACACGGAAGAGACGCGATGAACGCGTCCGACATTTTCAAGAAAGGGGAAAACAATGGGAACAATTGAAGTAAAGGGCAAAACGATTGAAGTGGACGAGGACGGCTTTTTGGCCAACCTGGACGATTGGAACCTGGATGTCGCCAACTATTTTGCACAGGTGGAAGGGATCGAGATGTCCGACCAGCACTGGGAAGTTGTTAACTTCCTGCGCGACTACTACAAGCAGTACCAGATTGCGCCGATGATCAAGATCCTCGTCAAGGAAATCGGAAAGAAACTTGGGCCCGAGAAGGGCAATACCAAGTATCTCTATGAGCTCTATCCAGGTGGACCGGCCAAACAGGCGTGTAAGATCGCCGGCCTCCCCAAACCGACTGGTTGCGTATAGGTTTTGCATCCAAGGCGATTAGGTTCGGTGTTCGAGGCGTCAAAGCCACATGGCAGGAATGTGCTGCCATAGAGGATCTGTTTCGTCTCATCTGAACCCTTGATGACCGTTATCTCATCTTTTCGAACGGCTTGCCACCCTCGAGGAGTGAAGAGTGTTTTTAATTTCTGACGGTGCAGTGCGGCAAAAGAGGATGGCGGCGTTACATGAACTTCAGCGCATCTTATCACTCTATGAAGGAGGAATGTGGCAGCATGTACATGGTAACAATCGACAAAGGCAAATGCGACGGCGACGGCACCTGCGCGAACGTATGTCCGCAGTCCGTTTTCAAAGTGGAAGGCGGCAAAGCCGACCCGGTGAACATGTCCGAGTGCATTAACTGCCAGACCTGCGTGGAGAACTGTCCGCAGCAGGCCATCACGGTCAATGAACTGTAATGTGGTGACGGACCAACCATGACGAAGGGGATAGTTGAATAAATTATCCCCTGTTTTTTTATCCTAACCTGACGTGCGGGGAGGTGATTAGATGAAATTGGCAATATTTTTGAGTGACTGGAGAAGAACCGAAGACTCCTATGAAAGAATCAAGGCGGATAAGCTAGGGGTGATTCTTGTAGGGAACGGAATCTATCACGCGGTGGTAAAGGAGAACGGGAAAGATTCGCCCGTGCTTTCGAAGGCCGGCGCAAGCTTTTATGTCCTGTCGGACGACCTGGAAACCAGAGGGTACACCGCAGCGAACGTCAATTCAAAAGTGAAGGTCATCGGGTACGGGGACATCGTCGATCTCATCATGAACGAATACGAAAAGACAGCGTGGCTGTGACGTGTGGACCGAAGGACGAGAGACGATAAAAACAGCGTCCATCGCCCGAGTGTGAGCGAACGGTCGTCCTTTAGTCCATCAGATAATATTTTAAGGAGGATAGAATGGGAGAACTGACATTAGGAGTATTTCCTTCCCTGGTCGGCTCCATGTCGTTGGATTTTTCATTCAAGCTCGCCGAGGCCGCCATGGCGAAAGGACACAAAGTGAACATGTGGCTGTCTGGCAACGCCGTGATGATGGCCAAGAAGGGACAGAAAGCATTCAAGGACTATTCGCACAATGAAAAGAAGATGAAGGAACTCATCGGCAAAGGCATGGAAATTACCGTCTGTGAAGCCTGTGCCGAGGCCAGAGGGTACCACAAAGAGGACACGCCCGAGGGCATGAAGCGGGCCAGCATGGACTGGTACCTGGCGAAGACCGTCAAGACCGACAGATTACTGCATATTGGAGGTGAGTAAATGGGTGCCGTAAAATTACTGTTCGTCGTTCAGAGGCCGCCGTACAAGAGTGAAAACCCCCGTCTGGCGCTCACCCATGCGATCGCGAGCCAGACGGCCGAGATCTATATGGATGAAGGCGATTCCGTGGTGCCCACGGTCGTTTTTGTGGGCGACGGGGTGCTGAATGCAGTAAAAAACCAGCAAGCCATGAAACTCTACGGTGTCACGAGCACGGAGAGCCATATTAAAAACAGCCTGCTCATCGACATGCCGATCTGGATATGCAAGGAAGACATGGCCCGCCTCGGCCTGAAGGAAGACCAGATGATCACGAACGCCGAAGAACTGGGAGCGGAGCTTAAGACCAAGTTCGTCTCGTTTGCGGAAATCCAGAAAGAGATGGAATCGGTTCAGCACGTGCTGTTCTTTTAAAGTGACGTACGGCTGCCCTGTAGCGACCCCTGCAGGGCCGGCTTTTTGTTTTTTCACAGGCCTTCCGGAGAGTCGCGATAAGCAATAAAGTGTGCATTATAAGTTTTTTTAATTTGACCGCATAAAGCCTAAAGCTGTATTAATGTCAAGGAGTTATGGCTTACATAGGTGGGAAAAGACCTGAGAATGGATGAAAAGCTCAAGCAGGTACTGGTAGAAAAAAAAACCGCCATCGTGGACCGATGGTTCGATGCAATCGCAGAGACCTATCCCGACAACACCTCGAGCTTCCTGAAACACAACAAGGCACGATTTACCAACCCGGTAGGATACAACACGCGTCAGGGCGTGGAAGGTCTTTTCGACGCGCTTCTTCAAGAGATGATTCCGGACAGCGTATCGATGTTTCTCGACGACATCATCCGGATTAGGGCGGTACAGGATTTTACGCCGTCGGCAGCCGTTGCATTCGTCTTTGTCCTCAAGCGGATCGTCCGGGAAGAATTGAAAAAGGAGATCCGGGAACATCGGCTTGCGGAGGATCTCGACGCTTTTGATTCCACTGTTGACGACCTCGCTCTCTTCGCGTTCGACGTGTATATGCGGTGCCGGGAGAAGATCTACGAGATCAAGGCGAAAGAAGTGCAGAACGCGACCTTCCGGCTCCTGCAGCGGGCGAAACGCATGGAAGGCGGAGGTGACGAACAGAAGAAGTAGGATTTCCGACATCAGCGATACCTTCAATTCCAAAGAAAAGAGGTAACGATATGAGAGCTTTAGTTTCCCTGATTGCAGTGCTCCTGCTCGTGCTGATCGCCTACGTGGGAGTGGAAACGGCGAACCTGCGGTTCCTCTTCGGGGTCATTATCCCCTATGCGGCTTTCATCATGTTCGTCGGCGGGATGCTCTACCGCATCCTGAAATGGGCGAGTTCGCCCGTGCCGTTCTGCATTCCCTCGACCTGCGGTCAGCAAAAATCCCTCCCCTGGATCAAACAGAGCAAGCTTGAGAACCCTTCGAGCACGCTCGGCGTGATCGGGAGGATGGCGCTTGAGGTCCTGTTCTTCCGTTCGCTCTTCCGCAACCTCAAGACGCAGCTCAGCGACGGTCCGAGACTCGCCTACGGCGAGGCAAAGTGGCTCTGGCTGGCGGGAATGGCGTTCCACTGGTCGTTTCTCATCATTTTGATCAGGCATCTGCGGTTCTTCATCCAGCAGGTGCCCGTGCCGATCCAGATGATCGAGGGGCTCGACAGCTTCCTCCAGATCGGCGTGCCGCTCCTCTACATGACCGACGTGGTTATCCTTCTCGCGGTGGCCTACCTGTTCCTGAGGAGAGTGGGCATCCCCCAGATGCGGTATATCAGCCTCGCCGCTGATTACTTCCCGCTCTTCCTCATCTTCGGCATCGCCTCATCGGGCGTGCTCATGCGTTATTTCCTCAAAACGGACATCGTGAGCGTGAAGGAGCTCGCCATGGGGCTCATCAGCCTCAACCCTCCCAGGGTGCCCGACACGATCGGGGTCATTTTCTTCATCCACCTGTTCCTCCTGAGCGCCCTGTTCGCCTACTTCCCCCTGAGCAAGCTCGTGCACCTGGGCGGCGTTTTCCTCAGTCCTACGAGGAACATGAAAGCGAACAGCCGCGAGGAGAGGCACGTGAACCCCTGGAACTACCCCGTGCACGTCCACACCTATGAGGAATATGAGAACGACTTCCGCGAAAAAATGAAAAACGCCGGCATCCCGGTAGAAAAGGAGTAATCATGGCCAAACTTCCGAAACCAGAAGAATTAGCGAAGATCGATTACAAGCCGCCCAAGACGGGGTGGATGGGCACGCCGGTCGAGTTCAAGCCGGGCATGTTCTGCCATGGTTCTAAGCCGAAGAGCCTCGAGATCGTCGGCTTTCCGAATCCCCGTGAATGGAGGCCCGCGGACGCCGACTGGAAGCTTCCGGAAAACTGGAAGGAAATACTCCTTGAAGGGATAGCGGAACGGCTCGAAAAATACCGTTCATTCCGGCTCTTCATGGACATCTGCGTGCGCTGCGGAGCCTGCGCCGACAAGTGCCACTTCTTCATCGGGACCGGCGACCCCAAGAATATGCCGGTCCTCAGGGCCGAGCTCATCCGCTCGGTCTATAGAAAGAACTTCACCGCGGCCGGGAAGATCCTCGGGAAAATGGCGGGCGCACGGGACCTTACGCTCGATGTGCTCAAGGAGTGGTGGTACTACTTCTACCAGTGCACTGAGTGCCGCCGCTGCTCGATCTTCTGCCCGTACGGCATCGACCAGGCGGAGATCACGATCATCGGCCGGGAACTGCTGAACCTCCTCGGCCTCAATATAGACTGGATTGCCGGGCCTGTATCGGCCTGCTACATGAAGGGAAACCACCTCGGCCTCGAGCCTCATACCATCGTCGGGAACCTCCAATACATGCTCGACGACATCGAGACTGTCACGGGCATCAAGATCAAGCCGGATTTCAACCGCAAGGGCGCCGAGATACTTTTCGTGACGCCTTCGGGCGACCTCTTCGCCGATCCGGGAACGTACACCTGCATGGGCTACCTCATGCTTTTCCACGAGCTCGGCCTCGACTACACGTGGAGCACCTATGCCTCGGAAGGCGGGAACTTCGGGTTCTTCACTTCAAACGAGATGGCGAAGCGCCTCAACTCGAAGATTTACGCCGAGGCAAAGCGGCTCGGCGTCAAGTACATCATCGGCGGCGAGTGCGGCCACATGTGGCGCGTCATGCACCAGTACATGGACACCTGGAACGGGCCGGCCGACTTCCTCGAAGTCCCGAAGTCGCCGATCACCGGGACCGTCTTCGAGAACGCAAAATCGACGAAGATGGTCCACATCGTCGAGTTTACCGCCGACCTCATCAAGAACGGGAAGCTCAAGCTCGACCCGCGGCGGAACGACCACCTCAAGGTCACGTGGCATGACTCATGTAACACGGCCCGCGGCATGGGATTCTTCGACGAGCCGCGTTACGTGCTCAAGAACGCGGTGAACCACTTCTATGAAATGCCTGAGGACACGATCCGTGAGAAGACCTTCTGCTGCGGGAGCGGCTCAGGCCTCAACGCCTCGGAAGACATGGATCTCAGGATGAAGGGCGGGTTCCCCAGGGCAAACGCCGTCAAGTTCGTCCGCGACCACTACGGGGTGAACATGCTGGCCAACATCTGCGCCATCGACCGCGCCGCACTCCCGCCGCTCATGGATTACTGGGTGCCGGGGGTGAAGGTCACCGGCCTGCACGAGCTTGTGGCGAACGCCCTTATCATGAAGGGTGAGAAGGAGAGAACGACCGACCTGCGCGGCGAACCCCTTCCGGGAATCGAACAGAAGGAGGAAAAAGCGTAATGAAAATCTATAACGGCGGGCCTATCATATTCGGGCTGGTGGTCTTTCTCGGTCTGGCGACCTTTCCATTCTACTACAACATCGGGAAGGCGAACCCGAAGCCGGAACCGAAGACGGACACCCCGGCCATCCAGGAATGGGAAAAACAGTATGGTAAAAAGGAGTGCGTCGAGTCCAAGGCATATATGCGGGCCGAGCACATGCAGCTCCTGAACAACTGGCGGGATTCCGTGGTGCGCGACGGGAACCGGCAGTACATCAGTAACACGAGCGGAAAATCCTTCAATATGAGCCTGCAGAACGATTGCATGCACTGCCACTCGAACAAGAAGAAGTTCTGCGACGAGTGCCACAATTACATGGCAGTCAAACCGTACTGCTGGGACTGCCATATCCAGCCGCAAGAAAAGGAGGAGACAAAGTCATGAGCATGGACAGGAGAGAATTCTTAAAGATAGCCGGCATCTCCTCCATTCTGGGGCTCGGCGCGTCGATCGCATCGGCCACTGATCCGATCTGGCAAAGAAGTCTCACCCCACCGCAGGTCGGTCCGAACAAGGAAGCCCTGACGGCGCAGCACTGGGCAATGGTCATCGACATGAGCATGTTCAAGACCGAGGAGGATTTTCAGAAGACCATCAGCGCCTGCCACACGATCCACAACGTCCCGGACTTCAAAAACCCAGACGGCAGTGTCGACATCAAAGACCAGATCAAGTGGATATGGAAGGAGACCTACGAGCACTCGTTCCCGGATCAGGAAAACCCGTACATGGAAGAAAGGCTCAAGGAAATGCCCTTCCTTGTGCTCTGCAACCACTGCGAGAGACCTGCCTGCGTCCGGGTCTGCCCGACCAAGGCGACCTTCAAGCGGCCCGACGGCATCGTCATGATGGACATGCACCGCTGCATCGGCTGCAGGTTCTGCATGGCGGCCTGCCCCTATGGTGCGAGGAGCTTCAACTGGCGAGATCCCCGGCCGTTCATCAAGGACGAAAACAAGGAATACCCGACGAGGACCAAGGGCGTCGTTGAGAAATGCACATTTTGCACCGAGCGCCTCGCCGTGGGGAAAATACCGGCCTGTGTTGAGGCGGCCCCCAAAGGCGGCATGTTCTTCGGCGATCTGTCAGACAAGAACTCCGAGGTCCGGAAACTCGTCGAAACCCGTTATACGATCCGCCGCAAGTCGGAGCTTGGGACCGGGCCGAGCGTCTACTATCTCATAGGAGGTAATGACCATGCTTGAAAAAGCATTGATCGGAAGTAAAAAATACTGGACCTGGGTATTCATTCTCGGGGCCATGAGTCTGATGGGGTTTTACTACTACCTCCAGCAGTTCTCCTACGGCTTGGGCATCACCGGCCTGAGCAGGGACGTCTCGTGGGGTCTCTACATCGGCCAGTTCACATTTCTCGTCGGCGTCGCGGCATCGGCCGTGATGCTCGTGATTCCTTACTATTTGCACGATTATAAAAAGTTCAGTAAGATCGTGATCCTCGGTGAGTTCCTTGCGATTTCGGCCGTCACCATGTGCATCCTGTTCATCATGGCTGATATGGGCCAGCCCATGAGGGCCTTGAATATAATGCTGCACCCGACCCCCAACTCCATTATGTTCTGGGACTTTATCGTGCTTGCTGGATACCTCACTTTGAATCTTTTGATCGGCTGGGTGACCCTTGGCTCTGACCGTAAAGGGGTGGCTCCGCCGAAGTGGATCAAGCCGTTCATTTACCTTTCCATCCCCTGGGCCATCAGTATTCACACGGTCACAGCGTTCCTCTACGCCGGTCTTCCGGGCCGGCACTTCTGGCTCAGCGCTATCATGGCGGCGCGTTTCCTCGCTTCCGCATTTGCCGGTGGCCCAGCACTCCTCGTCATCCTTGCCTTGCTCGTTCGGAAACTGACCAAGTTTGATCCGGGCAAGGAGCCCATCCAGACGCTCGGCAACATCGTGACCTACGCAATGTTCGCGAACGTCTTCTTCCTGGGACTTGAGTTCTTTACGGCGTTCTACAGCAACATTCCGGGCCACATGGAGTCCTTCAGGTACCTCTATGTCGGCCTCGAAGGCCACCAGGAACTCGTGCCGCTTATGTGGACATCAAGCGTTTTTGCCGCGGTATCATTGATTATGCTGCTGATACCGTCCGCCAGGAAGAACGAGGGTACGCTTGCTCTTGCCTGCATCCTGCTCTTCATATCCCTCTGGATCGACAAGGGATTCGGCCTTATTATCGGCGGTTTTGTGCCGAACATGCTGAACGAAGTGAGACCCTACTGGCCGACCTGGCCGGAATCGCTCATCACTGTCGGTGTCTGGTCGATCGGATTCCTCATTCTCACGCTCCTCTACAAAGTGGCAATTTCGGTGAGAGAGGAAACGGCGGGAGTGGAGATCGAGCATTAACTCCTGAATACACTGCGAGAATCCAAAAGGGCCCGTCCCGTGATGGGACAGGCCCTTTTTCTTTTCCTGGATCACGTCAACTTCACGCCAGGGCAGGCGGGACACTCGTCTCGAAACGACATCGGTGACTTCTCCTGCCGCAACGATTGGCCCTGGAAAAAGTCTTTCCCGGTCATTTAGCTGTTGCTTTTCGAAATTCAGCCCGGTAATATGCAGCCTGTTTCAGGCTTTATAATCCAGCGAAGGAGGAAGTGAGCACCATGTACATGGTAACGGTTGACAGGAACAAGTGCGATGGCGACGGTACCTGCGCGAACGTGTGCCCGCAGTCCGTGTTTAAAGTGGAAAGCGGCAAGGCCGATCCGGTCAATATGTCCGAATGCATCAACTGCCAGACCTGCGTGGAAAACTGCCCGCAGCAGGCCATCACGGTCAACGAGCTTTAATTACCCCGCAGCCGATCACGTGGAAATCCGGGGGGATAGTCGCGAAAACTGTCCCCCAGTTTTTTTACTGCCAACGTCTTGGACAGGCAGTGATTAAATCCGGTCCATCGCTTTCGTTATTTTGTGAAGTTCCTTCCAGCGCCGGTATCGTCGCTCCAGGCCGGGATTACTTTCACCGCTTACGATTTCTCCCCGCGACACCATTTTCTTGATGTCTTCCGCTGTCCACGTTCCGCGTTTCAAGCCAGCGAGCAGCGCCGCCCCCATGGCGGAGACCTCCTGTTCCGCGCTTACCCGCATGTCTTTTTTGAGGATGTCCGCCTGAGCCTGGACCAGATAACTCAGAGAGGACAGGCCGCCGGAGAGCGTAAAGGACGCGGGATCGATGCCGGCCGAACGAATTTCACCGGCAATGTCGGCCATGAAAAATGAAACCCCTTCCACGGAACCCCGGACGATATCCGCTGACGAGCTCTCGACCGTGAGCCCATGCAGTGAGGACGAGATACCGGTCTCCCAATGCGGGGCTCCGGTCCCGTTCAGGCCGATGAAGACCACCGTATCGGTCGATGCCTTCCAGCAGAGATCGTCCACTTCTTCGTAATTCTTGAACAAACCGAAGCGCACGCGCAGCCACTCCAGAGCCTCTCCCACGGCATTAACGCTCCCCTCGACCACATAATGCCGTGCCGTTTCAGTAGAATACTGGATTGAACTCATCAGGCCTTTGACAGGCATCATAGTGTCGCCGGTATTTACCATGATGAAACCGCCGGTGCCGTAGTTGATGCCGCCGTCGCCCTTTTGGAGCACACCGAGGCCTATCATGGCCGATTGCTGGTCTCCAATACAGGCAAGAAGCGGAAAGTCCCCCGATGATGTCTTTATCTCGCCGAATGCATGGGCAGTGGGCAGTATCCGGGGCAGCCGGATCCCCGAAAGCCCAAAGGTCTTCAAGAGTTCAGGGTCCCACTCGAGCGTGCGCAGATTCATGATCTGGGTGCGGGCCGCGTTCGTGTGGTCGATCACCGCCTCTGTGCCTTCGGTCAGACGTTGGACCAGATAGCTGCTGAGCGTACCGAAAATGCTGGTATCGCTCCGCGCAGCAGGAACGAGTTCCTTAAGCCACCGGAACTTAGATGCCGAATAGTAGGGAGTAAGAGGGAGCCCGGTCATATCGAATATAAAGGGCCCGCTTCCGGCTATCGTGGCGCAAAAGTCTGCTCCCCGGCTGTCCCGCCAACTGAGCACGGGTGAAAGCGGCTCTCCTGTTCTTTCATTCCATATGAGGCAGGACGATCTTTGGCAGGACAGACCGGCACCGAGAATCGGCACCCCTGAGGAAAAAACGAATCGCGCCGCCTCGTCAAGGACTTCCTTGACCGAAGTCAGTATTTCGAGAGGATCCTGTTCGACACGGGGGCCTTCCCGCAACGGTGGATGCAGATTTCTCCTGGTTTGAAACAACATCTGTCCTTCACGCGAAATTACCAGCGCCTTTGTCGAACTGCTGCCCTGGTCAATCCCTATGAAACATCCGTCCGCCATGGCGCGCACCTACTTCCTTTGTATTATAAATTCTGGTAAAATCATAATTATAGTTTACACTGTCAAAGAAAGCCGGTCAAACTGTTCCGTCGTGTTTTATTGAAAGGTCAAAGATGCGGTGCTAAGATTATTAAAGTAAGCATTGCTCCTTACAGAGCTCTTCACTTGTCATCCTCAATAGTTATCATGAGACCACGTGAGCTTGTTATAGAATTGCAAAACTTTTACGTGCTGTCGTTCAAGTCTCTTCTCGGGGTGTTCCGCAGGCCCTTTTACCTCAGAGATACGATCGAACAGATGGACTACGCGGGCGCGGGATCCTTTTTTATCGTATTCCTGGTCTCATTGTTTATCGGCATGGCCCTGACTCTCCAGATCTCAAAAGAACTCTCTTCGCTCGGACTGAATATGTACGCGGGAAGGATTGTGGGCATCTCCATCATCAGGGAGATCGGTCCGGTGGCCATCGCCTTTAGTTACGCGGGACGTATGGGGTCGGGCATGACCTCGGAACTCGGTTCCATGGTCCTCGGCCATCAGGTCGATATGCTGAGGGTGTTCGGGACGGACCCCGTAAAAAAGCTGGTAACACCGAGGGTGGTGAGCTCAACGATCATGCTCCCGGCGCTCACGGTCATCGGCGACGCTATCTCCCTTGCCGGGGGATACTACATAGCCACCTTTGTGGTCCATCAGAGCGGGTCGTTCTACTGGAGCCAGATCAGGGGCATTCTCAATTTTCAAAATATTTTCCCGGGCCTCGTGAAACCCTTTCTCTTCGGTTATCTGATCGCCTGCATCAGCTGCTACACGGGGCTTACCACGCGGGGAGGGGCGCGGGGACTCCGCAGGGCGACGACCGCGGCGGTCGTACTTTCCACGGTCACGGTCATCGCCGCGGACTTCGTACTGACCCGGGCGCTGATTTTTCTTCTGTGATAGGACCATGATCGAATTTAAGGATGTCAGGCTTTCATACAACGGCCACACTGTGCTCGACGGCATCAGCTTTACCGTCCGCTTCCACGATAAGATCGCCATTATCGGCGCGAGCGGCGTGGGGAAGACCACGATTCTCAAACTAATCGTAGGTCTCGAGCGTCCCGATGACGGTAAGATTCTCATTAACGGACAGGATATTACGCGCCTGTCCGAATCCCAATTGAGGGACCCGAGAATGAATTTCAGCATCGTGTTTCAAGAGGGCGCTCTCTTCGATTCACTGGACGTGCAGGAGAACGTGGCCTTCTGTCTGCGGGAGCGCGGCATCCTTTCCGAAGAAGATATAGAAAAAAAAGTGAAAGAACTCCTCAGGCGGGTGGACATCGAGCAGGCTATCAAGCTCATGCCGGAAGAACTGAGCGGCGGAATGCAGCGGAGGGTGGCGATTGCCCGCTCGCTGGCTGCATGCGACCCCGGGCCGCGGATGATGCTCTATGACGAACCCACGACAGGAATCGACCCCATCACTGCGGACAACATCTGCGCCCTGATAAACGAACTTTCTTCCGGCGTTCCTCCCGATAGGACGGGGCTGATTATCGTTACCCATGACGTGGTGAATGCCGCAAAGGTTGCCGAGAGGTTTCTGTATCTCAAGGAGGGAAGGATAGCGTTCGACGGCGACCTTCCGGCCCTGAAGAGCGCGGAAGATCACGACCTCCGAAGGTTCATCAAGGGGATACTGACGCCGGCAGGCGAGAGGGAAACTTAATGAGCGATTATAAAAAACAGATCTCCTGGGCAAAGCTGAGGATCGGCTTGGTCATCACCGCCGCTCTCGCAATCTTATTCTTTACGGCCCTTTTTGCCGAAAACATAGGGCGTCTCTTTGCGTCACGAGTAACGATCTATGCCACCTTTGATGACGTTAAGGGCCTGCAGCCGGGAGCGCCGGTGTGGTTTTCCGGCGTCCAGATAGGATCCGTAAAGAACATTCAGTTTGTATCGGGAGAGAAAGTAAAAGTCGCCGCATCCATCGACCGTGACGCACGCGCATTCCTCAAAAAGGACTCCGTGGCGAGCATCCTGACCCTCGGGCTCTTGGGCGACAAGTACCTGGAGATAAGCCCGGGCTCGAAAGAGGCGGAAGTCCTCGAGCCGGGGGGCACGATCCGGGGATCGGCCCATCTCGAAATAAGCGACGAGGTATCGCAACTGGTCAAAACCGCGGAAAGTACAAAAGGCTCCCTCGGCAGGTTATTGCACGAGGACACGCTGTATCGGGAGCTTCTGTCCTCCGTGAAGGACATAAAACGTTTTGCGGAAACATTGAATGCCTCCCACGGGACATTCAGCAAATTTGTCAAAGATCCGGAGATCTACGACCGGTTCCTCAAGGCGACGCAGTCCCTCGACGCCTTTACGAACAGGCTCGCATCGTCAAAGGGCACAGTGAACCGGCTGATCGAAGATGAAGGCCTGTATAACAACATGAACGCAGTCGCCTTGAAACTGAATGTTCTTCTCGACAAAATCAACAAGGGCGAAGGGACAGTCGGAAGCCTCGTAACGGACCGCCAGCTCGCGGAAGACCTCGACAAGACCGTCAAGGAGCTGGACGCGCTCGTAAAAGATATCAAGGAACATCCCAAAAAATATTTCAAGTTCAGCCTGTTTTAAAAATTTGGCGAGAACGCCGAATTCGCGGAGCTACCCACCCTGGGCAAATCCTCATCGGATATACGCCTCGCTCAAGTAAAATAAAACCGCTGCTCGAATGGAATACCGGTCCATGTTCCACTCAGAAGGAAGCGGTTGGAACGGCGCAGAGTCGCGTATCGCACGGAGGGCTTCGTCGTCGAGAATCTTGTAACCGGAGGATTTCAGGAGTTCGAGATTAGCAAGTGAACCGTCCTTCATGATGTCGAACTTTATGTACAAGGTGCCCTGGATTCCCGATTGTGCGGCGAGTTCAGGGTACCTCAATATGCTCTCGACCCTGATTTTGAGCCAGCGGTTGTACGAGAGAAACTTGAACTCGTCCGTATCAAGCGTAACTGAATTATCGTCAGGGCCCTTTTCCGGCATGCCTTTACGCGCCAGCTCATCAATGTCATTCTGAGACAGGAAGGGGAGCGGACCTCCTTTTCCCTTGGGGACGGTCGTGCCCGCCGCTCCGCCCTCACCGGACTTCTTTTCGGACGGCATTCCTGTTTCCGGATGCATCGACGGGAGCTTTACCTTGGGCGCATTGCCGAAATCCCGGGACGCGGAAGGGCCCCGGCCGCCGGGCACGGCACGCGGCGATCCTTGTTGCGGAGATACCCGACGCACCGAAGACGGCGCCTGCGGCATCCGGGGAGGCGATACCCGTTCGGATGGCAGTATCCTTGCCTCTTCCGGCGGCAAGTGAACGATTTCCACGGGCGTCGTCGAAGGCACCGGCAGCGGCGTTCCCGGCCTGACCCAGATAACCACCGCGACGATGATCAGTACATGGATCGCCAGGGATATGAACCAGGGAAGGACTATGAATAGGAACCTTCGAAAACTCGTTATAGGGAAAGGCCGGTACATGGATGTAGTAATTTTATAATGCAAAACGTAAAACGGGAAGTTGAGATGCGGGCATGCCGGATATCAACTGCGTCATTTTACCTCTATCAGTATTCAACGTCCAGTTTTTATACAGCAGTCCGCATTTTTTGTGACACTTCCCTGAGCAGCCGGAAAATCGCCTCGGCCTTGTCCGGAGTGAGGCTCCCCATCCCGCAGGACGGCGTGATGAGGCACTGGCGCAGAAGTGCAGCGCGCCTGATGCCGTGGCCTTCGAGTCTTTTCATGCCCGTCTCGAGCCTGGAGACGAGCCCCTCTACCGTTTCCTTTCCGGTAAAATCACCGGTCGGGACCACGCCCCAGGCGAGCGCGCCGCCACGTTCGTAGAACGCCTTTATCTCATCGGGATAGAGCAGCACCTTTTCCAGGTAGCCGAAGGCGTCGAAATTCACGATGTCCACCCTCGTCCCGAACAGCAGGGGCCAGTCGGCGTTGCCGCAGCAGTGGATGCCGGCGATTGCGCCCAGGTCGTGGATCGTGCCGATGATCTCGTTCAGTTTTTCAGCCACCGTCTCGGACGAGACCGCCGAGAACGCCGAGCCTAGGGACTCCATGGCCGGCTCGTCGATGAAGATGATCACCGGCAGGCCGAACTGCTTGAGCGTTTCGATCTGCCACGCCGCCTTCATGGCGAGGCCCTTGGTTACGGCGTCGAAGAGCACATCGTTGTGAACGATGTCCCTGCCTTTCTCATCCTTTACGGACAACCCGAAGGTAAGCGGTCCGGTGACGTGCCCCTTCAGAAACCGCGCACCGCGGGGGAGTCCCTTTTTCAACGACCTTACGAAAGCATAAAACCCTGCCGCATAGTCTTCGGACATCTTGAAAAAAGAATAATCTTTCTCCAGATAGCGCTCGAAGAACTTCTCGAGTTCAGGAGTGAGGTCTCCCGACGTATCGAAGAAGAACCGCTTCTTTGAAGCGTCGAGCCTGAGACCCGGCATGGTTTCGCTGTATTGGCCGTCCATATGTTCCCGGAAGTCCTTTTGCGGAAGCTGGGGCCAGATCGGCGCTTCAGGCAGGTACGCGAGCGACAGGGCCGCGGCCCTGTCGGCGTCTTTGACCGGAAGACTGCCGATGCCGGTGGCTATACAATTGAAGTCAATGCTCATGATCGTAATGGTCCTTTTCCAAATTGTAGGAAGAATTATATATTCATCCCTGACAAAAAACAACTTAAATCAGGACGCGGAGACGTATCACGAAATTAAATCTTTACAGGAAAACATTAAATCGGTTAGAATGAACCCATGAAATACGGTGAAAAGGCGATCCGGAATGCAGAGCTCGATCTCTGGGAGAACCCCTATCCGGACAGGGATTATGTGATCGACATATCTTTTCCGGAGTTTACCTGTCTCTGTCCGCGCTCGGGGTATCCCGATTTCGCTACAATCAAGATAACCTATACGCCGAATAAGAAAGTCGTGGAGCTCAAGAGCCTTAAGCTTTACCTGAACGGCTTCAGAGACCGGAGCGTTTCCCATGAGGCCGCGGCAAATATGATTTTCGACGAGTTAAAGAGAAATCTTGAGCCCCGACGCCTCGAAGTCGTGGGCGACTTCAACGTTCGGGGTAATGTGAAAACGATCATCCGCGTTGCACTGTAGCCTGTCGGAATTGCTCCAGCTTTCGACGCCGGCTGAAATCCGAGATCGAGTATTTCAAGGTCCTTCCGGTGCCGTGGGTCCGCGTCATCATATAAACATGCGAAATATCTTGACTAATCCGCGCCCTCGTGATATTTATGAAAATACATCTGAGGAGGATAATGGTGAAGCGACTGCCTAAAGTTTTAGGATCTGTGTTTCTTTTTTTACCGTTATTCCTGCTCGCTTTTCGGGCACATCCGCAGGACCTTGACGCTCAAGGTGCTGCGTCAGGGGAAGCCCGCAGACATTAAGGCCGTGATCGAAGTAATGCCCGACTCGGCACATCCGAGGTAAACTCCATCAGGAACGAGGTGTCCTTTCTCATGATTGCAGGTCGGCGGCTCAGCAGATCGGAGCGGGTTGCGATCGCTCCTCAAAGCAGGTCAGCAACACCATGGTCCGATTTTTAATGTATAATATGTAATGTGACGTATGTCAGGAGGTGAATGAAATGTTTGGTCTCGGAATGCCGGAATTAATAATCATATTGGTGATCGCCCTTGTGGTCTTCGGGCCTAAAAAGCTGCCCGATCTCGGCAAGGCCCTGGGCAGGAGCATCGCCGAATTCAAGAAGGCCTCGCAGGAGTTCCAGGAGTCCATGCAGGCGGAAATGAAGGAAGTGGAAAAAGCTGCGGACATGAAGGAGACGAAGCAGCAGCTCGAGCAACTCACCCATCTCGAAGGAGCCAAAGAAGGCGAGAAAGAGAAGACGGAAGATGCCAAAAGCAACGCCTGACGAAGAGTTGCGCCTTCCCTTTTTCGGACACCTTGAGGAACTCAGAAAGAGGATCATTTACTCTCTTCTGCTGATTGCCGTGGGGTTCGTCATTTGTTTCAGTTACTCCGAGACAATCCTGAAAGTGCTCATGATGCCCATGAACGCGAAGCTGCATTTTCAGGCCTCGTTTCCCTTTTTCACCTTTGTTCCCAACGCGGTAGAGCGGAAACTTCATTTCACAAAACTCATCGAGTCCTTCTGGGTGCACATGAAGATAGGGCTCATTGCGGGCATCATACTGATGTTCCCGCTGCTCGCGTACCAGGCGTGGAAGTTCGTTGCACCGGGACTGGTGCCCAAGGAGCGCCGCTACGCTGGTTATTTCGTCTTCTTTTCCACCGGATTTTTTGCAATGGGGATCCTGTTCTGTTTTCTTGTCCTTCTTCCAGTCGCTGTTACGTTTCTGCTCGGATACAAGACCGAGAGCCTTATTCCGATCATCACGATCAACGAGTACATTGATTTTATCTTGAAGTTTCTCCTGGCCTCCGGCGCCGTTTTCGAACTCCCGCTCATTATCGTGCTGCTCAGCCGCGTGGGGATCGTCAGTCCCGATTGGCTCGCCAAGCGCAGAAAATATGCGTTTCTGGTTTCCTTCATACTGGGGGCCATGCTCACGCCGACACCAGACGCCTTTAACATGACCCTCATGTCCCTGCCGATTTACCTTCTCTACGAAGTCGGCATTCTTGTCGCACGCCTGTTCGGGAAGAAGAAAGAACCGGACTCCGCAGAGATCGCGGAGACCTAGCTCAGGGCAAGCCTACACAAAAACGCTTTGACCGCGAAGACGCCATGGCCGCAGGCCGCATCGAGAACACTGAGGAATTCTTTCTGAAATTTTATCTTTCTTTCGTGCCTTGCGTCTTTGCGGCAAATTTGATCTGGAAGTCACTCACATGAACGTCGTCTCGTTCGTCGCTGCCGCATCAAACAGCGGTAAAACCACACTCATCGAAAAGGTCGTGAAGATCCTCACCTCCCAAGGCCTGCGCGTGGCGGTGATCAAGCACGCTTCCACAGGATTCGATCTCGACCTACGCGGCAAGGATTCGTGGCGGTTCCGGGAGGCCGGTGCCTATGCGGTGATGATCATGGGGCCGGACAGTATGGCGCTCATGAAAAGGGTCGAGCGCGAGCCCGTGCTGCCGGACCTCGCGCAGATGTTGCCGGAGGCCGACATCGTCATCCAGGAAGGGTTCAAAAAAGACGCTGTCAACAAGATCGAGGTCTTCCGCTCATGCGTCTCCGGCGACCGGCCGCTGTGCATGGACGACGCTTCCTATCTCGCTCTCGTAAGCGATGAGCTCTTTGCTGTTTCGATACCCCGGTTTGATCTGAACGATGCGGAAGGGGTGGCGGAGTTTATCGTGAAAAAGTTCATCCCCTGATTTTTAGTCCATTACGAATGAAATTCGTCCCAAAATGGAAAGAATTTTTGCCGCAAAAAGGCACAAGAGACGCAAAAAAGAATAGAATTTCTTGTGCTTTTTGCCTGCACCCAGCGCTTATGAGTGGTAACGCGAATGCGGGGTGCGCCTCTTCGCGGCTAATCGATTTTGATTTTCTTTGCGTCTTTGTGTCTTTGTGGCAATTCTGGTTCCGACTTGTCCGGGTTAGGGAGTATCGAATGGAGTCAAGCCCGCTCTATTGGTCATCTCAGGGTAATGGCTTTCTCAGGACACATCTCCTGGCAGCAAAAGCACGCAATGCAGATGCCGGCATCCACCCGCGGAATATTGTCAGTCATGGCCAAAGCCGATACTGGACAATGATCAACGCACGTGCCGCAGCTGGTACACCTCCCGGGGTCGGCTTGCGGGCGAAGGAGCGATCGCGTGTGGATCATCGACTGCATTGCTTCATTGCGCAGTATTGCCTCGCCTCCCAGCGGAGGAAGCTTGAAATCGGGCAGCCGTTTCAGCTCTCCGATGACTTCGATCGTCTTGAGGTCGTAGTCGCCCAAACCCGCCTCCTTGGCCTTCTGAAGGAAGCGCAGCCGGCCCGGTTCACATCCCATCATCGTTGCAATAACGGCATCAACGGCAACGGCATTGTCGGAGGCGAGGACCAGGCCGATATTTCTGAGGTCGGGTGAGGCAGGTCCGTTGCCCTCCATGCCGACCACGGCGTCTACGATGAACAGGTCCGGCACCCGGAGCCGGAAGACATCGACCACAACTTCATGAAAGCGCTCAGGATTGCCTGCAGCCCTGTGCAGCATGGCCTTCTGGGCGCCCGGCAATATACCGTAACTGTTTTTGATCGCTCCTGTGAGGACGGTCAGGCCGTGGGTCTTGAATTTCGGCAGGCTGATGATGACATCGGCGTCCAGAACGGCCCGGGAGACGCTCACTGTGGACATGAATTTTGCATTGAAGGCGATCTTCCGGGATTCGTTTCCTATGTTTTGATAGTGGCCTTTGGCTGCTTCCATCAGGCCTGTTTTCGCAAAGCTTTCCTCGTTCGCTCCATAGCTGAACAGGCCCGGATTATCGCCCACAACGATGGAAGCGGGGCCCATTATTTCCACCTTCTCGACGACGGCCCGGAGAACGGCGGGATGGGTGACGATGCTTTCCTTTGCCTCCGAAGTCCGCAGCACGTTGGGCTTTATCAGGACTTTTTTCCCCCGCAGCTTCACGGGGAAAAGATCAAAGGCCCGGTCCACGGCCTCATGTACACTCTCATACGTAGCAGGATGGATCATGACTTTCGACATGGATTGTACCTCATTTCTCCTTGAGCTTTTAGCGGCTTTGTTTTTATAAAAATGTTCGCGCGATCATGTCAAGTTTGTAGAAACATATCATATCTGCATCGGGCTGGTAGCCTTAGTGCGCAGAAGAAAAAGTATAACCACTGCCGTAATATATCATAAAACAAAGATTTCATACAGAAAATCCTTGCATTTTTGCCACTCCTATGATAAGTTAACATCTTCCAAAAAACGAGTAAGGTCGATTCCCGAAGGCGGTAACATTCGGGATACTCCTTGCTCCCTGCAATTGGACAGGGGGCTATAACCCACAAGGAGGTCAAGAGAATGCCGATCTACGAATCAATTTTCATTATCAACCCCAACCTCAGCGACGAAGAGACCGCCGGCGTCATAAAGAAGATGCAGGACGTCGTCACGAAGCAGGGCGGCGAACTGGTCAAGTTCGAGGATTGGGGCAAGAAGAAGCTTGCCTACGAGGTAAGGAAACAGAAACGCGGGCACTATGCGTTTTTCCAGATCAAGGGCACGCCTGCAGTCGTGAGCGAGCTTGAACGTACCTACAAGCTGACCGATTCGGTCATCAAGTTCATGACGATACGCCTTGAGAAGGAGCTGCGTACCAGGCCGGTGAAGCCCCCCAAGCCCGGGGCGAAGAAGGAAGAGCCTGCGAAGGCGGCACCGGGCTCTACGCCGCCCGCAGCATAGCCGCAGTCAGTCAGGGAACAACTGCCCCGGGAACCCGAAAGCTCGGGGGCCCGTCCGGAAAGGACAGCGGGGCAAAGGGGTCGGAGGATGACGAGTTTCAATAAGGTGATTCTGCTGGGAAATCTTACCCGTGATCCGGAGGTCCGCTATACGCCGAATGGCATAGCGGTGGCGAGCTTTACCCTGGCGGTAAACCGCAGGTACAAACAGGGCGAGGAGAACAAGGAAGAAGTCAGCTACATCGACATTGTGGTGTTCGGCAAGCAGGCCGAATCCTGCGGCCAGTACATTAATAAGGGCGATTCCGTTCTCGTTGACGGCAGGCTTCAGCAGAGACGCTGGGAGACTGAAGACGGCCAGAAGCGGAGCAAGATCGAGGTGGTCGCGCAGTCCGTGAACTTCATGCCCAAGCGCTCCTGGTCGGGCCAGGGCGGAGGCGGATCTCAAAGCCAGACCGAACCCGTACCCGAGCCGCCTGTGGACGAGGGCGAGATTCCTTTTTAAAAAACTTTTTCACGCAATGACGTGAACTTAAGGAGCAATAAGATGGCAGAGAGTGGAGAAAGAACAACACCCCATCGGGAGAGAGAGCGTGATAGAGAGCAGCGGGGGGACAGAAAAAAGCGTTTTCAGGTCAGGAAGAAGGTGTGCCGGTTTTGCGTGGATAAAACACCTTTTATCGATTACAAGGACTTAAAGACGCTGCGGTTCTTCGTCACGGACAGGGGCAAGATCCTCCCCCGCCGCATATCCGGCAACTGCGCGCGTCACCAGAGAGAGATTACGACGGCGGTCAAAAGGTGCCGGAACATCGCGCTCCTGCCGTTCTCCGGGGAGAGATAGAACAAGAAGTCATTTTCCCCGGCAGGCGGGAAACACGATACGATGTGAATCATGATGAACGAGGGAAATCCGACAGCGGTTGCGCAGCGGGTTTCCCTATTTTTTTGGGAGATGAGATTGATGAATTTACGTTCCTTATTGGTTGCGACACTATGGACCATCATACTTTTTGCTTCGGGGCTGCTCATTCCCGTCATAGGACAGGCCGTCGCTCTGTTCACGCCCGTTCCGCTCATGGTCGCGTACGTGAGGCACGGAAGACGGGGAGGCATGGGCGCCCTCGTTGTTTCGGCCGCGGTCGTTTACGCCCTTGCAGGGTGGCAGGCCGCTGCGGTGCTCGTATTCGGCTTCGGTCTCATGGCTGCGGGGACGGCGGAGGGCATGATAAGGAGGCTCAGGCCCGAGCGCGCCGTCCTGCTCGGCGGTCTCCTGCCGGTGGCGCTTCTCGCCGCAGGCGCGGCCTACTACTTCGTGCACGCCGGCAAAAGCCCTGTAGCTGCGCTTGAACAGTACATGCGCGACAGTATCGGCGAGGCGTCAAAACTCTACGCGGGCATGGGTCTGAAGGATACGGCGGAGGCGATCACGGCCGTATCGGACAGGTTCGTGTACTATTTCGCCCGGCTCGCGCCGTCCCTCGTTATTCTTACGGCAGTGGTCCAGGCTGCGTGCTGCTACGGCCTTACCCGCTTCATCATTCTGCGAAAGCTGCCGACCGGGGCCGTCCCGCAGCAGCCGTTGTTCGGCACCTGGTATGCGCCGGACACCTGGGTATGGGCCTTGATTGCGTCCCTGGCCCTTGTCGCGCTGCCCTTCGGAAGTGTCAGGATCATCGGGTGGAACCTGACGCTCCTGTTTGCCGTCCTTTACACCATCCAGGGGATAGCGATCGCGGAATATTTTCTCAGGAAGTTCGGCATCCCTCCTGCGCTGAGGACGATCATGTACGTCATCGTTCTTGCCCTGCCGCTTTTCATGTTTCTCACGGCGCTCGGAGTGGTGGATATCTGGGCCGATTTCCGCAAGGTGCGGACACAGAGACAACAGTAAGATGTTCCTCCGCGAATTATTCTGAATTAGAGATTTATCGAAGATGAACCTGGAAAGAACATTTGGACGCGGATTTTCAGCATCATTAATGCTTGAATCACCAGATTGATGATTTCCCCATGAACTGCATTGGTTTCGTTTTATCCGAGTTTATCCGCGCTCAACTGCCGTTTTCAGGATGAAAGAGTGACCCGCCCCGAGGTGCCGCCTTTCGCGGCGGCAAACCGTGTCAACCCTTCCTGTGGATAAAATAAAAAACTTTCCATTACCCGCATGCCCTTTTCTGGTATAATAGGCCAGAAGGAGTTCCTATGCGGCTCTCAAAAGAAATGGTAAAACACATTGCCGGTGCGGTGGCTGCCAATCTCGAATCCAAGGGCATGGCGAAGCTGCTGAAACCCATGGACGTCTTGTCCGGGCGCGTGTCGGAACTGATTACCGCCGATCTCGCTGCCGAGGACAGGCTCGACGAAGAGGTGAAAAAGATCCTCGCGTCCTATGAGTCGGAGATAGCCGCTGGGCGCATGGATTACCGCAAGGTGTTCGAACTGACCAAGCAGAAGCTCGCCAAAGAGAGAGGAATCGTTTTGTGAGGCTCGGTGAAGACCGGATATCGCATATATCGCATCTCATTCTGAACGGGATTATAAAAGACGGACTGATCGAGCCGCTTCAGCCCGAGGAAAGGCTTCTTCGGGAGATAAAACGTACCATAACTGCCGAGCTCCAGTATGAAGACGATGCCGGCGCGGCCGCGCGGCGAAAGATACAGTCTTTGTCGCGCAAAGTCCCTGAAGGCAGCGCCGAATGGACGGTGCTGTATCGCAAGTTCCTGGAGGAAGAGATGCGCAGGAGAAAGAAGGTTTGAAGAAGTTCCTCCTCCCCGGTCTGCTGGCCTACGCGGTGATTTCCGGCCTGGGGCTGTTCCTCACCTCGGGGGTGTCCAGTCCCCTTTTGATCCCCTGGCTCACGGGTTACCTGTTTCTCGTTTTTGCCGTTTCCTACGTTTCGCTTTTTTCCAAGGAGCGTCCGCCGTCTTCTCATTTTATAATTCTCGGTATCCTCGGTCTCAACTTCCTCGTGCAGTTGACCGGCGGGTCACGGTCCCCTCTCGTTTCAGTCTATTTTCTCCTCGCGGCGGCATCCGTCTTTCAGCCGACGGCCCGCGCTTATTCCGTCGCGGCGCTCGTACTCGGCATTGAGGCCGCAAATCTGCTCATGCCGGGACAGGCGGACGCTGCGGACTGGAAGAGATACGCCGGTTTTGCCGCGTCTCTTGCCGGCACGGTACTGCTCGTAACGCCCATTATAAGCCGGATCAAGAACCAGGCGAGCATCGCCGGAGAGCGGTACCAAAAGTTGCTCGCCGACGCAAGCGCCGTGGATCCCCTGGCGGACGGTACGAAACTCGATGAGCTGACCGAGCAAAAAAGGCAGACGGCAAATATCAGCATAGCCGTCGAGCGTGAAGGGGCGTTCAAGGGGCTTATCGACATGATCTACGAAATGGTCCCGGCGCATACCTACGCGCTCTTTCTCGCGGACGGCCTCAAGGGCGCGGAGGCTGAAGACGGGTCGCTCACCCTGAGGGCGATTCGGAGCGAGAGCAGACATGTCCCCGCTGTGGGAACGATACATGTGCCGAGGAGGAGCGGTCTGATAGGAATCAGCGCCGAAAAGAACCAGCCCCAGTATCTGCCGGATGTGGTTATCAGCGCCAGAAATCTGGGATATTATACGCAGGACGTGCCGGTAAAATCCTTTCTTGCGATCCCTGTCTCCCAGGGGGAGAGGACCGTGGGCGTTCTCGTCGTGGACAGCCTCGAACGGGACGCCTTCTCGCTCGACACGCAGGATCTGCTTACCCGTTTTGCCCCCTTCTTCAGCCAGATAATCGAGAAAATACGCATATCCCAGGAGCTCGACCTGCGTGCAAAGAACGCGGCGGCGCTCCATGAGATGAGCTCGACGTTAAACAGGAGCCTTGAACTGAACGAAGTGTTGAGCCAGCTGACACAGCAGATGAGGATCGTGGTCCCCTACGATTTCTGCGCGTTCGTCCTGTATGAGAAAGAAACGGGAGAAATGGAAGTTGCGGCGCAGCATGGGTATGATCCGGCCGTCGTCGGCAGGCGTTTTATGCCGGAACAAAGCGCCATCCTGAACCAGATGCACAGACAGTGGGAGGATCGGAACTCATTGCAGTCCTATGACTTTCCCGATTTGGGGGGCCGGGGAAAGGACATAGATTTGTTCCCGGTGAAAGAGATGCAGCGGCCCCTTCAGTCGCTCTATTGCCTGCCTCTCGTGGCCCGTGAGAAATTCATCGGGTCGTGCGTCATCGGATCGCTTCGCTCGAACGCCCTGACAAGATATCAGAAGGATTTTATCGATACCCTGATGAACCAGGTCTCCCTGGTGATCGACAATGCCCGGCTGCACCGGAGTATCCGCGATATGGCGCGCACCGACGGTCTCACCGGGCTTCTGAACCACCGCACCTTCATGGAGAAGCTCAGCGAGGAGTTCAAACGTCTCGGTCGCGACCCCACTGCGTTTTTCTCCCTTCTTTTGGCCGACATCGACTTTTTCAAGAAGGTGAACGACACCTACGGCCATCCGGCGGGGGACGCGGCGCTCGTGGGGGTGGCGAAAGCGCTGACAGAGGTCGCGCGCGGTGCTGATTTCGTCGCCCGATACGGCGGCGAGGAGTTCGCCGTGGGCATGGTCGGGGCCGACAGCACGGGCGCGAGACAGACGGCCGAGCGGCTGAGAAAGATCGTGGAGAAGACGAGCTTCACTATCGGCAAAAATACCGAGATTTCGTTGACCCTGAGTTTCGGCGTGGCATCCTATCCCGAGGACGCCGTCAGGATCGTCGATCTCATTGCAATGGCCGATCAGGCGTTGTATTATGCCAAGCATACCGGCCGGAACCGGGTCTGCCTGTACCGGGACGTAAAAGGAGCGGAATCCCCTTAGGGATGTCTCAATCAAATTCTTCTCAGAATCAGAAATGGAAAGAATTTCACGCGGAGAACGCAGAGTTTTAAATCTAAATCCATATCAGATAGTGTTTTTCTCCGCGATCACCGCGCCTCCGCGAGAGACCATTTTGGTTCAGGCTTGACAGAGTCAGGTCTTCGTATCGATAATTTTTTGTCCGATGTCTGTAACGTCTTTTTTTCATCACGAAGACCGCGAAACGACTTTGATCCAAAAAAACGGAAGTGTTGGTTTCAAAGACTCATTTTATAGACTGACTTTATTGTGTTTCGTGGTTAGTGATCCTTTTGGCCCTATGCGGAGGGCCAGGCAGGATTAAACCTTTTCTCAATTACTGTGTCTTTATAAGGTGGCTGCCTCATATGGATGAGGATATCGAGCTGGTCGACAGGTGCATAGCGGGCGAGCGGGAGGCGTTTGAGGGGCTGGTGCTGAAATACCAGAAAGTCCTCTATTCCCTGCTCTACCGGATGGTGAGCAACCACGAAGATGCTTCGGATATCCTCCAGAAGACATTCATCAAGGCGTTCACGGGTCTGGCG
The DNA here is from genome assembly GCA_033854515.1 of Nitrospirota bacterium. Lineage (GTDB taxonomy): Bacteria > Nitrospirota > UBA9217 > UBA9217 > UBA9217 > JAWOJY01. The sequence goes on from JAWOJY010000067.1 coordinate 31,285, forward strand.
GGCTTCGAGCGGCGGTCGAGCTTCAAGACCTGGATATTTCAGATCGCGATCAACCTGGCCAAGAATCTTTATCGCGACCGTGCCCGTGCGGAGCAGGTCTCACTCGACGACGTGGTCATTAGGAAAGACCCGAAGATGCTCGAAACGCTGATCAGCAAGGAAAACAGGCTCATGCTGCGAAAGGCGCTTGCTGGCCTTCCGGAAAAACAGCGATTGACGCTTATGCTCAGGGTGCAGGAAGACCGTGCGTTCGATGAAATCGCCGGGATCATGCGGTGCTCCGTCGGCACGGCGAAGGCCAACTATCATCACGCGGTGCAGAAGCTGAAAAATATCATAGGAGGAAGGGGCCGGGAGTCATCGGTCAGAAGTCAGGCGAACAGAAGCAATGAAGTGCCGGAATAAAGACATGAAAGTGCTGCTCCCCGCCTGCCTCGAGCAGGGGCTCGAACCGGAGGAGAGGATTCGCGTAGAGCGGCATCTTGAAATCTGTGAAGACTGCCGGTCGGAACTCGCCATGCTCCGCACGATGCGTGAAGAGCAGGTGCCCGATCCGGGCGATGCCTTCTGGACAGAGATGCCGGCAAGAGTCTATCGCGATTATCAGCGGGAAAAGCGGCTTGATAGAGCGGGCTTGTGGGAGTGGCTGCTCATGCCCCGGTGGGTCTGGGCAGCAGTTGCTGCCGGAATTGTGTTCGCGGCATCGTGGCTGGTTTTCCATCCCCGGATTCCCGTTCAGAAGGAAACGGCAGCGGCGTTTGCGCCCGTCGAGGAATATTCCTATGACGATCCCGCAGCAGCGGGTTCCGCGGACCTGACCGATCTCAACCAGCCGGAGTTGGAGAGCGTGGACGGATGGGCCGACAATCAGTTCGCCGAGATCGGCCATGAAATCGCAGCCGCGGGATACAGGGTGAGCGCCGCTGACACGGACATTGATGAAGAACTTGCTGGGTTGAATTCACGGGAGATGGAGCAGCTGTCGAAAATGCTCGAGGCATGGAATGAGGAGGGATAGGATGAAAATTTCTAAAGTACTTGTTGCGGTGGTCGCGACAGCGGCATTGTCGGCGATCGCGGCCATGGCCTTCGCCCAGCAGGGGGCGATGGGCGGCCGATTTGACAACGAAGCGAGTACCGGCAATTCCCAGGGCTCCGGAGGCGGCCCGTCGCCTCAGAAGAGCGAAGAGGTCCGGAAAAAGATTGAAGCCATAAGGATCTGGCGGCTGACGGAGGAACTGAAACTCGATGAGAAGACGTCTGCGAGGCTCGCCTCTCTTCTGAGCTCCATAGATCAAAGACGCGCTATGATTGCCAGGGAGAGCATGGAGGCCATGAGAGACCTGCGCGCGTATCTGAAGTCCGAAAAGCCGGATAGGAGCAAACTCAAAGCAGCGCTCGACAGGATCGAGAGGAACCAGAACGAGATGATGGATCTCAGGAAGAAGGAAATCGGCGGGGTGCGTGATATACTGACGGTCGAACAGCAGGCCCGCTACGTACTGTTTCAGCAGAAGTTCAGGAGGGAGATGCGAGGCATGATTTCCGAAGCCCGCGGCAGGGGGCAGGGAATGCGCGGCTTTGGACAGGGACGAATGGGGGGAGGCCCGGCGATGGGAACAGGCCCGATGCCCGGAGCGGCGGAGCAACCTCAGGGCAGCAGATAAACCCGGAAGAAGCGCCTGGGCTCGGGTTAAATAGATGTACGCAAATCACGCGCCTTAAAAGCTTTTAGCCGGCCGCCCGGGGATACGGCGGGCATTGATAAGAGCCGTTCGTCTTGCCCGGATCGGTCCTACGAGATTCGATTTCCATGCGTCAGCCCCGCGAACTCTTCTTAAAATCAGCAGTCACGGTTTTTTCCACTCAACTTTCACGGAAGGCGGGCGTGTTTCTCAGGTTACAATTAGGAACATCCTGCTTTTTCGCGTCGGGAACAAAATTATTGACACCCTGATTGAACGTCAGTTATTATCATCGCCGGAATTATACGTTCTTAACCTTCCTTGAAGGCGGTATCATGCATACTAGTCCTCCGAAAAGAACCTTCTTGCGCCTCGACAGCATGAAATCGGGATCGGATGGTGGAAGGTCATCGGCCCGGACTTTATCGTGGACCTTTCAGGCGAACCGAAGTTTTACCCGCTGCCCGGACGCCAGCTGCCGCCGACGCTGCCTGATGAAAAGCAGGTCAAGCGGCTCTTCGACTGCGTGTACGGCGTCGGCTGGTGGCGCGTCAAGTACGGCCCAAAACTGTAAATTTCATGTCCTCCATGACAAGCGGCGACAGCCGGGGGAGTGTCGCCTTGCTGCAGGGGCCATGCGGTCTGAAAAATAAACATTGAGACGGCCAGGCAGCTCCCTCGCTTCGCTACGCAGCGTGCCGCGGGAGGAAAGCGCATTATACGCCATCTCCTGCCACCCGGCGGCGTTTCCGCTTCGTCCAAGCCGATTTGAGCGTAAGCAGCGTTTCACTCAGCGTGTGCAGCACGCTCGTGCGTGTCGTGCGCTCAGGGCTGCTCGTCCGCGATCGTTGGCTGTGCAATGTCTATTTTAGTGGAAGGTGTACAATCCGACGCGGAATACAGCCACGGGCCGCAGGCTGATCCGAGGGGAGTATCGCGCTCATCACGCGGGTTTGCCCGCACTCTTGATGGAATCATAGATATCCGTCTGAAGCTGTGCTGACAATTGTTCCATAGCCGCGCTCATGGCCTTGGCCAGGGCCTGCGGCGTCTTGCCCTCCATTGGCGCAGTGACGCGATAATTTTTCTGGAATACCACTCTCTTTCCGACGTCCTTCCGCGAAAAGTCCAGGAGCGTGACCGTCACAGCGACGACCGCTTTTGAACCTTCGGCCCCGTCAACTTCGAGGAACTCATCAATGCCGCCGTCCAGGTGAAAGCGCGCTTCCACGTCGCTCCGGTAGGAAAAGACCGCACGGTAAAGGCCGGAGTTTCTGAGATCCCGAAGGATAAAATCCGTGACCATATCTCCGGGATTCTCATCCCACCACGAGTAGTTGTAGGCGTTGCGCTTGAACGGAGCGGAGCTGTAAAC
>JAWOJY010000068.1:0-4953 GCA_033854515.1 Nitrospirota bacterium
GTCCCGCAAGGGCGAGCGCGCACTGTCTGAGGCCGCAGGCCGAGTTTGCGCGATCGAGCGGACGTGGCCTTAGACGGGTCAAAAATTTCATTCAGGCTGCGAAGGGGACATGCAAGAAAATCGATAAAAGGTAAAAAACTACCCACACAAAACCCGGAAGATCCTGTATTTTTAACGCTTGTCCAGCGTTTTCCGCACCCTGTCCAGAAGCGCGTTCGGCAAAATCGGCTTGGCAATGAAATGAGCTCCTTCTTCGAGAATCCCCTTTTTGTGGATGATATCGGCGGTATATCCGCTCGTGAAGATGATCTTTACTCGGGGCCGCATCTTCCTGATCGCTTCGGAGACCGCCTTTCCGTTGGCCTTGGGCATGATGACGTCGATCAACACAAGCTCGATCTCATCTTTGTGCTCCGCGAATAGTCGGATCGCGTTTTCTCCGTCCACGGCCTCGATGACCGTGTACCCGGCCCCCTCGAGGACAGCCTTCGTGAGCTTTCTCACATCGGCATCATCCTCCGCCACCAGCACCGTTTCCGTGCCGCGGGCCGCATCGGTCAGCGCCGCCGCCCCCGCTTCCTCGATGTTCATAAGAATTGCCGGAAGGTATATCCTGAACGTGGTCCCCCTTCCCGGCTCGCTGTAAACACTGACGTAGCCGCTGTTCTGTTTGACGATCCCGTAGACAATTGAAAGCCCGAGACCCGTACCCTTCCCCACCTCCTTGGTCGTAAAAAACGGTTCGAATATTTTTGTCCTCGTTTTTTCGTCCATGCCCGCTCCCGTGTCCGTGACCGAGAGAACGGCGTACGGGCCCGGCTTCCCGTAGCCGTGGGCTTTTATGAAATCACCGTCCAGTTCCATGCGGTCCGTTTCGATGGTCAGCACCCCTCCGTCGGGCATTGCGTCGCGGGCGTTGGCGGCAAGGTTCATCAGAATCTGCTCTAACTGGCCCGAGTCCGCCCACACCGTCGCGTTTTCGTCGTGACAGACCGTCCTCAGCTCGATGTCTTCCCCGATGATTTTTGCGAACAGCTTTTCCATTTTCCCGGCCACGACGCCGAGCCGCACCGGCTTCGGGTTGATGATCTGCTTTCTGCTGAAGGCGAGCAGGCTCTGCGTGAGGCGTGCAGCCCGTTCCGCCGAAGACAGGATTTGCTCTACGTACGGCTTGGCCGGATTCCCGTCGTCCAGGTCGAACTGCATGAGGCTGCCGTAGCCGATGATCGTCGTCAGGATATTGTTGAAGTCGTGGGCAACTCCTCCCGCAAGCCGGCCGACCGCTTCCATCTTTTGTGCTTGACGGAGCTGGTCTTCAAGGCGTTTGCGCTCGGTGACGTCCTCTCCGGAGCTGAGCGTGCCCTCGATCCTTCCCGACTCGTCCACCAACACCGTGTTGCGCCATGCAATCATCCTCTCCTCGCCGCTCGAGGTGAGGACCGGATTTTCGAAATACGCGAACCGTTCGATGTCGCCTTCTACGAACCTGGGAAAATATTCTTTCATTTCGCTCCTGAACGGTTCAGGGACGAAATGATCGAACCAGTTCTTCCCCACGATGTCGCATTCCGCCCGGCCGAGGACTTCGCATCCTTTTTTATTGATCAGCGTCACCTTTTGGTCCGCATCAAGAGCCAGGAGGATGACACCCGCGACGTCGAGATATGTCTGCGCCGTGTCACGCTCTTTTCTGAGCGCTTCTTCGCTCCGACGGAGGCTGCGGATCGGGAGCAGGCGGAGGACCAGAAACGCGGCGACGCCGAGAGGCGTCGTCACGAGTATGATCAACCCGGTCCGCTTGAGGATCGGCCGCAGCGAGCGGGACACTTCGATCCTGCCGACTACGGCCCCCGAATCATAGAGTTCGACGGACCGGGTAATGACCGGCGATTTGAGATCATCAGCGCTTTCGGCCACGACTTCGTTTTCCGCGTTCACGACGCGCCGTGTTTCGGCGTACCCGTTCCTTGGCCGCCGCGAAAGATATTCCTCTATCCTCACCTGCTCGAACTGCCACATGTCGGGGTTCGCGCTGATGATCTGGGTGATGATTCTCGCGTTGATCTCCGCTTCGGCCTCAATGCTTCCCACCGTGTATTTGTAGCCGTCGATGAAGTAGTCGAGGGGAAAGATGATGACCACGACGGAGATGAGGGCCGCGGCTGTTATCGTGATGACCCTGGTTATGTTTGTCTTCTCCCGCATCTCTCAGCGACCGCCTGTCTGGGAGGCCGGCACATTGCCGGTTTCTTCCAGTATTTTTCTTCCCTGTGCGGATTGGACAAAATCGATAAAACGTTGCGCCGCCGCAGACGGCCTCGGCTTCGTAACCAAGTAGAGCTTTTTGGCAAGGGGATAGACCTTTGCCGCGAGCGCCTTCGTGGTCGGGTACACTCCGTTGAAGGCAAGCACTTTCACACGGCGCTTTTCGGCGACGACCTGGGTCAACGTCGAGAACCCGAGGGCGCCCGGTGTCTTTTCAAGCATGTGGATGCTGTCCTGATCGGTCAGCCCCATGAGCATTCCCTGGCGCGACATGGCCGCATCCACGGCCGGGCCCATTTCGGGTGAGACCCTTCTGGCCAGGAAGGTGTCCGTTTCCGTAGCGGGGCGGAGTATGAGGCGGATCCGCTCCCCGTTCGGCCATGCCTGCATCTCTCCTGTGTAGATTTTTACGATTTGTGAGGTGCTCAGGCCGGAGACGGGAATACTGTTCCTCGTGACGAGAACGAAGGGGGTTTCTGCATATTCGATGAGCGACAGACCGAGCCTGAATTCTTCACCATTGAACGGCCTGCTGACGAGCCCGATGTCCAAAGCGCCCTTGGCCACGGCCCTGATAGCGCCGCTGCTGCCCATGCTCGGCAGCACACGGCACCGGATGCCGGGATGGGATTTTTCAAACTCCGAGCCGATGAGCTTCATGGAGCCGAGGGCTGTGCCGGTGCCGCCTATCCTCAGCACTTCTCCGGCGAGAGCGGGACGGGCGATGGCAATTCCGATGACAACGGAAACCCAGAGCAGCAGACTGCTTGCAATCGTACGAAATCTCTGCGACATGCTGACGTTCTCCTCCGCCCTGGCGTGTCCTGAGGGCCCGATACCGCGCTTCACGAGAAACGCGCTCCGAACACAACGGCTATGATACTTTGTCATTCATGGATAATCAAGTGGCATTTTAGGCATTTACAGGGGCCGTATCGACAATTGCGAAGCACACGAAGTTTCGATCCTAAAAAACCAGGTGTTCATTTCCGGGCTTCGTTTTGTTTTACGCCGACGACGAAATTGTGATACGGCAGCACCTTGTGGAGCGTGATGCCTGAGAAGCCGGCCGCACGCAGGTCCGACATGATGGTCTCTTCGGCCACCCGTATCGAAACCGGCGGGCCCTCCGGCGTTTCCTCCTTTTTCCAATCGATGATCATGAGCGAGCCCCCTTTTCTCAGAAGACGACGGGCCTCGGCCATGATCGCTGCCGGCAGTTCGAGCTCGTGATGAAGGTTGATCATGTATACCAGGTCGGCGATGCCGTCGGGCAGGGGGACCGCGTCCTCGTCCATCTTGACAGGGACCACGGCGTCCCGCGTGTCCGGCGGGAGGTGCTCTTTCATCCAGTCGAGCATGACGTCCGAGATGTCGCAGGCGTAGACCTTTCCGTGATGTGTCTTCCTGCTGAAGGGAACGGCGAAGAATCCCGTGCCCGCGCCGATGTCGACGAGGACGCGTGGGTCTTTGAGACCGAGAGCCCGCCAGATGAGGTCAGGGTTCAGCATCGTGAGCCTTTTCGGATCGTTGAGCCTTTCAAGTTTTTTAGGGTCGAACTTTTTATCTTCCATGATGATTCACCTTTTTACTCCCGCCCCCACGCTGTATTCGTCGACGGCCGCCTATCCGAGTATCTGACGCGCCTTTTCATCTCCTCACGCAAGAGTCAGGACGTATACGCGTTTGCGTTCTTGCCCCTGGGACTGCCTTACTTCCACGCTCAGAAAATAACTCAATACCATCGGGTTAATTATCGTGATGACGTTTCTTTTTGTGGTGATGCGTTTCCTTCTCTGCTCCCTTGTGACATTCATGACATTTTCCGGGGTCGTTCGTGCTGAACGCGACGGCGCCGTTGTGGCAAGCGCCGCAGTACCGGCCTTTGTTGAGAGCGTCCATGGTCATCGTCGCAGCGCCTTTTTTCATCTGGAACAGCCCCGGATGACAGGAGTTGCATGTGTACCCCTTTTCAGCATGTTCTTTCCCTTCGAAGACGACTCTACCCCGGCCGCCCCCCGGCCATGTTATAACTTTCCCCGACGGGACCGCAAAAGCGGCAAACGGAAAACTCAGCGCTACAAATAAGGACAATACTATGATCCCGCCTTTCAACATGGTTCCCTCCTTCTTTCAGAAGTTTCGTTATTGCGTTTCTTCTGTCGGCAGACTGCATGGACCCATTCAGCTAACGCGCCTGCTTTACCTTGTGGCAGATCAGACACTGCTCCTTCGGAGGATGGGAAGGTTTCAGCGGCGCCTGCTTGCCCGGAGCATGACATTCAAGGCAGGCGGCATCCGTGGTTATTACTTTGTGCATTTCATCGGCCGGGATGAAAGGAGCTTTCTTGCCGGAGGAAAGAAAAAAAAGGCCGGATAGCACGGCCGCGGCGAATACGATAAGCCAGATCGTGTTTTTCATGAAATGCTCCCTTTAAAAAAAATTCAAGGTTCAACATTCAAGATTCAATATTACGACATAACGACAGATTCTATATTTTGTGTTCATGACTTTACTGATCCCGTTCGGTTGAATGAGGGCCAGACTAACGCAATTCTACCCTGTGTACGCCAGGAGTTTATGATACCAAAATCAGAAAAAATTGGGTAACACTTTTTCGTTGACGGTAACCGTGATAAACCCTTTCATCCTCAGCCAAGCCTCAACGGCGATGCGCCAGGCCGCTT
>JAWOJY010000069.1:0-3140 GCA_033854515.1 Nitrospirota bacterium
AAAAGCAATTACGAAATGAATGCCGCGAACATTAATGACGTTGTCTATGACGCCGTCAAGCTGCTCGAAAAGGCGATCGACAGGAAAATCGACCTGAGCGTGGAACTCGACAATACCATTCCCCTTATTATCGCAGACAGCAACCAGCTGGAACAGGTCGTCATGAATCTTATCGTGAATGCCAGGGATGCCATGCCGGAAGGTGGCCGCATCGTAATCAAGTCATCGTTTTTGCAGGTCGGGAAAAATATGTCTGGAATACCTTCTTACATAGCGGCCGGAGAATACGTCATACTTACCGTATCCGATACCGGAAAGGGCATACCCGTCGACATCCGCGAGAAAATCTTTGAGCCCTTCTTTACCACAAAAGAGAAAGGGAAAGGCACGGGCCTGGGACTTTCGATGGTCTACGGCGCCGTCAAGGAACATAAGGGTTACGTAACGGTTGACAGCGAGCTGGGAGAAGGCGCCGTTTTTACCGTCTACCTGCCTGTTACACGCAGGGCCGCAGCGGCGATGAAGTGGCCTGCAGAATCTCTCTACGGCGATGAAACAATACTGGTCGTTGATGATGAAGAGCACATTCTGAGCGCAGTTCAGGATCCGCTCGAGAGACACGGCTACACCGTGTTGGCGACCACGGATCCCTATGGGGCTCTCGATATGTTCCAGAAGATGCATGACCAGATTGCGCTCGTCATGACCGACATCGTCATGCCCCGGATGGACGGGCGGGAGCTGATAAAGCAGATCAAAAGAATAAACAAGAAAACAAAGATACTCGCGGTTTCTGGATATACGAAGTATGTGGCGGATAAAGAAGAAATTGCCGAAAAGGACGGATTTCTGCAAAAACCCTTTGAGTCACATATCCTGCTTTCCACAATACGGCGCGTTCTCGACAAAAAAGAAAATAAGAACCTGATGCTCTGACAGACAAAGTTTTGTGCCCTCCCTTCCAAAGCATTTCCATGCAACGCTTCTCGCGTTTGTTTCCCAGATGTTTGGGATCTCCGTTTTTTGTCGCCTGAAAAATAAACAGCCGAAACTCGGCAATTTTCTGCAAAGGTTTTTTATAGATACACGCCCCGCTCTTTTTCACGCCCCCCTCTCACGTTCCTCCTTGAACGCAAGGTGTTACGTGTGCGCTGCAATCCGGATTTTTTAAAAATGGTCACACTGGCCTGCAATTTTGAATACCGGCGTATAGCAGCAGCGCGGCAGTTATATTAATGTCGGGGGGAGTGCGCCTTACGGTGAAGCAAAACAGGGCTAAAAAATGAGAAAATATAATGATATACAAAAAAATTTGACAGTACCAATAATATATGTTTAAATATTAATCAAACACCGTGTGAAGCAGGGTGGCACGCAGAGCTGCAGACGCAAGGCATACAGCTCATAGGGCTGCACGTGGAGGAATCCGAAATGTCTAAAACCTTCTTGATCGTGGACGATTCCGCATCCATGAGACAGCTCGTATCGTTCACCATGAAGGATGCGGGTTATGATGTTATTGCGGCCGAACACGGGAAAGAAGCGCTCGGAAAACTGAGCAGCGCCAAGGTCGATATGGTAATAACCGACCTCAACATGCCGGAGATGGACGGAATAGAATTCATCAAATTGCTTCGCGGCATGCCGAACTACAGGTTTATTCCGATCGTGATGCTCACGACCGAATCTCAAGAGGCCAAAAAGCGCGAGGGCAAGGCCGCCGGCGCGAGCGGCTGGATCGTGAAGCCCTTTAATCCGCAACAATTGCTGAACGTGGTCAGAAGGTTCGCGAAGTGAGTTCGAGCCGATATGAACGGAATTCGGCCTGCAGCGGTGTGCGTTGTTATTCCGGCTTTTGAAAGGTGCAGATAACCATGGCCTCTACTCTCGAAATTTCAGATGGAAAAGGAATCATCAAGTTCAACGGTGCGTTGACAGTGAACTGCGCCGAAGAAATCAGAATGCTATTGATCAAAGCGCTGATCGATGCCGATCAGGTGCTTATGGATTTCGGAGACGTCACGGCAGCGGACTTGTCGAGTTTTCAACTGATCTGCTCGGCGCACAGAACGGCCGTGAGACTGAAAAAGCAGCTGTCGTATGCCGGCACGCCTCCCGACGTGTTCATAAGGTCGGTAGAAGAAGGCGGTTTCGCGCGGGCCACGGGATGCGGCCTGGACTGCGAAAAGAGCTGCCTGTGGATGATGGGTGCCGCAATCGGAGCGCAGAAAATCGGATAAACGTCGATAAAGCGGATTAAAAGGACTTCTTGATTTAAAAAAGTCGGCAGGCGGGTTGCTTCAATCTACGAGATTTTATTTTATCGGCGTTTATCCGTAGTAAAAGGGGAACCCTATGGAGAACATTGTAGGCAAGCTCAGAGAGACGTTCAAGGAGGAGGCGTACGAACTTCTTTCCGAGCTCGAAGCCGCCCTGCTTGATCTCGAGAAGGCTCCCGACGACCAGGAATTGATCAGCCGTGTGTTCAGGGCGATGCACACGATCAAGGGTTCGGGATCGACCTGCGAATTCTCCGATATCGCATCATTTACCCATGAGCTTGAGACGGTCCTGGACTCCGTCAGAAAAGGAAAACTCTCCGTCACAAAAGAGCTCATCGACTTGACGCTTTCAGCCCGCGACCAGATCAAGGCGATGCTGGACGTTTATTATTGCGGGGCGTCGGCGGATGAGTCCAGAACTCACCAAGTCATTACGTCCATAAAAAAGCTGGTCGCTCTTGCCGGAGAAAAAAGCGACACCGCTCCCGCTCCCGCGTCCAGCCACGGGAAAGACAATCCGTCGAAAAGCCCTTCCAGTAAATGTATGACCTATCGGATCCGTTTTCGGCCGGCACGCAAGATCTTCACGCGGGGAATAAACCCGCTGTTCCTGTTAAACGACCTCCGCCGGCTCGGCTCCTGCATCGTGGTGGCCCAGACTGAGGCGATCCCCTATCTTGAGGACTTCGACCCCGGGGCGTGCTACACGTACTGGGACGTGATCCTCACCACCTGTCAGGGCATCAACGCCATTCACGACGTCTTCATTTTCGTGCAGGACGACTCCGAGCTTACCATCGACGTCATCGACCGGGAAGGATCGCTTGATGATGAAGCGACGTACAAAAAACTGCGCGA
>JAWOJY010000070.1:0-3704 GCA_033854515.1 Nitrospirota bacterium
AAGTGCGCCTCTATGCGAGCCGCTTCGGACGGCGGCACAATGCAGGATCGGTAGCAGCACTGGGACTTGCAGCCGTATTTATCGACGTCGCAGACGTACGGTCTGGTAAAGATCTCCGGGTTTACCAGTACCGACGCGATTTCGACGAATCCCTGTTCTTCAAACATGCATGAGCCTCCTGGCTTTGGCACTGTATCGAAATGCCGAAAGAACTTACCGCTGGGACGCGAAAGACGCCAAGAAAAACCGAATTCTCCGTTCAAACGTCCGAGATTAGCTTCGCGAGCCGGCGGTGAACGGCATTTTAAGACTATTCACCGGGGTTGTAAAGGCTTTTCTCAACCGTTACGTTCGGCCGCGAGACCGGTTTTTTCACCAGGCGAGTGGTTTGGTTTTCTGCCTGCCCGGCCGTCGCGGGAAGCGCAGGCCGGAGTTCACTCATTCTCCTCACGAAGTTTCCCAATGGCGCCATGCAGAGACACGCCTGTTCGGGTCGAGCGGCGAACATTCGCAAACGAGTTGCTCTTTTCTCTCGCATTTTTCTCTGAAAAAGGCCATAGTGCGCGTCGAAAAACGGCGCTCAAAGTCTCCGTCGAAGCAGCGGGAGAAAAAAATGAGGCTGCAGCGATTTTATCCTTGACAAAGAGTAGTATTTTTGATAAATGAAAAATAAATTTTGATGTTAGGGGGAGTTGAGGGCGCCCGTCGGCAGCGCACGGCGGGATGGTTTCGGACGGTAGCCCTTCCGTGAAGAGCGGAAGGCGGTGCTCGCGGAGTCCCGGTCTGCCGGGAAAACTGGTTCAGCGGGCGGAGAAGGAGGCAAACAGGTTGCACGCGTTGGGGACCCACCTGCTGTTGGAGTTGCGGGATTGCAACCGCAAAACCCTGAGTAATTTGGAGTTCGTACAGGAAACACTCAAAAATGCCGCTTTGGAGGCTAAGGCGACGATTGTAGAAGTCGCATTCCATGAATTCAGCCCCTTTGGCATCAGCGGGATGGTGGTCATTGCCGAATCCCACCTCGCCATCCATACCTGGCCGGAATACGGCTATGCTGCTGTAGATGTCTTCACCTGCGGAGACCTGATCGATCCAAGGGTCGCCGCACAATATCTCATCGAAAAGTTTAAGTCCAAAAACCCTTCCATCGTCGAGATGAAACGGGGTATCCTCGGGCACGAGAAGTTGCCCCACAAGGTAACGACCCCGTCTTCCAAGGGAGAACTGCATCGGAATGATAGAGCCGAAGAGCTACAAGTGGTTCATTGAATACACGAGCCCCGAGGAAGGACACCTTCACGGCATCCGCGCGATCCACTACGCGAGCCAGACCAGGTTCCAGCGGATGGAGATCATGGACAGCGGGAGCTACGGCAGGTGCCTTGTGCTGGACGGCAAGATGCAGTCCACGATCACCGACGAGTTCATCTACCACGAGGCGCTCGTTCACCCCGCCCTCCTTACCCATCCGAACCCCAAGCGGGTGTTCATTGTGGGGGGCGGCGAGGGCGCCACGCTTCGCGAGGTGCTTCGTCACAAGTCCGTGGAGTACTGCATGATGGTGGACATCGACCGGGAAGTGGTTGATAAATCGAAAGAACTCCTGCCGGACTGGCACCAGGGCGCGTTCGATGACCCCCGCACAGACCTCCGCTTCATGGACGCTCGTAAATATCTCGAAGAGACCTCCGACACCTACGATGCAATCATCATCGATATCTCGGAGCCGGTGGAAGAAGGTCCGGCATATCTTCTGTACACACGCGAGTTCTACGAGGTCGTGAAGGAGCGTCTGAGTCCTGACGGCACTATCTCGCTCCAGGCCGGCACCACGGCCCTGCACCAACTCCTTAACTTTACAGCAGTGAACAAGACGCTGTCCGCCGTATTTCCCGTGGTCGCGCCCTACAATGTATCCATCCCTTCGTTCGGTCTGCCCTGGGGATTCACCCTGGCGTCGAAGAACCTCGATCCCAGGCAATTCTCGCCTGAAGAGCTGGACGCCATGATCAAGAAGAGAATCAAGGGGGAGAATCGCTACTACGACGGTATCACGAACCAGGGGATGTATATGCTGCCGAAACACATACGCAAGGCCCTGGCGGCAGAGACGAAGATAATCGAAGACAATGCGCCTCTCTTCACTTACCATTAGCGGCGGGCTAAAGAGTCCCCTGGCGGCTTTCTCCCATGCCGCGGCTGGCAGGATAATTTAAGACAATGAATCATCCTCCAAACCGGATAGAGGACGAGCAGTTCCGTACCCCCCTGTTCGACGCTATGGTCAGCCTTGCGGAAAGCCGCAAGGTCTCCTTTCACACCCCCGGACATAAGAGTGGGAAAGGCATATCCACCCGGTTCCGTAAATTCGTCGGCCCCCGGATTTTTTCCATAGACCTCACAACCCTCGACGAAGTCGATTCGCTCCAGAACCCCACGGGCGTCATCAAGGAAGCGCAGGAACTCGCCGCGAGAGCGGCAGGGGCGGACCGTTCCTACTTCCTGGTGAACGGCACGACCGTGGGCAATCATGCCATGGTGGCGTCGACGACCGGTCCGGGAGACAAGGTCCTGATCGCCCGGAACTGCCACCGCTCGGTGCTTACCGGCCTAATCATGAGCGGGGCCCAGCCGATATTCTTTCAGCCTGCTTTTGACCGCGACCTTAAACTTACTCTGAACGTCACCTTCGAGGCCGCCAAACAGGCCATTGACGAGAACCCCGGGGCCCGGGCGCTCCTTATTACGAGCCCGAACTACTACGGCCTCTGCGCGGACATCGAGAAGATCATTCCTTATGCCCGCGAGAAAGGGCTCATCGTGTTCGTGGACGAGGCGCACGGCCCTCACCTCAAGTTCAATCCCAAACTCCCGAAGTGCGCGCTCGAGGCGGGCGCCGACCTCTGCGTCCAGTCAACGCACAAGATCGTGGGCGGCATGACCCAGGCATCCATGCTCCATGCGAAGGCCGACAGGATCAACATCGACGACGTTACGAACACGCTCAAGCTTCTCCAGACCACGAGCCCCTCCTATATCCTCATGGCCTCCCTCGATCTTGCCCGCATGCAGATGGCAACGGAAGGCAAAAAACTCCTGAACCGCACCATCAAGCTCGCCGAAGAGGCCCGGGCCGAAATCGACAGGATCTCCGGCATTTCCTGCTTCGGAAAGGACCGCGCAAAACAGGCAGGCATGGCCGACATGGACGTGACCAAGCTCACCATCACGGTATCGGACATGGGGCTCTCGGGCTATCACGTCTCCCAGCTGTTGAACACCCGTTTCGGCATCCAGGTCGAAATGGCCGATCCGTTCCACATCCTCGTTATCGTTTCAATAGGGGATCGACAAGATGATCTCAACCGCCTCGTGGAAGCGCTCCGGGTCATCGCCGCAGAGACCGGGCTCCAGGGCGCGCTCCTTCCCCTCGACAAGGTCCATCCGCCTGTTTTGAACAACCGCTTCGTCATGACCCCGCGCGATGCGTTCTATTCCGACAGCGAACTCGTGAATGTGAACGATGCTGTGGGCCGCGTCTCGACGGAGATCGTGACCGTCTATCCTCCCGGCATCCCGCTCCTTGTACCCGGAGAAGAGATTTCCAAAGACGCCATCGACTACCTCCAGAACATGGCCGGCCTCGGCGCCATCATCGACGGTCTGAACGAGAACAACACGCTCGTGCGCGTGGCGAAAGCGTA
>JAWOJY010000071.1:0-3171 GCA_033854515.1 Nitrospirota bacterium
TTCTTGTTAAATACCTCGCGCTCGGCACGGTCTCGTTTGTTCTTATCATCGGCCTGTATGTAACAATCGTCAGACGAATCAGCGTTTTTCGATTCCTGTTCGGAATGAAGCCTGTTGTAAACCGCTGAGTCGCCGAGGAGGCGATGCATATGTCCAACCGGGAAAACTCAAGACCCCTTCCACGGGTGGAATACAGGACGGTTTCGGTGGACGGCGTGAACATGTTCTACCGGAAGGCAGGCCCGAAAGACGCGCCAATCATCCTGTTGCTTCACGGCTTTCCCTCTTCATCCCGGATGTTCGCCGCCCTGATCCCGCTCCTTGCAGACAGCTACCACGTGATTGCGCCGGACTATCCGGGATTCGGCCACAGCGACGCGCCGCCGCCGGAGAAGTTTTCCTACACCTTCGACCGTCTTGCCGAATGCGTGGAGAAGTTCACCGAACACCTCGGCCTCACCCGCTACGCGCTCTATCTCCAGGACTACGGCGGCCCGATCGGCCTCCGTCTGGCATTGGCCCATCCGGAGCGCGTGACCGCCCTCATCATTCAAAACGCCGCCGCCCATCTCGAGGGGCTGTCGGAAGCGTGGGACATCCGCAAGGCGTTCTGGCAAGACCGCACGGCGCATGAAGAAAAGCTGCGGCAGGCCCTCCTTTCCCCTGAAGTCGCGCGCAAGCGTCATGCCGGCTACGTGCCCGAGCAGGTCGATCCCGACGCGTGGACGGACGAGTTTGCGTTTTTGACGCGGCCGGGCATGGACCGGATCCAGCTCGATCTTATGTTCGACTACCGTACGAATGTCGCATCTTATCCCCGCTGGCAGGCATATCTGCGCGAGCACCGGCCGCCGACCCTCGTCGTGTGGGGAAAATATGATGCGCTTTTCACCGTTGAGGGAGCGCTGGCATTCGGGCGCGAAGTTCCCGACGCCGAGATACATCTTCTGAACGCCGGCCACTTCGCGCTGGACGAGGAAGCGGATGCGATTGCGGCGCTTATCCGGCGATTTCTTCAAACACGGCTTCGTTAAATGTCCCCGGGTCGTAAAGCTTGACCCGGACATACGGAACCAAATTTGCCACAAAGACTCTAAGGCGCAAAGAAATTCATGAATATGGTTGATTCAGTTACCTTTACTTAAGCTTTTCTTCGTGTCTTGGTGCCTTTGTGGCTGGCTTTTTTATGCAAAAGAACGTAAAACGATGCCCCTGGACAACGGATGATCCGCTCATGATCGCGTATCATGACAGGGAATGGGGCGTGCCGCTCCACGACGACGGGAAACTGTTCGAGTTTCTTGTTCTGGAGGGCGCCCAGGCAGGGCTCTCCTGGTCGACCGTGCTCCGGAAGCGGGAGAACTTCCGCAAGGCTTTTCACGGATTTGACCCCGAGGTTGTCGCGCGCTATAAAGAAAAGGACGTGCAGCGTCTCCTGAAGGACGAAGGCATCATCCGCAATCGATTGAAGATCGAAGCAGCGATCACCAATGCAGGGAAGGTCCTCGATATCAAAAAAGAGTTCGGGTCCTTTGACGCGTACATCTGGCAATTTGTCGGCAACAAGCCGGTGAAGCACGGGTTTACACGCCTTGCCGAGATCCCGGCTACTACAAGTGAATCCGACGCCATGAGCAGGGATTTAAAGAAACGGGGGTTCAGGTTCGTGGGTTCGACCATATGTTATGCCTTCATGCAGGCGGTGGGGATGGTAAATGATCATCTGGTCGATTGTTTCAGATACCGCGAATTGCGCTGAGGGGGACGCATGAAGGAGCGTCCAGAGGATTGACAAAGATTAAGACTGCGCGGCCCTTTGTCTCAGGCAATGAAAAAAACACATGACAACGCGGACCGTCTTCGGTATAATATTTGTACAGATTGTACATTTTAACCCGTAGTGAGGAATCAGTATGAAGACCGTCATATCAATATCCGAGGCCCGGAAGAGGCTTCCGAGCATCATCAAATCGCTGCGAACAGCGCCTGATACCGTATTCCAGGTGACCGTGCACGACGAGGTGGTGGCGGAAATCAGGACCTCGCCTATGGTCAAACCGGGAGAGGCCGCTGCCAAACTGCTGAAACTGCGGAAAAAGGCAACCGGCAAACCGGCGTCCAGGAAGTATCCTGTCTCTGAAAACGTGAAGGGCCATCTCTACGCGGCCGAGGAACGGCCTTGAACTTCCCGGACCGGAAAGCCTTCTGCGACACCTCCTTCTTCTTCGCTTCGCTTGTCCCGGAGGACGCGAACTTCGAACGGGCCGGCGATATCCTCGCTTTCTGCAACAAGAACGCTCTTACGCTCGGTACCACGTGGGACGTGATCAGCGAAACCGTTACCCTGCTCAGATACCGGGCAAACTACAGACTGGCCGTGCAATTTCTCGACATCGTCAGGCCGGCGCTCCTCATCATCCGTTACGACGAGTCGGTACGCCATGCCGCGGAGAAGGTCTTCAGAAAACTCGGCAAGGACAAGAGACTGTCATTCTGCGACGCCCTCTCGTACGTTGTCGTTGCCGGCATCCTTGACGATATCCCCATTTTGAGCTTCGATAAGGATTTCCGCAGCTTGGGCCTGACGGTCTATCCCGCCTGATCCGGGCATGTCTTTGAGTCTCAGTGGTTAGTGCGATCTCGGAAAAAACTGATGTTCCTGATATCTCAAGGTGGATTACCGGGAAACACCTTGCCTTTTTTCACAGGCGTAACTATAATATCAAGAAAATTGCCGGTTCAGGCGGATGTTGAAGCCACGCCTTCCGAGGGAGAACATCGTGATCGACCAATCAGTTATTGCAAGGGCAACTGCTTTACTTCGCGAAGCCGCGCGGCCGAAAAAGATCATTCTGTTCGGGTCCTATGGTCGGGGAAAGGCGAGTGAGGAAAGCGACGTCGATTTGCTGGTAGTAGAAACCGACGTAAAGGACCGTGTCGCCGAGATGATGCGCCTGAACCGTGTGCTTAGCCCTCTCCGGATATCGGTGGACCTGCTGGTTGTAAGTCAGGAGATGTTTGATTACTGGGCGAGCACGCCGGGAAATGTCTATTCTGAGGCGATCCGTGAAGGGAAGGTGCTGTATGAGGCAGCATGAGCAGGCCCTCCTTCTGGTAAAGAAAGCCTCGGAGGACGCGGCGCTGCTCGCCGAGGTGATCTCATCGGAAAAG
>JAWOJY010000072.1:0-8377 GCA_033854515.1 Nitrospirota bacterium
AGTTCTAACCGCCTGGAACCCGGGGCCACGGGATATGTGAAGGCAAGCGTCGATACGGCTGGCAAGAGCGGGTTTCTCGTGAAGTATGTCACTCTTTATACAAACGACCGGGTGACGCCGGTCCGCACGCTCAACCTGAACCTGGATGTCGTGCAAAAATAGTTTTTACGGCGGGCAGGACCTTCCCGGCCTCCGGCACTGTCTTCCGAACTATTTTCTTGACAATATTCTTCCGCTTATGCTACTGTCATATGGTTTTTGGCCGGAAATGCTCTCAGAGAGAGGCAATACGTATCTTGAAACAGCACAGACACCCGCAATATCCCAGCGATATGCCAACCCCGGGCATAGGTCCCGCCCCGGCGGGACTATAACTTCTTCTTTTTTTGACGGAACTCATTGCGTTTTAACCGGTTATACAATATTTAAAAAAAATCGAGGATCCTTTCTCGCTGAAATTTTGGAGGATATACCCATGCAAAAAAAATATCTTTTGGCGCCAGGGCCCACACCCGTGCCTCCCGAGGCACTCCTGGCCATGGCCATGCCGATCATACATCACCGGGCGCCGGATTTCCTGCCCGTACTCGACTCGGCCAAAAAGGGCCTGCAGTGGCTTTACCAGACCAAAAATGACGTACTTATCCTCTGCGCCACCGGAACGGGCGGCATGGTGGGCTCGGTGAACAATTTCCTGAGCCCCGGCGACGAGGTGCTCGTCATAAACGGAGGCAAGTTTGGAGAACGGTGGACCAAGATCTGCCAGGCTTACGGCATGAAGGTCGAGGAAATCGTCGTGGAATGGGGTTACGCGGTGAAGCCCGATCACGTCGAGACCGCCCTGAAGAAAAATCCCCGGATCAAGGCAGTGTTCGTTCAGGCGAATGAAACATCCACCGGCGTGTACCACGACATCAAGACGCTCGCCGGCATCGTGAAAAAGACGGACGCGCTCTTTGTCGTCGACGCGATTTCAGCGCTCGTCGCCCAAGATCTCAGGACCGATGAATGGGGGATCGACGTCATGGTCGGCGGCTCCCAGAAGGGCGTCATGCTTCCGCCGGGACTCGCTTTCGTCTCGGTGAGCGACAAGGCGTGGAAGATGGCCGACAAGGCCAAGACGCCGAAGTTCTACTTCAACTTCAAGAAGGAGCGCGAGAACCTCGCAAAGAACCAGACGAACTTCACCTCTGCCGTGACGCTCATTATCGGGCTGAACGCGTGCATCAAGATGCTCCAGGACGAGGGGCTTGCAAACGTCCTCGCCCGGCATGAGAAACTCGCCAGGGCCACCCGCGCGGCGGCAGGAGCGCTCGGGCTCAAGCTCTTCCCGAAAGAGAACCCGAGCAACGCGCTCACGGCCATCGAAGCGCCGGCAGGCGTAGACGGCCAGGCGATCTATAAAAATCTCCGGGAGAAGTACGGCATCACCGGCGCTGGCGGCCAGGACAAACTCAAGGGCAAGATCTTCCGCATCGCGCACCTGGGATACGCCGACACTTTCGACGTGATCACGGCGGTGGCCGGCATCGAGATGGTCCTGAAGGGCCTTGGCCATCCGGTGAAGCTCGGCACGGGCGTTGCCGCGGCGCAGGAAATATTGATGAAATAAATCGCCTTTTACCACGAAGGCACGAAGAACTGCTTTCATGTTTTTTGTTTCCTTCGGGCCTTTGGGTCTTCGTGGCAGATCATCTTCGGAGGAATTCATGAAGGTTCTCATCAGCGACAACCTATCGCCCATCGGGGTTGAGATTTTGAAAAAAGCCGGGCTCGACGTGGACGCGCGGAGCAAGACGTCGCCCGAGGAGATCGAGAAGATTATCGGCGATTACGACGCCTTGATCATCCGTTCGGCGACGAAGGTGACTGCGGGGCTGCTCGAGAAGGCGGCAAAGCTCAAGGTCGTCGGCCGCGCCGGCAGCGGCCTCGACAACGTGGACATACCGGCCGCCACGAAGAAGGGCGTGGTGGTGATGAACACGCCCGGCGGCAACACGGTCACGACGGCGGAACACACGATCGGCATGATCTTCGCCTGTGCGAGGATGATCCCCCAGGCCTATGCGTCGCTCAAGACGGGCAAATGGGAGAAGAAAAAGTTCGAGGGCGTCGAACTCTACGACAAGACACTGGGTGTGATCGGCCTCGGCGCCATCGGTAGCGTCGTTGCCACGCGGGCCGTAAGTCTGGGCATGAAGGTCCTTGCGTACGACCCGTTTATTTCCCAGGAAAAGGCCAAGAGCCTGGGCATCACGCTCGCGGACCTGCCGACGATCTACAAGAAGTCGGACTTCATCACGGTGCACACGCCCAAGACCAAGGAGACGGCGAACCTCATCAACAAGGACACGATCTCCCAGATGAAAGAGGGAGTGCGCATCATCAACTGCGCCCGCGGCGGCATCGTGAACGAACGGGACCTGTACGAAGCGCTCAAGAGCGGCAAGGTCGCGGGCGCTTCCTTCGACGTGTTCGAGAAAGAGCCGCCGGAGAACCATCCGCTCCTCACGCTCGACAACTTCGTGGCCACGCCGCACCTCGGCGCGTCCACCAAAGAGGCCCAGGAGAACGTGGCCGTGGCCGTCGCCGAGCAGATCGTCGACTACCTTATCGCCGGGACCGTGCGGAACGCGGTCAATGTGCCGTCGGTCCCCGCGGACCAGCTCCCGACGCTCAGCCCCTACATCAACCTTGCAGAGCGGATGGGCTCCTTCGAGGCCCAGCTCTATGAAGGCGGCCTCACGCAGGTGACCGTCGAGTACAGCGGCGAGGTGGCCAACCTCAAGCTCGAGCCAATCACGCTCGCGGCGCTCAAAGGGCTGCTCACGCCGATCCTCAAGGAGAATGTGAACTACGTAAACGCGCCGCTCATCGCCAAGGACCGAGGCATCGAGGTCAAGGTTTCCAAGACAAGCGGAGGCACGGAATACACGAGCCTCATCACGCTCAAGGTAAAGGCGAACGGGAGGGAAATGCTCGTCTCGGGCACGCTCAACAGCAGGAAGGAGCCCCGCATCGTCCAGGTGGATAGCTTCCCAATGGAAGCGGTGCCCGAGGGCGACATGCTCGTGCTCATGAACAACGACAAGCCGGGCGTCATCGGCGGGATCGGGACGATCCTCGGCCAGAACGGCGTCAACATTGCGCGCATGCAGTTCGGCCGCGAGAAGCAGGGGGGCATGGCCATGTCGGTGGTGAGCATCGACAGCGTCGTGTCCGACGAACTCATGGCAAAGATCAAAAAGCTCCCGAACGTTCTGTCGGTGAAGCAAATCAAGATCTGAAAGACCGTAAGGCTTGAAACATGAGGAGTGAGGGGATTGAATCGGGGCGACAAGAAAGCCGAAAGGGAAGCACGCTTTTCTCACGCCCATCTCATCATCCTTGACTTTTCAATAAGGAGAAACAAATGCCAGTTCTCGTAGTCGTCGGTAGCCAGTGGGGAGATGAAGGCAAAGGCAAGATCATCGATCTGCTCACGCAGCGGGCGGACATCGTCGCGCGCTATCAGGGCGGCCATAACGCGGGCCACACCGTGGTGGTGGGCATGGACGAATTTATCCTCCACCTGATCCCCTCGGGCATCCTGCACAAGGGCAAGAAGTGCGTCATCGGCAACGGCGTGGTGATCGACCCGGCAGCGTTGATCGAAGAAATGGACGGGCTTGCGTCGAGGGGCGTCTCGTTCGACGCGAACCTCCTCATCAGCAAGAATGCCCACATGATCATGCCGTACCACAAGGCGCTCGACATCGCGAGCGAGAAGCTCAAAGGCAGCAAGAAGATCGGCACCACGGGCAGGGGCATCGGCCCGGCCTATGCGGACAAGATCAGCCGCAAGGGCATCCGCATGGCCGACCTCCTGGACCCGGGGGCGTTTCGCGAAAAGCTGGCGTGCAATATCGGCGAGGCGAATTTCATGCTCGAGCGTTTTTACAACGCGCCGCTCGTGAACCAGGACCGGGTGTTCGAGGAATACATGGGGTACGCGAAGAGGCTCAAGAAATTCATCACGGACACCACGCTCTTCATGAACGAGGCGGTCAGAAAGAACAAGAAAATCCTTGCAGAGGGCGCGCAGGGCACCCACCTCGACGTCGACCACGGGACGTACCCGTTCGTCACGTCGTCCAGTCCCACGGCGGGCGGCGCCTGCACCGGGCTCGGTATCGGGCCCAATGCCATCACCGAGGTGATGGGCATCGTGAAGGCCTATACCACGCGCGTGGGCAGCGGCCCGTTTCCCACGGAGCAGGAGAACAAACTGGGAGAGTTGCTTCGCGCCCGGGGAAAGGAATACGGCGCAACGACGGGCAGGCCCCGGCGGTGCGGCTGGATCGACACGCTCATCATCCGGCACGCGGTGCGCGTGAACGGCATGACGAGCGTGGCCATTACGAAACTCGATGTGCTCGATACGCTCGACGAGATCAACATCTGCGTAGGGTATAAGTATCAGGGCAAGCTCTACGAAGAAATGCCGTCGGAACTCTGCGTCCTCGAGAAGTGCACTCCGCAGTACATCACGATGCCCGGATGGAAGCAGACCACGATCGGCATCAATGACTACGGCGATTTGCCGAAGAAGGCGCGCTCCTACATCGAGAGGGTCTGCAGGCTTACAGGCGTGAAGCCTGCGATCATTTCCACCGGCGCGCGGCGCGACGAGACCATCATCCTCGAGCAGCCGTTCAAGAAGACCGGCGCGAAAGCACGTACAGCCCGCTGACGATTTTGTGTTGACAAGGACGGCGTTTCTTTGATAGTATACGCATCTTCCTGCTTGGAAGAACAGGCGGGCCGGTAGCTCAGGTGGTAGAGCACCGCCCTTTTAAGGCGGGTGTCCTGGGTTCGAGTCCCAGCCGGCTCACCATTTCAAGATCAGTTTTGAGTTTTTAGTTTTGAGTGTTGAGTTATGCATTATCAGTTTTCGTTTTGAATTAATTTCTTTTGACTTACAACTCGCAACTAAAAACTCAAAACCGTTTAAAAGGTCCCCATCGTCTAGCCCGGCCCAGGACACCGCCCTTTCACGGCGATAACGGGGGTTCGACTCCCCCTGGGGACGCCAATGATTCTTAAAAGAATCAGAGCCTTTACGGTTCTGGTTCTTTTTGTTTTTGGTGCACAAATGGTGCAAGAATCAGGTAAACGCTGTGTGCCGACGCTTTTTTCATATGTTTGCATGAGTTTGATTCTCATGCTCTCCTGCCAATTTATTCTTTAGAATCAAAGAACAATTCCTAATAATCTCGTACCGTAGTCGTATCGTATGAAACCCTGCCCGTCCAAGCAGGGTTTTTCTTTTTTCTTGCCCTTGGGCAACCGGGGGCCTTTTTTAAAACAATAAGCCGTTCATTACCCGAAGGTCCTGCGATGTGCTTGTTTCATGGTTTTACAACAATTATATCTTTACGAATATGACAAAATAATTGTCACTTATAGTAACTACCCTAAATATACCCCGTCACAATTTTTCCTTCCGTGCTATTATTGAATCTACACAGTTTTCGAATAACTTTTCTTAGATTCGTAAAAACATTAAATATCAAAATACGCGCATATCGTGCATTCTATTTCTTTTGATAAGTAGATTATCACGATAAAGCCAAACCCTTCGTGAGAGGGGGACGGAAAGCGGCGGGTCTTATAAGTCTAAGATGGCCGAGCTGCCGAAGGACTTACCTTTGGTGTGCTCGGCCATTTGTTTTTGATAGAGTTGGGGAGAATGGAGGTGGAGAAAGAGGAGTTTAAACAGAACATTTCTCTGTATGAAAGGGACGGCAAGAAGCCATATTGTGCAGCTTATATCGCACGAAAAGGAGGTAGAAACTATGTGTAAGAAAGAGCTATACGTTATAAGTGCAGCAATCGTGACGTTAATCTTTCTGGCGATGTTCTTTCCGGTGATGGCAACCGCAGCCGATCAATCGCCACCCACTCCGCCCATACTGAACAACATTCCGCCGGCCTGGAGCCAAACACTTCAGTGCGACACAACGGCATGTCCCAGGTTTGAGCTGGTCATGGGGGGAGTAGCCGTGCTTGACCACGAAACAGGTCTTGTGTGGCAGAGGACGGTGGCGGCCGCTCCTACATGGACTTGGGCAGGCGCTGTTAATCAGTGTAACTATGCAAATACCGGTGATCGGTGGGGATGGCATCTCCCAACAGTCGAGCAATTACTGACTCTCAATACTCGGAGACCAGGGGGGGATGTAGCACCAAAACTGCCAGAGGGACATCCGTTTATTGGTGTATCGCCTGACCCGCAGGTGTTCTACTGGACAGCTTCTACCTACACAGGTGCTCCATATTCCGCGTATAGATTCTCTTTCGGCGCAGCCGGGGTAATAGACAGATTATTGGGAGACTATAAGTGGCAAGAGCACTTAATATGGTGTGTGCGAGGTGGACAAACCGTCAATCATGATCAGTGATTTGGTCATTCGAATTATTTGATGCGTTGTCACTATGAAAGAGGCCCCTGGGAGACCGGGGGCTTTTTATAATATGCACTGTAACTTGCCGTTCAGTTAGACAGCGTTGTTGCGCACGCTTGAACGCTTTGCGCAGATTCATTAGGATGCGGGTCAGCAGACATCAGTGATGACACTGTATAGCAATAGTTCGTAGACGCTGATAGGCCAGTATCTAGTGAACTAGTGTCACTCACAGTTTTTAGATAAACGCCTCCTCGATAAATGTTATATCCAATAATCGGCCAAGTACCCGAAGATGCATTCCAAGTCAGCGAAATTGAACTGGAGCTGACAGGTGTAGCTACAAGCCCGGTCGGTATGGTCGGACCGTATGCACCTGGTACTTCGAAGAGGGGTTCACCGCCGCAAGCTGCAATAACCGTGAGTGCAACAAGAACCATTAACGGAATAATTCTCTTCATTGCTCATTCCCCCTAACCAAATCCCTCTCACGACGGGTTGAGTTTTATTAAGGTCCGTTAAATGAAATCACATATATGAGTACTTGTCAATGTTTAGGATGGGGTATTTTAAGGGGATAAGAAAATGTGGTAGAAAAAAAGCAGACCAGGTCCCTTGGCAGCCGGGGGCCTTGTCTTAAATTAGTATCTCGTGGTTGCTATTTACATCATATTTTGGAACCAGAAAATGACGTTTGCCAGGTACATGATCCGTTATATGCTTGGAGGAATGCTGAATAAGTATAACTAATGTTTCCGATACCTATTCCACAGATCATTAAGCAAGCCTAAACGCACGCTTGTAGTCTTTTTCCACCTGGTAACCCGGGGCTTACTTTTATTTTTGCGTATGGTAGAGTAATTCAACTTGCGGGATAGATCGACGGATCAAAAAGGCGTAACTCCAATACCCTTCCCGGGTTGTTTTCTTGGAGATCCGCGAGGAGAGCGAGAAGATGAGAAAAAAACCGATTCATTGAATTGCATCCCCTCAGCAAACATAAAAGCCTATTTTGCGATTTATGATTTTATTAATAATATCGATTTAAAGGTACTACCTACCACAATCCCACTTGATGATTTTAACGTTATCTGCCACACTGCGGCGAAATTGACGCGGGCCGGTTGGATAACAAAACAACAGCTTGCATATATCAATAAAATCATGCGTGAATGCCTCGAAGGACCGAAACCCGTATTGCATGGAAAAATATTTGTATCGTTGGCGATAGCGCCGAAAAAAAGAAGGCCAAAAAATTACGCCTTAGATTTTTTAGTCCATGCACTTGCCTATGATGCTAAATTATTTTCACCTACTAAAATGCCGAACTATAGCGCAATTGCCGATTTTTTGCAGAAGAATATTTCTAAATCATTCAGTGATGATGAAATTCGAGAGAGATTCCACAGCGTGAAAAACGATGAGATAATCGATAAAACTGCGAATTTCGGCAGATTAAATCGTGCTATGTTCGATAATATATTAAATCTCGTTCAACGGAAAAAAGGTTTTATCTCTGCTCTGAAAAAGAGATATTGCTTGCTAAGTAAACCCCCGCGAAAATTCCCCGACATAATCATGTAACGAAATTGCCTCTAATTTTCTCAAGGCTGCCAGCTTGGCCGGGACAGTAGCTTTGCCCTCTGGCAAGCCAACGACGTATCTGGTTAGATATGAGGGTATCGTCGACGGATTTGCTGCAAAAGGGACGGTAACGATAGAAGAGATTCGGGAATCCGTTGGCGCCATCCCTTCGTTGTTTGGGTCGGCAAAGAGTTCTAATGAAGTATTGATGGTTATTTCTGATGATAAGAAAGAAATTAGAGTATGGGAAAAAGGTGCTGAGGATTTGGGCAAATATTATTCGCTTTCCGGGATAGCATCTGATCTCATTTTATCTCACCTCCTTTTATTGAATACTCTTCTATGTT
>JAWOJY010000073.1:0-15913 GCA_033854515.1 Nitrospirota bacterium
TCCCAGATCAGGAGGTTCAACATACGCACAGGGGACACCGTCTCCGGCCAGATACGGCCCCCGAAGGAAGGCGAGCGCTATTTCGCACTGCTCAAAGTTGAATCGGTCAACTACGAAGATCCCGAGGTATCCCGGACAAAAATCCTGTTCGACAACCTTACCCCCTACTATCCCACGGAAAAGATAAAACTCGAATACAGCCCAACCGACTTTACCACGCGCGCCATGGATCTTATAACGCCCATCGGCAAGGGCCAGCGCGGCATGATTGTGGCCCCGCCCCGGACCGGCAAGACCATGCTGCTCCAGGCCGTGGCGAAGGCAGTGCTCAAAAATCACGAGGAGACCAAACTCATTGTGCTGCTCATCGATGAGCGCCCGGAAGAAGTGACCGACTGGCAGCGGCATGTGAAGGCTGAGATCATCAGCTCCACCTTCGACGAGCCGCCCCAGAGGCACGTGCAGGTCGCGGACATGGTCATTGAACGCGCCAAGCGCCTGGTTGAGCACCAGAAAGACGTTGTGATACTGCTCGACAGCATCACCCGTCTCGCGCGGGCCCACAATGCGATCATCCCGGCCTCCGGCAAGGTGCTCTCCGGCGGCCTCGATGCCAACGCCCTTCAGAGGCCGAAGCGGTTCTTCGGCGCGGCCCGGAGCATAGAAAGCGGCGGCAGCCTTACTATCCTCGCGACCGCTCTTGTAGACACGGGGAGCCGCATGGACGACGTGATCTTCGAAGAATTCAAGGGCACGGGCAACATGGAACTCCACCTCGACAGGAAGCTCGTCGACAAGCGCGTGTTCCCGGCCATCGACATCAACCAGTCCGGCACACGCAAGGAAGAACTCCTCGTGGACAAGGACGACCTCAACCGCATGTGGATCCTCCGGAAGGTCCTCAATCCGCTCTCGACTGTTGAGAGCATGGAGTTTCTCCTCGAAAAACTCAAACAAACCAAGTCCAACCGGGATTTTCTGGACTCAATGAACAAGTAGCCCGGCCAGGTCCAAAAGATCGCCGGTTCCCTGCCGCAAGAAAGGGAAGCCGCGGTGCGAAGCTCAGGATGGGCGCCCGTGCTTGCCGTCTTTCCCGGAGCCGGTCAAACTTTTTTCTTGTAATTTTGCCTAGTTTGGTATATTATTTCGGCCTTGGCGAAAGGGCAACAGGTTTGCGGCCTTGCCGCGGTAATTTTTCAGTAATCAGTTTAAGGAGAGGAAATCATGAAAGAGGGAATTCATCCCGACTATAAGCTTGCCACGGTTACCTGCGCGTGCGGGAACACGTTCCAGACGAGGTCCACCAAGAACAACCTGAGGCTCGACATCTGCTCGGTGTGTCATCCGTTCTTCACCGGCAAGCAGAAGCTTATCGACACCGAAGGCCGCGTCGACAAGTTCAGGAAGAAATACAAGAAAGCGTAATTCAGTAAACAGAATACAGAGGGCAGATCACAGACTGAACCATAGGCTTTCGTCTGACCTCCGGCGTCTGTCATCTGTCCGGTCTCTCTGAGGTCCCCGTTGTCGGAAAAATTAAACATAGGCGGTCAGGCGGTGCTTGAAGGCGTGATGATGCGGTCTCCTCACGCCTTTACCGTTGCCGTACGAAGGGGCGGCCGGCCGGAAGCGGAAATCGCGGTGTTGAAGCAGGAACTGAGCCCGCTCGGCGAACGGTTCCCCTTGTTGAAGAAAAAGATCATCCGCGGCTCTGCGGCCCTGTTCGAAGCGCTGTGGCTCGGCATCAGGGCGCTCAACTTCTCCGCAAACGAGGCGCTTGAGAACGGGGAAGGGAAAAAAGAAGACATCAGCCCGCTGGCATTGGCAGGCACCATGGTCGTGGCGCTTGCACTGGCTCTGGGGCTTTTTCTGGCGCTTCCCCTTCTGCTCACAAACCTGCTCGGCATGAAGTACGGCGCCGTCAAGGGCAGCAGCCTCCTGTTCAACCTCACCGACGGCGTAATCCGGGTTGCCCTGTTCCTGGGCTACGTATCGAGTATTTCGTTCATGAAGGATATTCGCCGGGTCTTCGAATATCACGGTGCGGAACACAAGGCCATCGCCGCGTACGAGGCGGGAACGGATCTCACCGTCGGGAATGCGCGCGGGTACTCGCGTATCCACCCGCGCTGCGGCACGAGCTTTCTGCTCGCGGTGATAACGCTCTCCATCATCCTGTTTTCGCTTATCCCCGGTGTCTGGCCGCTCTGGGCCAAGGCGGCGTCGAGGATCGCGCTCCTGCCCGTCATTGCGGGACTGTCCTATGAATTCATCAAGCTCAGCGCGAAACAGGGGCATCCGCTGATCAAACTATTAATGCAGCCGGGGCTCTGGCTTCAGCGCCTCACGACCAGAGAGCCCTCGGACGATCAAATAGAGGTGGCCATCAGGGCGCTGAACGAAGCCGTTGCGATGGAACCCCGCTGAAGCGGGGTTTTTTGTTTGACCCGGACAAATACTTAATTCTCGCCACAAAGACACAATGGCCACAGGCCGCGCCGAGGCACCAAGAAAGGCACATATGTTTTTCCTTCGAGTCTTGGTGTCTTCGTGGCTGACTAGTATTATATATGTTAAGAAAACTAGACGCAGTCGTAGAAAAATATGAAGACCTGACGAGGCTCTTATCCGATCCCTCGATCGCCGCGGACCGCCAGCGCTTCCAGAAATATTCGAAGGAGCGCTCGGAGATAGAAGAGGTCGTAGCGCACTACCGCGCCTACCAGGACCTCCGGAGGCAGATCCGGGAGGCCGAAGAGATCATCACGGACAAGAAGGCGGATCCCGAGCTGCGCGGCATGGCCGAGGCCGAGTTGAAAGACCTCGTGCCGAAAAGCCAGCAGATGGAGCAGGAACTCCGGCTCATGCTTGTCCCCAAGGACCCGCGGGACGAAAAGAACATCTTTCTCGAGATCCGCGCAGGCGCCGGCGGGGACGAAGCCGGGCTTTTTGCTGCCGAGCTCTTCCGCATGTATTCCCGCTACGCCGAAAAGAAGCGCTGGAAACTCACCGTGCTCGATTTGTCGACCTCGGGTGTCGGCGGAATCAAAGAAGTCATTGCCCAGATCCAGGGCAAGGGCGTCTACAGCAAGCTCAAATACGAGAGCGGCGTGCACCGGGTGCAGCGCGTACCGGCAACCGAGGCGAGCGGCAGGATCCACACTTCCACGGCGACCGTGGCGGTGCTTCCCGAGGCCGAAGACGTGGATATCCAGATCGACGCGAAGGACCTGCGCATTGACACGTACTGTTCATCGGGTCCCGGCGGGCAGAGCGTGAACACGACCTATTCGGCGGTCAGGATCACCCACATCCCCACGGGCGAGGTGGTCGCCTGCCAGGACGAGCGTTCGCAGCTTAAGAACAGGGAAAAAGCGATGAAAATCCTCCGCTCGCGGCTGCTGGAGCGGGAACGGGAAAAGCAGCAGGCGGAAACCGCCCAGAACCGCAAGTCGCAGGTAGGGACAGGTGAACGGAGTGAGAAGATCAGGACCTACAATTTCCCGCAGAACAGGGTGACCGATCACCGGATCGGGCTTTCGCTCTACCGGCTCGAGGCCGTGCTCAATGGCGATCTCGACGAGTTCGTCGACGCGCTCACGGCAGCGGACAATGCGGAGCGGCTCAAGAACCTGTGAACCGGCGGGTCGTAAGTTTTAAGTTTTGACGTATTCGTTTATCGCAACACAAGACTCATAACTCAAAACTTAAAACTTCCTACTATCGTGACCATCGCTGAAGCCATACGCCACGCAACAGAGAAATTGACGGAGCGCGGCGTCGCCACCCCCCGGCTCGATGCCGAAGTGCTCCTGGGCCATGTCCTCGGCAGGGACCGTGCCTGGCTCATCGTGCACAGCGAAGACCCTCTGGGCGAGGACAAGCGGGCGCTCTTTGAACAGACGATCGGCCGCCGAGCGAAACGGGAACCGCTCCAGTATATCACCGGCAAACAGGAGTTCTGGGGCCTCGAATTCATCGTTTCGCCGGACGTCCTGATCCCGAGACCGGAGACCGAACTCATCGTCGAGACGGCGCTCAAAAAAGCGCGAGGCGCGGCAGGACCGCTCACGATCGTTGACCTTTGCACCGGCTCGGGCTGTATCGCCGTGAGCCTGGCAAAAGAGATGCCGACGGTCCGAATTTTCGCGACCGATGCATCCGGAAAAGCCCTCGCGGTCGCACGGGAGAACGCGAGGCGGCACGGCGTTTCGGACAGGATCCGGTTTCTCGAAGGCGACCTCTTGGGGCCGCTTGAGGAGCTCGACATCCTCGGGCAGGTGGACATTATAGCCGCCAACCCGCCTTACATACAGGCCCTTGACCTGCTGGTCCTTCAGCCCGAGGTAAGGGATTACGAGCCGGAGATCGCGCTCACGGCGGGCCCGGAGGGAACGGAGTTACAGCGGAGGATCGTAGGGCAGGCGCCGCGCTTTCTCAAAAAAGAAGGTGTGCTCATCATGGAAATGGCCATCGGTCAGGCGGACACGCTCTCCCGGATGGTGGAGAAAAACGGCGAATATACGCCTCCCGAGATTTTGAAAGATCTGGCGGGAATCGACCGGGTGATCGTAGCAAGAAAAACATGACCCCTTTACCACGAAGACACGAAGAGCACAAAGGTCACGAAGCGAGCAAGTCAAAACTCAAAGTTCAAAATGCAAAGTTATTGTTTGGCCGAAGGCCGTGATTTCGTCCTCATTCTGACTTTTGCATTTTGCACTCTGCATTTTGCAGTTGTCATCCTTCGTGTCTTAGTGCCTTTGTGGTGAATGCATTTATGAAAACAATCGTCATCAAAGGCGGCAAAAAACTCAAGGGTGAGGTCGCGGTCAGCGGCGCCAAGAACGCCGCGCTCCCGATCATTACGGCAGGGCTCCTGTGCAAAGGCGAGCACAGGCTGTCGAACGTTCCCTATCTTGCGGACGTCGTGACCATGGGAAAGATACTCCAGCACATGGGGGTGGCGTGCCGCCTTCACGACCACGAAGTCGTGCTGGATTCGACTGGCCTCAACAATCCCGAGGCGCCTTACGATCTCGTGCGGACCATGCGTGCGTCGGTGCTTGTGCTTGGCCCGCTTGTCGCGCGCTTGGGCAAGGCGAGGGTGTCGCTGCCCGGCGGATGCGCGATCGGCGCGCGGCCCATAAACCTGCACCTCATGGGCCTCGAGAAGCTC
Organism: Nitrospirota bacterium; assembly: GCA_033854515.1. Lineage (GTDB taxonomy): Bacteria > Nitrospirota > UBA9217 > UBA9217 > UBA9217 > JAWOJY01. Next base: position 5,180 of record JAWOJY010000073.1, read on the forward strand.
GGGGCGACGGTAGAGATAGAGCACGGCTACGTTGTGGCAAAAGCCAAGAGACTTCGCGGCGCCCACATCTACTTTGACACGGTCACTGTGACGGGCACGGAAAACCTTATGATGGCCGCGTCGCTCGCCGAGGGGGAGACGATCCTCGAGAACGCGGCGCGCGAGCCCGAAGTGATGGACCTCGCAAACGCTCTCGTTCAGATGGGAGCCAGGATCGAGGGAGCAGGCACGGACATCGTACGGATCAACGGGGTAGAGAGCCTCCGTCCCATGGACTACACGGTGATGCCCGACCGGATAGAGACGGGCACGTTCGTCATTGCCGCGGCCATAACCGGCGGATCGATCACGATCAAAAACTGCTCCCCCGCCCATCTCGATGCAGTGCTCGCCAAGGTCATTGAGGCCGGCGCGGAGATCAAGACGTCCGACGGCTCGATCCATGTGGCCGGAAAGCGGCAGATCAGTCCCGTGAATATCAAGACCCTGGCCTATCCCGGGTTCCCCACGGACATGCAGGCGCAGTTCATGAGCCTCATGGCCCTCGCCGACGGTACGAGCGTCATCAACGAGACGATTTTCGAGAACCGCTTCACCCATGTGGCTGAGCTCCGGAGGATGGGCGCCGACATCCAGACCGACGGCCGCACGGCCATCGTCAAGGGAGTGCTGAAACTGTCGGCCGCTCCTGTGATGGCCACGGATCTTCGGGCGAGCGCTTCGCTCATCCTTGCGGGCCTGGCCGCGGAGGGCAAGACCGTGGTGTCGCGCATCTACCACCTCGACCGGGGATATGAGAACATCGAGCAGAAGCTCTCCGCGCTCGGGGCGGATATAGAGCGAGTATAGTCAAGAGAAAAGAATAGTTGCCCAGAGATCACAGAGAACACGGGAAAAATAGGGACAGCTATTTAGCCTTCCTGCTTTTTACCTTTGTGAACTCTGCGTCCTCTGTGGCTAAAAATCAGTAGGGGCTTTCATGAAGATCATCGACGCACAGAAAGACATCGCAGCCGAACTCAAGCGCATCATCAACCGCGGAGAAGCGGCGACCGAGGAAGTGGCCGCGGCGGTCAAGGAAGTCGTAGAAGCCGTCCGCAAGCAGGGCGACCCGGCCGTGATCGAGTATACCGAGAAGTTCGACCGGGTCAGCCTTACGCTCAGAGACATCAGGGTATCGGCCGAAGAGACCAAAAACGCATATACCCGGGCGGACATGAAGAAGGTGGATGCCCTGAAGCTGGCGGCGCAGAACATCCGCACGTTCCACGAAAAGCAGAAGATCAGCTCATGGGTCACGCAGGAAGCAGACGGCGTGATCCTTGGCCAGCTCGCCCGACCGATCAGGAGCGCGGGCATCTACGTCCCCGGCGGCAAGGCGTGCTACCCCTCGTCCGTGCTCATGAACGTCATCCCGGCCATGGTGGCGGGCGTGGAGCAACTCGTGATGTGCTCACCTGCGCCCGGAGGGAACCTGAACCCCTATATCCTCATTGCGGCGGACATCGCGGGAGTGAACGAGATTTACAAAATCGGCGGCGCGCAGGCTGTCGCAGCCATGGCGTATGGGACGGCGACCATTCCCAAAGTTGACAAAATCGTCGGTCCTGGTAATATTTATGTTGCCACGGCAAAGCGGTACGTCTTCGGTCAGGTAGACATCGACATGATCGCCGGGCCGAGCGAGATTCTGATCATCGCCGATCAGAGCGCGAATCCGAAATTTGTCGCGTCCGACCTGTTGTCCCAGGCGGAGCACGACGAACTTGCCTCGTCAATCCTGATCACGACGTCGCGGGACCTGGCGGACAAGGTTAATGCCGAGATGGAGCGGCAGCTCGCCAACCTGTCCCGCAAGGAGATCGCGCGCAAAGCAGTCGACCGTTTCGGGGCCATTGTGCTTGCCGGGACCCTGCAGGAAGCGGCCGAGGTGTCGAATTCCATCGCGCCGGAGCACCTCGAGCTTGCCGTAGAGAAGCCCTTCGAGCTTCTCAGTCTGATCAAGAACGCCGGGGCCATTTTCCTCGGACATTTTACGCCCGAGCCCGTCGGAGATTACATCGCAGGACCGAACCACGTGCTCCCGACCGGCGGCACGGCGCGGTTTTTCTCTCCCCTGTCCACGGACAGCTTTATGAAGAAGTCCAGTCTCATCTTCTACACCCGGGAAGGCCTGGACAAGGTGGGCGAGGCAGTGATGCAGATCGCCGACGTCGAGGGTCTCGAGGCGCACAGGAACACGATCAGGGTGAGGATAGCGAAGATGTGATTGAGAGTGAAACGCGAGGAGTGAAAGGTGAGACGAAAAACGTTTTTCCCTCTCGCCCTTTGCGTTCCACCGTTATCTATATGCGGATAAAGGAGATGTGCCATGCCGGCAACGGCTAAAAAGAAAACAGCGGTTGGGGCGAACAAGCAAAGACTTAAGCTCGGTCTCCCGAAGGGGAGCCTTCAGGAGTCGACCTTCAAGCTCTTCGACAAAGCGGGGTACCGCGTACAAGTAAGCTCGCGCAGCTATTACCCGAGCATCGACGATCCTGATATCGACTGCATCCTCGTGCGCGCCCAGGAGATGGCCCGCTACGTGGACAACGGTGTGATCGATGCGGGGCTCACGGGCAAGGACTGGATCCTCGAACAGAATGCCGACGTCGTGGAGGTCGCGGAGCTCAGATATGCAAAGGGCGGACTTACGCCCGTGCGCTGGGTCGTGGCAGTTCCCGAGGATTCCCCGATCAAATCGATCAGGGACCTGAAAGGAAAAAGGGTCGCAACGGAACTCGTGGGCTATACGAAACGGTATCTGAAATCAAAAGGCATCACGTGCGACGTGGAATTCTCCTGGGGCGCGACGGAGGTAAAGCCCCCCCGGCTCGCCGACGCCATCGTCGAGCTCACCGAGACCGGCAGCTCGCTCCGGGCGAACAAGCTCCGGATCGTCGAGGTGATGCTCGAATCCACGACGAGAATCATCGCGAACAAAAAGGCGTGGAAGGACCCGTGGAAAAAAAAGAAGATCGACAACATGACCATGCTGCTTCAGGGCGCGCTCGCGGCCGAAGAGAAGGTCGGCTTGAAGATGAACGCGCCGAAGACCAACCTTGAGAATATCTGCGGACTGCTTCCCTCGATGCACGCTCCGACGATCTCGCACCTCGCAGACCCGAATTGGGTCAGTCTTGAGGTGATCCTGGACGAGAAACTCGCACGCGACTTGATCCCGAAGCTCAAGCGAAGGGGCGCTACGGGGATCGTAGAGTATCCGCTGAACAAGGTGATCCCGTAATGCAAAAGGCGGCCTGAAAGGCCGCCTTTTTAATCTCATCTCATTGCTTTGACTTCTCTACCGCCCTATCAGAATGAAAGTCTGCTTCGAGATTGAAGATGTGACTAAAAGGGATTACTCTTTACCCATGTCCCAATTGCACGTTCTAAAGGATCGAGATGTCTAATTACCGAACTATACCAATGTCGAAACTCGTCACCTGGCAGGCAACTTGCCGCAGCGATAAAAGCACGCTTCTGCCATGGTTCAAATGCATCCACTTCTCTTTTTTTTGTTTTGAACCAACTTGTCCGACGTGCTCTTCCTAAAGCTAAAATGAGTTCGCGTCTAGAAAAGGAATCTGGATGTTCGTGGTAAAGTGAAGCGAAAGTGCCTTCGTTGTCCCACTCGCGGTCTTTTGTGAAGGTGTTGAATATCCAGAGTCGGTGAAACTCTAAATGGCCGACGAGTGATTTTTCAAGAAGTGCGAGAAGACTTTTTCCAACGCGATGGCGCCGTGAAGTGTCAAGAGCCCTTAGTTCTTGAATGTACCGGATGACATCCGTAAATACGGGATAAAGTGTATCAATATTTTTAAGAACGAGCTCAAGTCCGTCTATGTCGTCGAATTGTGACAACCTACGCAGGACAAATCGCATAAGAGGGATATCAATCTCATCCTGTTTGATTTGCTCTCTCAATATCTCGACAAGATTCAACTCATCAATCTGCTTTTTCTGATCCTCATCAAGATTCTCATAATTTACTTGCTCGTATGGATCGTCGATTCCTATCTCGTTCAATAATTTACGTAGTTTACCGGTAAGGCTTTCTAGTTCGTGGACTTTTTCTGAACGAAGAAATCGCTCCTTAAACAACTTTTTCGGGAGAATGAGCGTCTTGTGTTGTTGAAGGGTTAGTGCATGGTTCTCATACAAAATACGCGCGAGAAGCGCCAATTTCTCATGTGCGTCTACTTCATCCGTGCAGAAAATTCTATAATCATCCACGTATCGGCAAAATCGCGTTCCTTCATCAGATAACCCTTTGTCAACATCGTCAAGAACAAGTTCTGCAAGAACCATCGAAATCTGTGGGCCGACTGGAATGCCTACTGAAATTGTGAAGTTCCAACTTTTTAACAGCTTCTTAATGGCGGATACATGTTCCCTTTTGGTCGTGCAGTCAGTGAGTGCATTTTCCAGGGGATGCGAATATATTCGAGGGAAAAAATCTGCGATATCAGCAAGAACCACATAGTTATACGCCTTTGAATCTGAAAGTGTTGAACAGTGTGCCAAAAAAGCTGTGTAGTTATAATTGGGATCATACATTTGTCCGTCTTTGGCCGGCTTGAAACGATGCGAAAAAGCGATTTTTCTGCTAACAGGAATACGGGATGCCTCAATATCTTTACCGATTTCGCCAACCAGTGCTGTAAATATGATTTGCATCTAGGGGGTCAAGTTGTGTCGCTATGCGGAAACCATAACGATGCTTTGGTGTGAGACAACGTCGATGGGGCCTCGTTTGCCAATTGAGAATATCTTCTTTAAGAAGGAACGGCTTGAGATCAGATTCCCACACGTGTCGAATTGCCTCAAATTCGAATGACACCGGGAAAATGTTAGTGTCGCCATAACGCTCAATGTGGTTTAAGGCCCAATCCAAAGATGCCTCTGTAAGCTTAACCATATGTTATTCCCTCTATATTTCTCAATGTTGGGTGGGCTTAACCTCGTGATGCTCAATAAGTGGAATGGCTGTTGGGCGCAGAAACAATGCCTACAACAGAACGTATTAATTCTGGAATTGCAGCGGCTGAAGAATATCGGGATAATTCTTTCTAAGATAATCTGAAACCGCTAATTGTTCAGTTCTGAGCTTCAAGTGCTTCCTCACAAATTGCATCTCTTCCTTTGCTCTTGTAATGATCTCACTCCACTCCAAAGCCCAAATTGTCATGTTATCCCATTCGAACAAAATACCCGGCTCCTTATCTTTCTGTTTTCTATAGTCATCTATTTCATCAGACACTTTAGCTGAGACGACGTATAGATCCCATCGCGTCGAAATGGTATCGAATTCATGTGATTTACGTATTATCTCTGCATATTTCGTTATCTGGTCTCTCTCCTTTTTCCCTATTGAGACATTTGGAGCCTTAATTTCAACGAGCAAATGATGATTCTTAGGTTTAGTGGGATACTCTTTTACAGCACAGAGGAATAAATCAGGTATTTTTTTCACATCTTTAATTCCGTCAAACTTGTTTTCATCCAGCATAGGCAAGCCTGCCTTCTCTCTGTGCTTTACAATGACTTTTTTAAATCCCTCATCGCTTGTCGCAAGATGAAAACGCGGTCCGAAAAGCCACCCATGGGGCTCAATTATTTTATGTAACTGACTTCTTTCTCTCACTTTCTTTGACGACTCGCCATAGACAATGTTATGTAGAACATCTAAAAACAGGAGCCTATCCGTAACTTCTGAAGACAACTTGATAATTGAAGTAAGTGCCGTATGCTCAAGCACATCTTTGAACTTAGCAACATCATCTGGAGATAGCTTAGCAACTTCCGTCAGTACGCCCAACAAATTTTCATCATCGAGCGCACGATTTAGTAATTTGAATACTACGGCTTTTTGCTTCTTGGTCATGCTTTCAATATTCGCATTTTCGTTGACTTTCTCTAAAACCACATCGTAGATAGCCTGCTTTACATTGTCGGTAACTTCTTTTGGAGCCTCCTTGAAAGGATAAAAATCCTCGTGCCTGGCCTTTTCTATAAACCTCTTCGCAGACTGAGTGCGATACTTATTGCCAAACTCATTAACCCTGTCCAGCGTAATAGACTTAATATTTGCAAACGTGTCATCCATTTCAATCAACGTTTCTCTGCTCGCAGATACGACGGAGTGAAGATAGTCGCACTCAACCAAACCCAGATATTGCGGTGAAGGCGTGTCTTCAGGTTGAGTATTCGCAATCATCCGACCTCTTGCCGTAAAGATAACTTGCGCAGGAAATCGTGATTTATCAACCGGGCGATTCAGAATTAAATGATTGATGATGATCTTATCTGCAACCTTGTCCGATGGGTTAATGATTTCAGATTCTGATTCAGCTATAATAGCTTTAACATCTAACTTTTCATCTTGAACGACAATTTTCTTATTGGGATGGGCAAGAAGATAACTACAAAATTCCGCAATCAATATCCCGGCTATCTTATTCTTCGTTAAGGCGTCCTTCCCCTTGTCACGAATATTAAATATTTCTATTTTTGTACCTGTGTCGCTTGACGTGATTATTTCTTCGACGACTTTCAGTTTTTTGTTCTCATCAGAGTCAAGCTCAAATTCAACCTTTTTGTACTGATTGCCATCAACCTTTGATACTGATGTCCATGTGCTCTTTTCACCAATCCGATGGACGGCAAATCTACCAATTCCAAATTTAGCAAATTGAGTATTAGTTTTTTGTGGGAACACCCCAACTGTAATAAAACGTTCTTTCAAAACAGCGGAGGTAATGCCGGAGCCATCATCCGTTATTACAATAGCCTCAACTCCTCCCAGATCATTTTCTTTGATTGAAACTGTTATGTTGTTGGCGCCTGCATCAAATCCATTTGCTACCAGTTCACTCAAAGCCTTTGCTGACGTTGTATATTTGTAAGCACCTAAATGTTGCGTGGCAAGTCGTCTTTCAAAAGACCAATCCAGTTCATATGTGATTTTATTGTCCATTGCCACCCCCATCCTCAGTGGTACCAACTTTGCTCCATTCCGTTCTTTTGATCGTTTATATCATCGTTGCTATTATACTCTCTTTATCTCCCGAATCAACATTTTGCCGTCCTCGCGTCGCTTGCGGTTACTTTCCTTCTTTGCATCACCTTTTCGTCCCCAGTAAGAGCCGCAGCCATTTTTCGGTCCTGCGTGTTCCGTCTTTCTCGCTTTAAACCTCATAGTATTTCCCGCAGGACATCATTTGCAATATCTCAATATCCTCTCCCTGTCCTCGCTCTCCTTATCCCCCTTATAATAAATCTCGATAAACTCTATCCAATCCTCTTCTTTGCGATGCGCATAGATGACGTTTATCCCCGACTGCGCGCCTTTGCCTTTGAGCGCCCTGCATGCGAACTTCTTTGCTTTATAAATCTTCGGGGACTTGATCCCGAGGTCTGATATATGAAAGATCGCACGACTGTCTATACCCTGCTTATGGAAGAGATACATCGCGACCTTGATGAACGTCCGCAAATCGTCTTCGAGCGAAGAGAACCGCTTGAGAAGTTTTTTCAGGTCCTTCTCGAACTCCGGAACATGGGAAATCTTCGCAAACAGCGTCCCGGCGAACGGACTGTAGAAGAAGCCGCTCATCCGTTCTCTTCCGCATAGGCCCGCACGGAATAGGGCGGCGTGCGGTAAAAGACCGACTCGTACTCGATTGCCTCGCCGTCCTGCGTCGTCATCCAAGGGACGTCATTGTGGGAGTAGGCGCTGATCTGGCTGGCGTTCATGTCCGAGAGCCTGTTCAGGACGTCCTCGATCACCTCGATCTCGTTCGCCTTAAGCTTCGTCAAGTCGGGTTTCCGACGGGGCAGGTATTTGGTCTGCGGAAAGCTGAAATACTCGCTCTTGACCTTCTCGATCTCCTTGCCGTCGATCATCTTCTCGACGATTTTCACGAACTCCACCGGCGTGGGGCCGTACTTATTCTTGATGTAGGTAGCGCCGACAAGCTGTTCCTCATACTTCTCATAGAAGTCGAAGTCTATGAAGTAAAGGAGCTTGTAGATGACCGTCTCGCCGATGTTCTCCTTTGCGCCGACCTTGTTCAGGATGTACAGCAGCACTTCCTTGAACTTCTGGAGGTTCTTCTGCGGCACGTTGATCCGCATCTGGGGCTTGTTCGCCTTTTCCGCCTTTTCTTCGTGCAGGCGGACCTCCGGCTCCTTCCCGGGATTCAGAAGGCCGTCCACGGTCACATGGAATATCTCGGAGAACTTTATCAGCTCATCGGCCGCGATCTTCCTCGCGCCGCTCTCGATCTGCGATATGGCGGGACGGGGCAGCTTCATCTTCTGCGCCAATGCGTCCTGGCTGATCCCCGCTTTTTCACGCAACTCCTTGATCCGGTGTCCTATTTTCCCGTAAATGCTCATGACTCCTCCTTGATGACCCCATACTACCATAGGTACGATTATCTGTCAATAGATTGTTAGATATTATTACAAAAAAGCGGACCCGGCAGAGCGGCCAATGGGTGAGAAAACGGCGGATCGTTGATATTGGATCGGGTCTTTAAGGCTTTTCGAGGAACCGCTTCAATTCTTCTTTGAGCTTCCCGGGACCATTGATCGGCTTCGAGCACCGCTTTCCCGCACAGAGGTAGACCGCCTCTTTCAGGGGATAGTTGAGCCGCCTGACCTCTTCCTTGTCCTCGGACAGGGACAGCACCCGTACGACCTTCTCCGGGATGAACACCGAATTGGCAATGGACAGGAACTCGCGGACCCTGGCCCTGTCCCCGAGGACGGTTATCTCGACCGGCGTTTCCACCTTCCACAAAAGCGCCCTGCCGTATGCGGCAGCGAGGGGGGAGAACCTTCTGTATTGGCCGGCAAAGGTCATGAGCGCGGCATCGCGGGCGTTGCTCATGCGATCGTCGGGGGGCCCGGCATACAGGAGCCTGCCGAGGAAGCAGAGCGCGCGATAGTTGGCAAGATTGTGGTTCACGTCGGAAAGTATCCCCGCAGTCGCCGGCTGGGTGATGGCCGTGCCGATTGATGAACGGAACTGGTTCGAGGCCGTATCAAAGAACCGTTCGACGATGATGCCCCCGATCCTCCGGGCCAACGCGAGGTATCGCCGCTTTCCGGTCGCGTTGTACAGGTTGAGCAGGGCCGAGCCGAAGAGTGCATTGTCGGACAGAAGTCCCGGGAGCCGGGACGCGCTGTCCCGGTAATAATGGAAGACACCGTCCTCGCCGCTATACATGTTTCTGATGATAAAGTCGGCCCCCTTTTCCGCCATGTCCAGATACCGCCCCTCTCCTGTCGTGCAATGGGCGGAGACGAGCGCGCTGATCATAAGCGATGAAGCATCCGCATAGCTGGTCTTGTCGACAACCGGCTGCTTTAACCCCTTCCTGTCTTTTTTCGAATAGTACGATTCGTCGGCATCCTGACTCCCGTAGAATGTCCCGTGTGTTGAGTCGAAAAGATTGTTCCGGACGTATTGTACGGTTTCCCGGAGGACAGCGCGATATCTCTTTTCTCCGAGCGCCCGATACGCCTCTGCATAGTTTTTGATCATGCCGGCGTTCACGTCGAGCATCTTCTCATAATGGGGCTCGGACCAGTCCGGCTTCGTCGCATACCGGAAAAAGCCGCCGTCGATCTTGTCGTGGATGCCGCCCGTTGCCATGCCGTCAAGGGTCTTCGTAATGATCTTCCTGACGTCCCTGTCCCTGTTCTTCGCGTGGACGGACAGGAGAAAATCCAGGGCATCGGGGTTCGGGAACTTCTGGCCGGTCCCGAAACCGCCATACTGTTCATTAAAGGCGTCTTTGAGCAATGCGGCGATGCTCTCGATGTCCCCTTTGCCTGGAGAGCTCGTCAGGGGAGAACCCTGCCGTAGGGAGCGCATCATCCGGGCCTGTTCGATCCTCTTGGCGATTCCTTCCCTGTCCGCAGCGTACAACGCGTCGGCACGTTTGAGCCTCCCAAGCATCTCTTCCGGCGGAAGATAGTTGCCGCCGTCGATCACCTCTCCCTCGGGCGTCAGGATCGCCGTGCTCGGCCACCCGCCTTGGTTGTACAGGCTGTCCACGTCCGGCCGCATATCCGCATCGACCCGGACCGGTATGAAATTCCCGTTCACGAACCCGATGACCGCTTCATCGGAATAGGTCGTCTCGTCCATCACGTGGCACCAGTGGCACCAGGCCGCGCTGAGGGAGAGGAGGATGAGCTTCTGAGTGGTCTTCGCCTCCTCCAGCGCCTCCGCGTCCCACTGTCGCCACTGGATGAGGTGCGCCTTGTTCGGCCGGGGCGAGAAGCGGAACTCTGCCGCAGCGGCCGGGCCGGAAAACGCGATGAGAGGCGCGAGAATGTACGCTATGAACTTCGTCCTGCACGTCATTTCTGCGATTTTCCCCTTGTGAATACAGGATGTTTGCTGTATAGTACCCGAACATGAAACGAAAAGCGAGCACAACGGAAGCCATCGTCAGGCTCATCAGGCCCCAGGTCCGCAGGCTCACGGCGTATCACATCGACGAGACCCCGTGCCGCATCAAGCTCGATGCCATGGAGAATCCCTTTGCCATGCCCGACGAGGTCGGCCGGGATATAATCGAGGCGGCGAGGAAGACGCAGATCAACCGGTATCCCGATCCATCGGGCAGGAAACTGAAGAAGGCGATTTCCGACCTCTGGGGAATGGAGCCGGAG
>JAWOJY010000074.1:0-18609 GCA_033854515.1 Nitrospirota bacterium
TGCATTGTCATGGTGCTCGAAAAAGAGAATGCCATTGCAGCATGGAGAAAGCTCATGGGCGCAACCGACCCCGCACAGGCGGAGCCGGGGACGATCAGGAAAGAGTTCGCCACGGAGATCGAGAGAAACGTGGTCCACGGCTCGGACGCCCCGGAGACCGCGGAGTACGAGATAAAATACTTTTTCAGCACGCTCGAGTTCTGCATGTAGGGCGGAAAGCGCACGGCATTGGTCGCAAACACATCGAGCCTCGCGTGTATAAGAATGTTTTATTGACAATCTTCCCGCTTCACATTAAAATCATCCCCTGCGCAGAATGATGCGGTCCGCGTTTGATCTGAAAGACAGAATTGTCACGCCGTGCGCGTAATCGACCGCAATGGCATCTTCCCATCGCAAGGAGATAAAAATCGTGGCAATTACCGTAAAAAACCCCATCGTGGAGATGGACGGCGACGAGATGACGAGGATCATCTGGAAGATGATCAAAGACAGGCTCATCCTGCCCCATCTCATGATCGACCTGAAATATTACGACCTCGGGATCAAGCACCGCGACGAGACGGACGACCGTGTAACCATTGAGGCCGCCGAGGCCATCAAAAAGTACGGCGTCGGGGTGAAATGTGCCACGATCACGCCGAATGCGGCGCGCGTGAAGGAGTATAATCTTAAAAAACAGTGGCCGAGCCCGAACGGCACGATCCGTTCCATCCTCGACGGCACCGTTTTCCGCAAGCCGATCATCATCAGGAACATCCCTCCGGCGGTCAGGAGCTGGAAGAAGCCCATCATCATCGGCCGCCACGCTTACGGTGACATTTATAAAAGCAGCGAGCTTGTGGTCAGCGGCCCGGGCAGGGCCGAGATCGTCTTTACTCCCGCCGGCGGGGGCGCTCCCCGGACCGTGGCCATCCACGACTTCAAAGGTCCCGGCGTAGTCATGGGCATGCACAACACGGAGAAGTCGATCCGGAGCTTTGCGAAAGCCTGCATCAATTACGCCGTGAGCGAGAAGGCAAATCTCTGGTTCGGAGCCAAGGACACGATTTCGAAGCAGTACCACGGTTTTTTCCGCGACCTCTTCGCGGACGAAGCGGCGAAGGCGAAGGCCGAGCTCGACAAGGCGGGCATCTCCTACCGCTACATGCTGATCGACGACGCGGTCGCTCAGGTGATCAAGTCCGAAGGCGGCATGCTCTGGGCCTGTATGAACTACGACGGCGATGTGATGAGCGACATGGTGGCAACGGGTTTCGGCAGTCTGGGCTTGATGACCTCCGTGCTCGTTTCACCTGACGGGAAGTACGAGTTCGAGGCGGCCCACGGTACGGTCATGCGCCACTACTACGAGCACCTCAAGGGAAATCCCACTTCGACCAATTCCGTTGCCTCTATTTTCGCGTGGACGGGCGCAATCGCCCGGCGCGGCGAGTTCGACGGCACACCCGAGGTCGTCCTGTTCGCTAAAAAGCTCGAGTCTGTGGTGATCAACACGATTGAAGACGGGGTAATGACCAAAGACCTTGCCGCAATTGCCGATCCGAAACCGGGGAAATACGCACTCACCGAAGAATTCATCGATGCCGTGGCTTCCCGGCTTACATAGTACCCTCGTGTCGCTGGTCGGACCTCAGCGCCGGCGACGCCCTCTCTCACGTCTTCCCCTGAGACCATCAGGCATATCCGACCGAGAAAACCGTAATGCAGAAAAGACACGTCTGTTCACTTGCAGGGCCACCGCTTCGCCACGGTGCGTTAGGCTATAAGATTTAAGGAGGGAAATTGTTGACAATTCCTTTTCTTACATGCTATTATCGGTACGATTTTGAGCCTTGAAGGGATGCCTATGGCGGGGGAAAAAATACTCAGTATTGACGACAGCCCGACTGTTCAGCGGCTGATCGACATGATCCTCTCCTCTCAGGGTTATCAGGTGGTGCTCGCCTCGGACGGAGAGGAAGGTATCCAAAAGGCAAAGACAGAAAAACCCGCCGTTATCCTCGTAGACTTCGTGATGCCGAAGATGAACGGCTTTCAGGTCTGCAAGACCCTCAAAGAGGACGCCGCTTTCAAAGAGACGCCGATCATACTCGTGACCTCCAGGGGTGACAAGGTCGGCAGTAAATTCGTGGATGTCCTCGGAATTACCGAATATTTCACGAAGCCCTTCCAGCCCGAAGAGCTTCTTGCCAAGATACGGGAAGTCATAGACGGGAAGAAGCCGCAGGCCGCTCAAGTGGCTCCCGATCAGGCCTTCCCGTCTGCGGATGTTCCGGCGCCCCCGGTTCCCACCGGTATGGAGGCCGTGGTCCGGGATATCGTCGAAAGGTCTCTCGAATCTTTCATCAAAAACTCGCTTCCCGAGATCATCCGCAGGGAGATCGCAAAAACTCAGCCTCCCGATAACGCAGGAATCAGGGGGAACCTGGCAAGCTTCAGGATCATCGAGGTGATGCAGATGCTCGGCCTGCAGCGCCAGACCGGCAAACTCGTGATCAGCCGCACTACAGACGACGCGGAAATCTATTTCAAAGACGGCGCCGTAGTGTTCGCGACCACGGCGTGCGGCAACGACAAGGCCGCCGTGGAGGGCCTGCTCAGGAAAATGTGCAATCTTCCGGAGGACCATTCGCGTCATGCGCTCCGCATTGCCGAAGTGACCGGGGAGCCGATTGATACGATCCTCGTTCGCGAAAAGCTGCTTGACGCCAAGACCTTTGCCGAATGCCTTCGGCGGCATACCGAACGCGAAGTGTACAAGGCCATGGCTTGGCGGGACGGCAGCTTCTATTTCGAAAAAACAGCCCCCCCCGCCTTCTCGTCTCCGGTGCAGCTCAAGGTGGACGATCTTCTCCTCGAGGGGGCGCGCCGTGCTGATGAGTGGATGCTTATCCAGCAGAAGATACCCAATTTCACCGTCGTGTTCGAGGCCATGATCGGAAATGCCGAGGAGTTGACGAGACGAGGTCTCAGCGACATCGACACCACGGTGTTTTCACTCGTGAACGGCGAGCGAACTGTCGAGGAGATCATCGACGCATCGCGCCTCGGCGAGTTCGATGTAGCGAAGAGCCTGTTCATCCTGCTTTCGGTGGACCTGATCAGAAGGAAGAAATAACGGTCCGCCGGGACGCGGCGAACGCGAGCGGACCTAAGAAAAACTTGACAATACCAAAGAAATATGTTAATTTTTTATCCGCTTATTCTGATGAGTGGAGAAGGAGAGACTCATGGCTAAAATTCTGATTGCAGACGACAGCTTGGCGGAACTCCAGATATTCCAAGCCGCCCTGCAGCCGACCGGCCATACCCTTGTGACCGTGATGGACGGCGAGGCCGCCGAAGAAAAGGTGAAGTCCGACAAGATCGACCTTATCATTCTTGACGTGATTATGCCGAAGAAAAACGGTTTCCAGGTCTGCAGAGACATCAAGACCAACGAGCAATTCAAGAATATTCCTATTATCATGGTAACCTCGAAGGACCAGGAAAGCGATAAGTTCTGGGGAATGAAGCAGGGCGCAGACGAGTATTTGACCAAGCCGTTTAAGCCGGAGGATCTCCTGAAGGCAGTGAAGAAATACATCTGATCCCTGGAGGGGGCCCCGTTTGGCCGAGATTGGCAATGATGTAACCGCCGAAGTGGTGGAAGGTGTACTGGAGGAAGAAGTACGGATATGCCTCGTCAGTATCGGCGAGGATTATTATGCCATCCCGGTCAGCATGCTGACAGAGATCTTAATCTCCCAGAAGATTTTTCCCGTCCCGACCACCCCGCCGCACGTCCTCGGTGTCATCAATTTGAGAGGAAATATCGTTCCGATAGTCGATATCCGGCCGGCGCTCGGCCTGCCGCAGCAGTCCGACCCCGCTCAGATCGCAGTCATAAAACACGGCGCTGTCACGCTCGGAATCATCGTCGATAACGTATCAGAGGTGATTTCCGTGCGCGAAAGCAGCTTGCTGGCGCTGCCAGACGAGATCGGACTGAAAAGCACCGCAAACCGCCGGCGGTTTCTCAAGGCGATCATCCAGCGGGAGAGCAGCGTGGCGGCGCTCCTCGATGTCGAAAAACTCGTAGACGCAATAAAATTGGCGTGAGTTTCACGCAGAGACGCCGTGCAAAGGAGTTAAGTATGAAACTGCACATAAACCTTTTCCGCCGTATTGGCATCAGGACCAAGATCGTGGCCATGATATTGGGCATGTCGGTGATCTTCGGTACGTTGATCCTCACCTTCATATACTACCAGCTCATGAAAACACTGACCGGCGAGTCCATCAACAAAACGCTCATCCTCGCCGACGACCTGAGTAACAAGGCCGTGGAACCGGTCCAGACCGAGAACATCAACGGGCTCCAGTTCATCCTCGGTGAGGCCATCAGCCAGCCGGACGTGGCATACTGCTTCATCAGGGACGGCAGAGGGCGCATTCTCGCCTCCTCCTTTGAAGGCGGCACGGTTCCTCCGGAACTCCAGAACATCAACCTCCTCAAAAGCGGCGAGCCTTTCGGCACGCAGGAAGTACAAATCAGCTTTAAAGACCGGGTAACGGACATCATGGACATCGCGTCCCCCATCTCGCGCGGCACGCTCGGTACGGTCCACGTGGGGCTTAACGTTTCGCTCCTCAAGGACAAGCTCCGGAACATTCTGACGATCATCATGGCTGTGGGCATCGTATCGCTTGGCATCCTCTCCGTCGTCACCCTGGTGGTTTCGGCCATTATCATCTCGCCGGTTCGGGACCTTACGCGGGTGGCCGAGGCGCTCGGCCGCGGCGACCTCAGCAAGAAAGCAACACTGAGGACCCGCGACGAACTCGGCCAGCTCGGCGAAACGCTCAACCGGACGATCGACAGGCTCCAGGGCCTGATCCAGACCGAGAGCGACCGGGACAAGATGCAGCACCAGGTCATGGACCTGCTGTCGGTCGTGAGCACCGCGGCTGAAGGGGACCTCACGGTAAAAGCGGAAGTGACCGCCGACGCCCTGGGCTCCGTGGCCGACGCCTTTAACCTCATGATCACCGGTCTCACCACGCTTGTTACCCAGGCGAGCGACGTGGCCTTTGAGATTCAACGTTCGACATCGGAAATTCTCAAGTCATCAGATCGGATGCGGCGCGGCGCCGAGCAGCAGGCTGTCCAGATCAGGAACGCCTCGGACGCTGTGTCGGCCATGTCTCATGCCATCCAGCGCATGACGGAGAACGCATCGGCTGCCACGGACGCCGCGCACAAGGCGACGCAGGCGGCCGTCAAGGGCGGCGCATCTGTGGTCGAGACCATCAAGGGTATGCAGCGCATCCGTGCAACGGTGCAGTCGACCAGCAAAAAGATCAAGGGCCTCGGCGAGCGTTCCCTCGAAATCGGCGCCATCATTGAGGTGATCAACGAAATCGCGACCCAGACGAACCTGCTCGCGCTCAATGCCGCGATTGAGGCCGCCCGTGCCGGTGAACAGGGCAAGGGTTTTGCCGTGGTCGCCGACGAAGTGCGAAAACTCGCCGAGCGTGCCGCCAGAGCGACGAAGGACATCACAGGCCTCATCAAGGGCATCCAGCTCGAAACGAGTGAAGCGGTCACCGTCATGGAAGAAGGCACGCGCGAGGTGGAGGAAGGCACCCGGCTGGCCGACCAGGCAGGCGCTGCGCTGCGTGAGATCGAGCAGATCGTTAAACAGAGCGCGGCCCTCGTGATCGATATTACCCGGTCGGCGAGCGAGCAGGTAAAGGTGACCGAGACTATGGTGAGTTCCATGGACGGCATCTCGCGTGTGACGCAGGAGACCACGCTCGGCGTTCAGGATACCGTCAACACCATCGGCAAGCTTGCAGAACTTACAAAACGGCTCACGGACGCAATCGGCAGATTCAAGCTTGCCGCCGCCAAGGCGCGCCCCGGCCAGGCCGGCGAGGCCGAACTTCCCAGTCTCCAGGGCTTTCCCGCGCTTGAGGAGCACGTAACCACGAGTGACGAGGAAATCAAGCTCGGGTTCATCGAATAGACGTTATGGCCGCGGCGTTCGACAAATCGAGTATCGTCGAGTTTTTCATTGTAGAGGCCGGAGAACACGTCCAGAGCCTGAATAACGGTCTTTTGTCCCTCGAGCGGGACCCCTCGAACAGGTCCATCATCGATGAACTCTTCCGGGCGGCGCACACGCTGAAGGGTTCCGCAGCCATGATGGGGTTCCAGGGCATCAGCGACGTGGCGCACAAGGCCGAGGACATGCTCGGCCAATTCCGCTCGGGCTCGATGCCGATCGTCAAGGCAACCCTCAATTTTCTCTTCGATACCGTCGACGCCGTCAAAATCATGGTCGACAACGTATCGTCGAAAAGGCCTGAAGATCCCCTTCTCGTTGAGAGTATCGCCCAATCTTACAAGGACGTCATAGAGAGCCTTCGTGCAGGAGCCGAGGCGTCTGCATCCGCCGTTGTTCCGGCGCCCACGCCCCCTCCCAAGCAGGAGGCAAAACCGTCCGCTTCCCCGCCTTCTTTGGCCGCGCCGAAGCCCGCACCACTCCCGGCCCGGCCCCAGCATGAAGACGATATCGATCTTGCGTGGGAAAAGACCTTCAACATCTCGGACGACGAGCCCATTGCTGTCGAGCCCCTCGAGGAGACCGAACATGAAGCCGGACCCGCAGCAAGCATACCGCTCCAGGCCGAGCCTCCTGCCGGGAAAGAGGCCCCGCCTCCAGCGCAAAAAGAGCAGCCTGCCGCGGTTTCAGAGGGCACGCCGCCTGCCGAACCGCCGTCTTTGAAGCAGGAGATCGAAGACGCGAAGCGGTTGGGGTTGCTGGAAAAGCGTGGCGGCGGCAGGCGCGCCACGGACGCGGGGGACATCGAAAAGCAGTTCATCCGGGTCAACATCGAGCGACTCGACAACCTCATGAACCTCGTCGGCGAGATGGTCGTGAACAGAAACCGCCTCGCCAGCCAGGTCGATCTGATCAAAAGCCTGAGGGAAGAACTCACGTTCAGCCAGAACCGTCTGATCCACGAGATCAAGAAGTTCGAGGAGAAATACGAATACACTCTGACCTACGGCACGCCGCAGCAGCAGACGGTGGAGCAGCCTCACGACTTCTTCGAACTCGAGTTCGACCGGTACGACGATTTCAACCTTCTGTCCCGCAAGCTCACGGAGATTACGAATGACACAAACGAGATCATGACCGAACTGGCGGGGTTTTTCGATTCCTTCGAGCTCGACACCTCTCGGATCTCGTCCATCACGACGAACCTGCAGAATGAGATCACCATGGCCCGCATGGTCGAGATGGACAAGCTCTACCAGCTCTTCCAGCGGCTCGTCCGCGACCTCGCACAGGACGAGGGCAAACAGGTGAACATGGTGGTATCCGGCGGAGATACCAAAATCGACAAGACCATCTTTGAAATCATCGGCGACCCGATTATGCATATGATCCGGAACGCCATTTCACACGGCATCGAGACCCCGGAAGAGCGGCAGGCCAAAGGTAAGGAGCCCGCGGGTTCTCTCATCCTTAAATCGCGGCACGAGGGAAACAGCATCATGCTCGAGATCGAAGACGACGGCCGGGGCATGGACCCCGACGTCCTCAGGAGCGCCGCAGTCGAGAAGGGCTTCATGAGCGCGACGGAGGCGCAGAGCCTCACGGACCTCGAGACGATAAGCCTGATCTTTCGCCCGGGCTTTTCGACCGCCAAAACGGTGGGCAAGATCTCCGGCAGGGGAGTGGGCATGGACGTGGTTTCCGCGCACCTTGCAAAGATAAACGGCAGGATCGAGATCAAGACCGAAAAGAACGTAGGCACCAGGTTCACGATCAGGCTGCCGCTGACGCTCGCCATTTCCCAGGCCCTGATCGTAAAATTCAAGGACTTCGAGATCGCTGTCCCCATGACACTCGTCGAGGAAACGACGCGGTTTTCGCACAAAGAGATACAGCGCGCGGCAGGTGAAGAGATGGTGAACCTCCGCGGCACGATGGTCCGGCTTCTGAAGCTCAACGACGTGCTCAGCGCGGGCAAGTTTCCGAAGAAAGAGGAGAACTTCCGGTTCCCCACCCTGATCCTTGGTATGGCGGAAAAGCGCCTCGCCCTGATGGTGGAAGACATTCTCAGCCGGGAGGAGATCGTGGTCAAGTCCCTGGGCGAGTATCTCAAGGGCGTCAGGATGTTCTCCGGGGCGTCGATTTCCGGCGAAGGCAACGTGCGCCTGATCCTCAACGTCTCATCCCTCTTCGGTGACGAGGCGGCGGTGGCGACCAAGGCCAGTTTCGTTTCCGCCAAGGAGGCGGCGCAGGAGCCGGTCACGCGGAAGCCGCGGGTACTCGTCGTCGATGACTCCATCAGCATCAGGAAGTACGTGCAGCGCTTTCTCGACCGCACCGGCTACGAGGTGGAGACTGCGCCGGACGGCATGGAGGCGCTCAACATCATGTCCAAGGCGAAGTTCGACGTGGTCATCACGGATCTCGAAATGCCGGTCATGCACGGCTACGATCTGATCGCGGAGATGAAGAGAAATTCCGCTCTTGTCGCTATCCCCGTCATCGTCCTGACCTCCCGGGCCGGAGACAAGCACAAGCAAAAGGCGGTCGAGATGGGAGCGCAGGATTACCTGATCAAGCCGTTCGAAGAGCAGGAGATGCTTGGTGCGCTCAAGAAGATTTTGAGTGGCACTCCCCTTGCAAGTCGAGTATAATCATTGTACAATATGGACAGTGGGACACGCTTTCTGATATTATCATTGGAGGGAGAAAGCTACGCCGTTTCGATCAGCAGACTCCTGGAGATTACGGTTCCCCGGGACATTCAGAAGGAAGCCGGTTTAACAGAAGCCTTCGAGGGCAAGTTCGAGTACCGCGGAAAGCCGATCCCCGTCCTTAACCTGAAGAAGGTCTTCAAGCTCCGGGGAAATCCGGGCGGGGTTCTGCTCATTCTGAAAAACAGCAGGGGCGAGATGGGAATGCTCGTCGATGCCGTGGTGCAAATCGTTGAGACGGACAAACAGCCGATTCCCATCCCAAAGGGTGTCATGAACCCCAGCCTGCTTCCCTATTACGGGGGGATCATCAGGCACAATGACGGCCTGACTCTGATCTTGAAGGAG
This sequence comes from Nitrospirota bacterium, assembly GCA_033854515.1. Lineage (GTDB taxonomy): Bacteria > Nitrospirota > UBA9217 > UBA9217 > UBA9217 > JAWOJY01. Next base: position 9,116 of record JAWOJY010000074.1, read on the forward strand.
GAAGGGCTGTTCACATGAAGAGCGGCTATCTGCTTTTTTTCCTGTCCGGGCGTGTCTTCGGCGTGAAGCTTATGGGTGCCGTAGAGATCGTTCCCTGGCGTCGTGGCAGATACGTGCCGCTTTCGTATTCCTACGTGGAAGGGCTCATCGACTACCGCGGCGACATCTATCCCGTGTTCAATCTCCGGCAACGGCTGGGGCTGGGCAAACAGGCGCCCATAGGGTTTGCCGCGGGGGAGGAGCAGATGCCTCCGAGGGAGCAAAGCATAATCCTGCTTGAAGAAGGCAGAAACCCCTTCGGCATCTCCATCGACACCGTAGCGAAGATGACCAGCCTCGAGGAAACGGCGCCTGCTCCGGAGAAAACGCAGGGTCTCGATGCGCGGTTCATCAAGGGCCTTGCGTACGAGGATAACAAGGAAATAATCCTGCTCGATTTTGAAAGGTTGTTCTTCCATGGCGGTTAAACTTCTTCTTGCAGACAAGAGCATCACGATACAGAAGGTCGTGGAGATGCTGTTTTCCGGCAGAGAGTACGAAGTCCTCTGTGTCAGCGATGGAGAGACTGCGCTCAGTGAGGCCGCGCGGGCGATTCCCGACGTCGTACTCGCTGACGTGGACCTGCCGCGCGTTGATGGATACACTTTTGCGGCACGGCTTAAACAGACGCTGTCGCTCGCCCAGACGCCGGTGATCCTCATGCTCTCCCGCGACGACGTATTCGACGGCGCCAGGGCGGCCCGGGCAGGAATCATCGACCACATCGCGAAACCCTTCGAGTCGCAGGAGCTCATCGGCAAGGTGAAGAAGGCGCTCACCGCAGCGCCGCCGCGGCTTGCCGAGCCCTCTCCTTTATCGCCGAAGACCGCCGCACCGACCGCTGCTTCCCGCCCGGCTCCCTCCACGACACCGGGGGGAGCGCGTCAGGCGACAGCCGCGCCCGCGCAGGCCGTGCCTTCGGACATATTCGACATCATCCGTGAAGCGCCATCGCAGACAGACTTCAAGAGAGCGGCTACGAAGGCCCCGGAGGAGTCCGTCTACGAGGTGGAACCCGTTGTCGAGGTTGAAGAGCCTCTGTCCCAGGAAGTGGAGCAGGCGCTTCCCGTGGGGGAGCGGGCAGTGGAAGAAATGCGAGAAGGACTCGGTCTCGGCGCGAAGTCGCAGCAGCAGGCGCCGCCCGAAATCGTAAACTTTGAATCGCTCGATATGGCGACCAAGGCCGCCCAGGAATATGCGCCGCCGCCCCGGCGGGAGGCAGAGGTAAAAGCTTCGCCGGTTCAACCGCAGGCGGTGTCCGAGGCTATGCTCCGGAGCATAGCTGAGGAGGCGGTCGCTAAGATCGCGAGGGAGGTCCTCGAAAAAGTCGCCTGGGAAGTGATCCCCGATCTGGCTGAACGACTGATAAAAGAGGAGATTGAGCGGCTCAAGGCAGGGACCTAGAAAATCCAGAACTCGGGATCGGAATTTTGAAATGCAGCCTGATAGGGGATTGAGTCCCCTATTTTTTTATCACGACAGACACCTGTTTGCCGCAGAGTGCACTGGTTGGCGGAAACCCTCGCGATGGTGAGAAACCACGAAGCAGGGAAATTGTGGCCCCATCTTTGTCGACTTTACGGCCCCCTCCCTCTGCGGTGAAAAAACATTCGTAACTCCTCAGGTCAGCCGCCTGGCTTCGTCGCAAAGCGCACTGTACAGGGATCCGGTAACGTCGTCGTCAGTGGTACTCCGAAACGTACGCTTCACACGCGTTGATTGCCTCGCGCTTTTGCGTCTGTCCTCAACGGCAGGCCCGAGAAGACGTGAATGGTTGCAAAAATTGATACATTTTGAAGGAGTGCCGTGCATGGTATCCAAGGAGTTGAGCAAAATATATGATCCGAAATCCGTGGAGGAACGATGGTACAACGTCTGGCTGGAAAAAAAATATTTTCATGCGAGCGTGGACGCAGGCGGCACCCCGTACTGCATCGTGATTCCGCCTCCGAATGTCACGGGCCAGCTTCACGTCGGCCATGCCTTTGACAACACACTCCAGGACATTCTCATCCGGTGGATGCGCATGTCCGGCAGGAACACCCTCTGGGTGCCGGGCACCGACCATGCGGGAATCGCCACGCAAAATGTCGTGGAACGCCATCTGGCCAAGAACAACATTGACCGTCACCAACTCGGCAGGGAAAAGTTCATCGAAGAGGTCTGGAAGTGGAAAAAAGAGTACGGAGGCAGGATCATCAGCCAGCTCAAGCGGCTCGGCGCGTCCTGCGACTGGGACCGCGAGCGGTTTACCATGGACGAAGGGCTGTCGCGCGCTGTGCGCGCGGTCTTCGTCACGCTTTACGAAGAGGGGCTCATCTACCGTGGTGAGCGGCTCATCAACTGGTGTCCGCGCTGCCACACAGCGCTCTCCGACATAGAAGTTGAGCACGAAGACGAGAAGGGCAAGCTCTATCATATAGCGTATCCCCTCAGCGACGATCATAACGTCCGGCTCACCGTGGCGACGACGAGGCCCGAGACCATGCTCGGCGACACTGCCGTGGCCGTGCATCCGCTGGACCCGCGGTATAAAGATCTGATCGGCAAGACCGTCGACCTCCCGCTTACCGGCAGGAAGATCCCGATCATCGGCGACTCGATCCTCGTTGACCTCGAGTTCGGCACCGGGGCAGTCAAGGTGACGACGGCCCACGACTTCAACGATTACGACGCGGGCCAGCGTCAGACGCCGAACCTTCCCCGCATCAAGATGCTCGACGACAAAGCCGCGATCCTTTCCGATATTCCGGATGTGCTGCCCGACGTGCTGAGGCAGGTCGCGGGTAAACCGGCAAAAAAAGCGCGGGGCATGATTGTCGAATTGCTCCAGGAGCGGGGCTACCTCATCAAAACCGAGGACCACGCTCATTCCATCGGCAAGTGCTACCGGTGCAAGTCCGTGGTCGAGCCCTATTTGTCGCCCCAGTGGTTCGTGAGGACCGGACCGCTCGCCGAGCCGGCGATCAAGGCCGTTGAAGACGGCCGCATCCGGTTTTTCCCAAGAGGCTGGGAGAACACTTACTTCGACTGGATGCGAAACATAAAAGACTGGTGTATCTCCCGCCAGATATGGTGGGGACACCGTATTCCGGCGTGGTACTGCGACGACTGCGGCACGATTACCGTGAGCCCCACCGATGCGACGGCATGCGGAAACTGCGGGAGCAAAAACCTTCGGCAGGAGACGGACGTGCTCGATACGTGGTTCTCGTCCGCGCTCTGGCCTTTTTCCACACTCGGCTGGCCGGAAAAGACCAAAGAGCTCGCATTTTATTATCCAACGTCCGTCCTCGTCACGGGCCTTGACATCATATTCTTCTGGGTCGCGCGGATGATCATGATGGGGCTCCACTTCATGAACGACGTGCCCTTCAGGCACGTATACATCCACGCGCTCATACGGGACGCCGAGGGGCAGAAGATGAGCAAGTCCAAGGGCAATGTCATCGACCCGCTCTTTATGATCGACCAGTACGGCACCGACGCGGTCCGGTTCACGCTCACAGCCTTTGCCGCCCAGGGACGGGACATCAAGATGTCCACGGAGCGCATCGAAGGCTACCGGAATTTTGCGAATAAAATCTGGAACGCAAGCCGGTTTGCGATGATGAACCTTGAGCCTGATTTTGCGCCGAATGCAGAGCTAATGAGCAAGGACGCTTCGCTTGCGGACCGGTGGATACTCTCGCGCTTAAATTCAGTCATTAAAGAAGTCCAATCCGCGCTCGCGGACTACCGGTTTAACGACGCAGCCTCCGCGCTTTATCAATTTATCTGGCACGAATACTGCGACTGGTACCTGGAGTTCTCGAAGCCCGCGCTGAACCAGGAAGAGGGATCGGCCCCGCGGAAAGCGACGCAGACCGTGCTCTCCCATGTTCTCGAAACGACGCTCCGGCTCCTTCATCCGATTATGCCGTTCATCACTGAGGAGATATGGCAATATCTGCCGGAGAGGGTCAGAAGACAGAGGAGGGGGGACAGAGGACGGACGGAATCAATCATGGTTTCGCCGTATCCTGCGGCGAATGAGACGATGATCAATCCCGGGATCGAACAGGACATGCAAATGGTCATGGACACGATCCTCGCAATCCGTAACATCCGCGGCGAGATGAATATTGCTCCCTCTGTACAGATCGCAGCAATCGTTAAGGTCGGGAATAAAGAGCTCGGTGAGCATCTCGAAAAGAGCGCGGAGTACGTAAAGACCCTTGCGCGCCTCCAGGAGCTTCGTATCGGTGTGGCCGAGGCCAAGCCTAAGACCACGGCTACGGGCGTAATAAAGGGCGCCGAAGTTTACGTGCCGCTGGAAGGCATCATCGACCTCACCCAGGAGCGTGATCGCCTCATGAAGGAGATTGCGAAGATCTCCGAGGACATCGACATATTTTCGCGGAAACTTTCGAACAAGGATTTTGTGGACAAGGCGCCGAAGGCGGTTGTTGAAAAAGACACGGCAAAGCTTGAGGAGTTCAGGGTGAAGCGCGAGAAGCTTGAGCAGAGTCTGAAGATGCTGAGGTAAAGGCAAATTCAAAATGGCTCATGCCTGAATTTGGTGCAGGAGAAGGCCGCCCCCTCGCTCGGATGCGCAATCGCGCGGACTTGGTGCTCTTGCCGGGCAGCCCAGCGAAGGCAACCAACGGAATGTGCGTGGTTTTCCTTCGCAGCGTGCCGGCGCTTTCAAGCGCGTCCTTCGCTCAGGGGCAGCTTTCTCCGTCTCTGCACTATAATTCGCGCTGGGCCTTCAGAATTAAACATGGATCATTCTATTAAAAAACTTATTGAACATGCTCTTTCCGAAGACATTGGGCCGGGTGATGTAACTACTGAGGCCACGATTCCTGCGGATTCGGCCTCTACCGCAGAGATGCTGGCGAAACAGGACCTCGTTTTGGCCGGAATTGACGTGAGCGGGGAAGTGTTTCACTGTCTCGATCCTGCGGTCACATTCGAGCCGCGTGCAAAAGACGGTGATACGATAAAGTCAGGAACCATTCTTGCGCGGATATCGGGCAATACCCGGGTCTTGCTCGCAGGCGAGCGCGTAGCGCTGAACCTGCTCCAGCGCATGTCGGGCATCGCGACGTTGACTTCAAAATACGTCGAACGGCTCACGGGGCTCAAGGCCAGGATGCTGGACACCAGAAAGACGGCCCCCGGCCTTCGAGCTCTCGAGAAGTATGCAGTGCGCATGGGCGGCGGGAAGAACCATCGCTTCGGTCTGTACGATGGAGTACTGATCAAGGACAATCATATCAAGGCCGCCGGAAGCATTACGAAAGCCGTAGCCTCAGCGAGGCGGAAGGCGCACAATCTTCTCGGGATCGAAGTGGAGACAAAAACGCTCGATGAAGTGCGCGAAGCGCTCAATGCCGGGGCAGACATTATCATGCTCGACAATATGCCCCTCGACATGATGGGCGAGGCGGTGAAGGTGATCGCCGGCCGCGCACTGATTGAAGCGTCGGGAAACGTGACGCTTGAAACGGTGCGGGCGACAGCGGAAACCGGCGTTGACTTTATCTCTTCGGGAAGCCTTACGCATTCGGCGCCAGCCGCGGATATCAGTATGAAAATAAGATAATTTCCGCCACAAAGACACGAAGGCGCAAAGACATGAGACCGAGAGGGTGTCGTTCTTAGTGTCTTCGTGCCTTTGTGGCAGGCATGTATTTCACTCATGCATAAAGACAAGATCTTGAAGCTTCTCATGTCGTCGAAAGGCTATGTGTCCGGCGCGGAGCTGGCCTCGAAGCTCACGGTATCCCGCACCGCTATATGGAAGCATATCAAGACCCTGGAGCGCGAAGGGTTCGATATCGAGGCTGTGCCGTCACAGGGGTACCGGCTCAGGACCATGCCCGACGTTCTTTTAAAAAGCGACATTGAGCGGGATCTTAAAACCAGGATCATCGGCAAGGATATACGCCTCCTGCCCGAGGTCGTGTCCACAAACACGCTGGGAATGGAGATGGCGGCCAGGGGCGCACCCGAAGGCACCGTAGTGATCGCGGAGAGGCAGACCGGGGGCAGGGGAAGGCTCGGACGGACCTGGATTTCTCCCAAGGGAAACGTGTACCTGAGCGTGATCCTCCGGCCCGACATTCCGACGCACAAGGCCCCGCTCATCACACTCATGGGCGCCGTGGCAACGGCGTCGGCGATCAGGAAAGAGTGCGAAGTCCCGGCGGCGATCAAGTGGCCGAACGATATTCTTTTCGCCGGCAAGAAGGCAGCAGGCCTGCTCACGGAAATGAGCGCCGAACCGGACCGGATAAAGCACATTGTCCTGGGCATCGGCATCGACGTGAACATGGACCTCGAAGAGATTCCTTCCGACATTCGGAAGCTTACAACCACGCTCGCTGCAGAGGCGGGAGGGAAGATCGGCCGGGCACGGCTTATTCAGCGGCTGTTCACGGAACTCGAACGCTGGTACCTGCTGTTCCTCAAGAACCCGGCGCCGGTGATCGAGGAATGGAAATCGCTTAATATGACTGTCGGCAACAGGGTCGCGGTGAGCGGCGGCCAGGAGACGTTCGAAGGCGTTGCGCAGGGAATAGATAATGAAGGAAGGCTCATCCTCAAGCTCGGAGACGGCACATTGAAACACGTGGCGGCAGGGGATGTGGCGGTATTGAAATGATAGCCGGTTATGGGCCAAGGGTCCGGGAACGGCTTTAGATCAACGCGAGTCTTTGCTTTTTCTTGATCTTGCCCTGGACCCGACCCCTGGTTTCGGAGGTATTTTTATATGTTACTGGCCATCGACATCGGCAATACGAACGTTGTCCTCGGCGTGTTCGACAAGGACAAGCTCGTCGAGAACTGGCGCGTCGGAACCAAGACCCAGATCACGCCCGACGAGTACGCCATGATTTTCAAGGACCTCTTCAACTTCGCAGGGCTCGATTTCAAACAGATTGACGGCGTCATTATCTCGACGGTGGTGCCGCCGCTCCTCCCGGTGATGATCGAAATGTCCCGGAAATATTTCCGCATCGAGCCCATGGTCGTCACCCACGAGATCGCGACGGGGATCACGATCCGCTACGACAATCCCAAGGAGATCGGCGCAGACCGGATCGTAAACGCCGCCTCCGCCTACAAGCTTTACGGCGGCCCGATTATCATCGTCGACTTCGGCACCGCGACGACCTTCTGCGCGGTAACCGGAAACGGCGAGTACCTTGGCGGCGCCATTGCGCCGGGCGTAAAGATATCCGCCGAAGCGCTCTTCCAGCGGGCCGCAAAACTGCCGAGAGTTGAACTTTCGAAACCCCCGAGAGTCATCGGCTCGGACACGATCAGCGCGATGCAGGCGGGAATTATCTACGGTTATGCTGGCCTCGTAGACGGCATTGTCGGACGCATGAAAAAAGAGCTCTCTCCGGACGCCAAAGTGATCGCGACCGGCGGTCTTGCCGAACTGGTTGCGCCCGAAACGCGGAGTATTCAAGAGATAAAACCTCACCTTACGCTCGAAGGCCTGCGGCTGCTGTATGAAATAAACTGCTGATATTTCAGCAAACTGCATTCTTCCGGGAGCCTGTTCCATTTTTTAGCCGCTCTATTAATCTGTTGCTCTTACCTTGACGTGTCGGGGATTTTATGATATTTTTTGTTTTATGACTATTTTTTGGGAGAGCAGATGAAGATTCTCGTTGTCGATGACGAAGAAGGCGCCCGTGAGCTGTTTTATACCATACTTTCGGACGAGGGCTACGACGTCACCCTCGCGAACAACGGCGAGGAGGCGCTTAGCCTGTTCAAGAGCGACGCCTTCGATCTCGTGATATCGGACATCAAGATGCCGGTCATGGACGGGCTTCAGCTCCTCCAGGAGATCAGGAAAACAGGCTCCAAGACCGACGTCATCATGGTGACCGCCTACGGCGAAGTCGAATCCTACCTCAAGGCGATGAGCCTGGGCGCCGCAGAATACATTAATAAGCCGATCCGGATCAAAGAACTCAAGAGAATCGTGCACAAGGTCGTGACGGAGCGAAAGGCAAGGTCGGGAAGCTGATGTCACGACTGCGCAAGGACCCCATCGTGGGCAGGTGGATCATCGTTGCCACGGAACTGCCTAAGAAGCCCGAAGATTATTCATTCGAAGATCATGACGACGATGTAAAGCCCGACGAGTGTCCTTTCTGCGCCGGAAACGAAACCAAGACCCCTTCGGAAATCGCGGCTTTTCGCGCCGAAAAAACCAAGCCTAACACGGCAGGCTGGTGGGTGCGGGTCATCCCGAGCAAATTCCCGGTCCTTCATATCGAAGGCAACCTAGAACGTGAAGGCAGCGGAATCTACGACTGGATGAACGGAATCGGCGCTCACGAGATCATCATCGAAAGCCCGGAGCACGCACAGCGTCTCGAAGACCTTCCTGAAAGCCAGGTGGAGAAAGTGCTGTGGGCTTACCGGGACCGCATCCTGGACCTCGAGCGCGACCAGCGACTCCGCTACGTGCTCATTTTCAAGAACCAGGGCTGGGCGGCAGGTTCGGTCCTTAATCACCCGCATTCGCAGCTCATCGCAACTCCCGTCATCCCCAAGTTCGTGAAGGAAAAGCTGGACGGCGCCAAATCGTACTTCGATTACAAAGAGCGTTGTATCTTCTGCGACATGATCAGGCAGGAACTCTCGAGCCCCGAGCGGGTGGTCGAAGAGACGCGCCATTTTCTCGTCCTGGCTCCCTTCGCTCCCCGGTTCCCTTTCGAGACGTGGGTGTATCCGAAACGGCACTCGTGCTCGTACGTGGACATCACGAAAGAAGAGATCATGGATTTTTCCCGGACGCTTCGCTCCGCACTCAAGAGGCTCGGCAAAGCGCTCAACAACCCGCCTTACAACTTCATGCTCTATACCGCGCCCAACCGCGTGCCGCGTCGAGGGCACTGGCACACGCTGAACGACGACTTCCACTGGCATCTTGAAATCATGCCGCGGCTTACCCGCGTCGAAGGATTCGAGCGCGGCTCGGGATTCTACATCAATCCCACGCCGCCCGAGGAAGCGGCAAAGTATTTGAGGAATGTGAAGCTGTAGCGCCTGTCTGCCGCCGACGCAAAAGATTTCCCGTCCGTCGGTTGATTTCCGCCTCCTTCTCGTTTCGTCTCTTTCTTGTGCCGGGAGATGAATACAGATTACCTGCTTTGCGCCCCCGCATAGTTCACGGCCCTCCCGTAAACAGGATGTCCTCTCGCGTCCGCCAAAGTTTGGGCCACCGCACCCTATTTCTTAATCAGCCTCAGGAAGTGGTCCACGAGCAGGGGATTGAAGGATGTCCCGCTCCCGCCCCGCAGGACGGATTCGATCTTTTCGACGGAGAAGGCTTCCTGGTATGAACGCTTGCTCCGCATGGCGTCGAACACATCGGAAACGGAGATGATCTGGCTCGCAATATTCGGTTTCCAGCCGCCCCGGACCGTGGGATACCCGGA
>JAWOJY010000075.1:0-22083 GCA_033854515.1 Nitrospirota bacterium
ACGAGGAGCTTAAAAAAGGCGGGCACTACATCGGAAGCACCCCCCTTCAGCCGACTCATACAGCGACTACGGTCCGCGTACGGAACGGAAAACTCTCAACCACCGACGGCCCCTTCGCGGAAACAAAGGAGCAACTCGGCGGCTACTATCTTATCGAAGCCAGGGACCTTAATGAGGCCATTCAAGTGGCATCGAAGATCCCAGGGGCGAGGCTCGGCAGCGTCGAAGTGCGGCCTGTGCTGGAAATAAAAAAACCGTAACCGGGAAGAAAGACCAGTGGCGAACGACGAAACAGCAGAGAGAATACGCGAGGCTGTGGACGCTCTATACCGTGGGGAGTCACGTCGTATCTTTGCCACCTTGATTCGACTGCTAGGAGACTTTGACCTCGCCGAAGAAGCGCTCCATGATGCTTTCAGGGCTGCGCTTGAGCAATGGCCGCGCGATGGCGTGCCGGCCAATCCCCGCGTGTGGCTGGTGTCAGCAGGCCGTTTCAAAGCGATTGACGCTCTTCGCCGACGTGCCCGTTTCGACCCGCTCGAGGATGTCGCGGAACGGGTGGGAACCACCGTCGATTACGACACGGAGTTGGAAAAAGAGGATATTGAGGACGACCGGTTACGGCTCATCTTTACCTGCTGTCATCCAGCTCTGTCACTGGAAGCGCAGATTGCGCTGACGCTTCGCGAGGTGTGCGGACTCACCACCGAGGAGATCGCTCACGCGTTCCTCACGCCAGCATCCACGCTGGCGCAGCGCATTGTCCGCGCCAAGTCGAAGATCCGCGAAGCGCGCATCCCGTATGAGGTGCCTTCGCATGCCGAGCTGCCTGCCAGGCTCGACGCGGTGCTGCGAGTGATTTATCTCGTTTTCAACGAGGGTTACGAGGCGTCGTCTGGTGAATCGCTGACACGGCCTGATCTGTCGGGCGAGGCGATCCGGCTGGGACGACTGCTGGTTGAGTTGCTTCCTGATCCCGAGGCGTTTGGACTTCTGGCGCTGATGCTGCTTCATGAATCCAGACGCGCCGCGCGTACCTCGACAACGGGAGATCTGATCCTCTTGGAGGATCAGGACCGGTTGCTGTGGAACCGCGCTCAAATCGCCGAAGGGAAGATTCTGGTAGAGCGGGCACTGTCATCCCATCGGGTTGGCCCCTACATACTCCAAGCGGCGATCGCCACGGTCCATGCCGAGGAGTCTGACCCTGCCTCCACGGACTGGGCGCGGATCGTTGGTTTTTACGATATGCTGATGAGTGTGGAACCATCACCCGTTGTTGAGCTGAACCGTGCCGTGGCAGTGGCGATGCGGGATGGGCCGGAGGCGGGCTTGGCGCTCATCGACGCCATTCTGGCGCGCGGCGATCTGGCTGACTACCACCTTGCGCATGCGGCGCGGGCGGATCTATGCCGGCGACTGGGGAGAACGTCGGAAGCCCGAGTCTCTTACGAACGGGCGCTTTCTCTCACTCGTCAGGAGCCGGAACGACGGTTTCTTGAGCGGCGGCTAAGTGAGTTGCCGGGCTGATGCAGCGGGCCCCCCCTCGCAGTTAGATTTTGCAGCAGAGGGCTGCTCTTATAATATATAATTTAGGAGGGATCTCATGAAAGCCGTCGTTATTGGAGAGTCATCGGGTGCCAGCAGGGAGGCCATTATGGCGGTATATCCGCGCCACAAGATGGTCGTGGACAAATTCGTCGCACAGGGGGTCGTCTTGGGCATAGGGCCGTTTGCCGATGGAGGAAACATGGCTATTTTCAAGACGAGAGAGGCGGCGGAGGCCTTTTCGAGAGAGGACCCGTTCATCCTTGAGGGATTGGTGAAGTCGTTCGTCATCAAGGATTGGCGCGATTCGATGCTACCAGAGTGAACTGCAATTATGCGAATTCAGCTATATCTTAAAAAGAAACGTCAATGTAGCTTCGAGGCAGGAATGTAGTCACTGCGAAGGTATTGGAGGAGACCTGTGGCATTTGAAAAAAACAAATTCATCGCCGACTGCCGCACGTGCTTGAAAGCAAAAGATCCCATCGAGGCGGCCAAGCAACTTGTGGATGAAATTCTCGCAGATACATTGGCGATAAGCGCGGCCCTTGATGAAGTGTTGCCAGAGCTGCAGCTGAATGCCGACTATGCGTTCCTGCGCCGCTCGGAGGAGCTGACGATTCTGCGTGTGATTATGCCTCCAGGATTGGAGAGCCCACCCCATAACCACAGAAAATTGTTGATGCCTGCCACCCCCTAAGTCCTGGTCGACACAGTTGAAATATTTCTAAATCAAGCTTACGATCGGCCAACATAGAAGGTATGCTGCCTGGTGCATCGGGGCTTTGAGAGGGACTTTTTTTAAAGACTCGTTGACATCCTCTTTAATGAATGGAGAATAAATATGAAACCAGCACTCTTATTGCGAATCACTTCGATCATAACTTTGTTATTCGCTGCGGGGCATACCCTTGGCGGAAGGGAATCCTGGTCTCCTGCGGGAGAAAACGACATGCTCCGCGCGATGAGGTTGTTCCATTTCGATGTCGAAGGGGTAAGTCGAACCTATCTGGATTTCTACCTAGGATTTGGCTTCATCTTAGGCGTCTATCTGCTTCTGCAAGCCGTTCTACTTTGGCAGCTCGCGACAATCGCCAAGACTGATCCAGTTCGCATTCGCCCACTGATCATCTCCTTCTTCCTGGCGTCCGTGGCGTCCTCGTTCCTATCATGGAAGTTTATCTTTGTGATGCCCGCTGTCTTCTTTGCGGTTATAGCGACTTGTCTTGGATTTGCGTTTTATGCCACGAGGAAGGGCAAGTAAGCGCAACCGGACACGCAGAAACGGCGTGCCGGTTAGCTTTGCGTTCATGTGCAGATTTCAAGCAGTAATTGATGATTATTTCAGCTTGCCGCAGTTGCACAGTAAGTCAACAAGGCAACGATAGCGTTGTCATGGAGACAGACAACGCCTTTTTTCACTTTGAACTTATCAGAGTGTCCGGATCTAGTCCCCTTCAAATTCCGTCAGGGCGAAAACCTTATAGCCCTTCGTTGTTAATTTTTTCTTCCCTCCCACATCCGGCAAATCTACGATGAACGCCATCTCGACCACGGTCCCGCCGAGTTTTTCGATGAGCGCTGCCGCTGCCGCAGCGGTGCCCCCCGTGGCGAGAAGATCGTCGATCAGGAGCGCCCGGTCGCCTTTTTTGATGGCGTCCTTGTGGATCTCGATCCTGTCCGTACCGTATTCCAAATCGTATTCCTGCGTCTCCACTTCACCGGGGAGCTTGCCTTTTTTCCGGATGGGAACAAAGCCCTTGCCCAGGGTGTAGGCCAGCGCGCCGCCGATGATGAAGCCCCTCGATTCGATGCCGACGATGACGTTAAATTTGTAATCATCGTGGATGTACCGCTGCGTGAGGCTGTCGATGACCAGGCGGAACCCCACCGGGTCTTTGATGAGCGTCGTTATGTCGCGGAACATGATCCCCTTCTTGGGATAATCGGGTATTGTTCTGATCTTCGATTTTATCGGCATCACTTCTTCATCTCCTTCTGAAGGTTTAGCACTGAGACGGCGGAGAGCGTAATCTTTTGAATCTTGAATCTTGAATATTTGAATATTTTTTTATAATCAGCACACGTCTCCGGAAACGTCTCCGATTTCCTTGTACTGCTCCACTCCGATCTGATAAAGGTCCGCGCCGTCGATGTCGTTCACCACCACTGCGGGAAAGTCTTCCACCTCGAGCCGCATTACCGCCTCTGTTCCAAGCTCGGGATAGGCGATCACTTCGGCCTTCTTGATCGTCTTCGAGATGAGCGCGCCGGCGCCACCGATGGCCGCGAGGTAGACCGCCTTGTACTTTTTGATCGCGTCCTTCACCTCCGGACCGCGAGGCCCCTTGCCGATCATGCCCTTGAGCCCGAGTCCCAGGAGATAGGGCGTGTATTTGTCCATCCTGTAGCTCGTGGTCGGACCAGCGGAACCGATGGCCTGCCCCGGCGCTGCCGGCGTAGGGCCGGTATAGTAGAGTATCTGGCCTTTGAGATCGAAAGGCAGCGGCTCTCCCTTTTTATGGCCTTCGACCATGTTCTTGTGCGCCATGTCCCGGGCGGCATAGATCACGCCGGTGATCATCACCTGGTCGCCTGCCTTGAGCTTCTCGATAACATTATCCGTCAAAGGAGGAGTCAGTCTGATCGGTTGGGCCATGATTCACCTCTATCGGCATCGAGCATAGGATGAGGTACACGTCTCATACAGTGCGTCTTACGCCGATTACTCTTTTGCTCTCTGCTCCATGCTCAGCTTTACAGAACAATCGTCTTGTGCCGCGCCGCATGACAGTTGATGTTCACCGCCACCGGCAGGCTCGCGATGTGACAGGGAAAGCTCTCGATGTGAACGGCCATGGCAGTGACCTTGCCGCCGAGCCCTTCGGGGCCGATGCCGGTCCTGTTCACCGTCTTGAGCAGCTCCATCTCCAGCGACGCGAGTTCCAGCCGTGCGTTCGGGCTTCCGACCGGTCGGAGAAGCGCCTTTTTCGACAGGAGCGCCGCCTTTTCGAAATCGCCCCCGATGCCGACGCCGATCACGACCGGCGGGCAGGGATTGGCGCCGGCCCTCTGGACGCATTCGAGCACGAAGTTCTTGATCCCTTCGGTGCCTTCCGTGGGCCTGAGCATCCTTATCGTGCTCATGTTCTCGCTCCCGGCGCCCTTAGGCATAAACGATATCTTGAGCTTGTCGCCGGGCACGAGTTCGGTGTAGATGATGGCCGGCGTATTGTCCCCCGTGTTCTTCCTCGTGAGCGGGTCCACGACGGATTTCCTGAGATAGCCCTCGCGGTAGCCCTTCCGCACCCCGTCATTGATGGCGTCGACAATGAAGCCGTTCTTGATCCTGAGGTCCTGCCCGATCTCGACGAAAAAGATGGCGATGCCCGTGTCCTGACAAATGGGAATGCGGTCCTCCCGCGCGATGCGCGCGTTCTCCTTGAGAAGTTCGAGGATCTCCTTTGCCGACGGCGAGGTCTCGGTCTCGATTGCCCGGTCGAACGCCGTGAGCACGTCTTCACTCAGGTTGTACGCCGCATCGATACAGATCTGGGCGACATTGTCCCTGATCTCTTCTACATGAATTTCGCGCATCCCGCCCTCACCGCGTCGACGGACTTCATGAATGCCGCCCGTTCGCCGCTGCTCAACGTGATCTCGACTACCTGTTCCATCCCTCCAGCTCCGAGCTTTACCGGAACCCCCGAAAAGACGCCCTTGACCCCGTATTCACCTTCCAGATATGCCGAACAGGGAAGGATCTTCTTTTTGTCGAGAAGCACCACCTCGACCATCTCGAGCGTAGCGGCCGAAGGCGCGTAGTAGGCGCTGCCAGTCTTGAGGAGCGACACGATCTCCGCGCCGCCGTTCCGTGTACGCTCCACAATCCGGTCGATCCGTTCCTTGCTCATGAGCTCCGTGATCGGGATACCCGCAACCGATGAGTAGCGGGGCAGGGGGACCATGCTGTCGCCGTGGCCGCCGAGCACAAAGGCATGGGTGTTTTCGACGGACACGCCGAGTTCCATGGCAATGAACGTCCTGAATCGCGCCGAATCGAGGACCCCGCCCATGCCGATGACCCTCTCCCGGGGAAATCCGCTGGCTTTCATGGTAACATAGGCCATCACGTCCATGGGGTTCGTGACCACGATCATGACCGCTTTCGGGGAGCGGCGGGCTGTTTCAGAAGCCACTTTTTTCACGATGTCCCCGTTCGCCGCGAGAAGGTCGTCGCGGCTCATGCCCGGCTTTCGCGCCAGCCCGGCGGTAATTACTATTATATCAGAACCAGCGGTATCTTCATATCCGTTCGTTCCCGTGATCTTCGAGTCGAACCCCAGTATCGGTCCGGCCTCCGAGAGGTCGAGTCCTTTTCCCTGGGGCACGCCTTCTATCACGTCCACGAGCACCACGTCCGCAAGCTCGGCTTCGGCAACCCGCTGGGCCAGCGTCGCGCCCACGTGGCCCGCCCCCACTACCGTCACTTTTTTACGCAACGTCCCACCTCCTCCCCAGATACAGCGCATGGACAGAGCCATCTGCACTATGCGCTCTGCCCCCACTCTATGCTCTCTCACAGTTTCGTTATCTTTAACTTCCCGATCTTCCGGTCTTCAAGCTCGAGGATTTCGAACTTGAGGTCCTTGTACTTGAGCTGCTCGCCGACCTTGGGCATCCTGCCGAACAGTCCGAACACGAACCCGCCGATCGTGTTGAAATCCTTGGAGGACAGATGGATGTCGAGGAGTTCATTCACCTCGTCGATCTCGGACTGGCCCGCGACGACGAAATTCTTTTCATCCACGATCTGGACTTCCTTCTCCTCCATCTCCAGCTCGTCGTGGATGCTTCCCACGATTTCTTCGATCAGGTCCTCAAGCGTCACGAGCCCCGCCGTGCCGCCGTACTCATCGATCACGATGGCTATCTGGAACTTCTCGCGCTGCATCTCGGCCAGAAGCTCGCTCACGCGTTTGTTTTCCGGGATGAAGTGAGCCGGCCTGATGAACCGTTGAACGCCATCTTCGCGCCGCACCTCTCCGGCGGACATGGCGACGAGAATGTCCTTGATATACAGTATCCCGGTGATAGTGTCGACCGTCCCTTCGATCACGGGATAGCGGGAATAGCCGTATTCCGACACGAGCGCGAGGACGTCCTGGAGAGCGGACGTTGCCGACACGCTCACGATCTCGGTCCGCGGCCGCATGGCCTCAGAGGCCACGGTGTCGCCGAACTCAAAGACCTTATGGAGCAGGACCTTCTCTTCCTCCTTGAGGGAGCCGCCCTCTTCACCGAGATTGATCATGGCCTTGATGTCTTCTTCCGTCACCACGGCGGTGCACGATATGCCCTGCGGGCCCGGCCCGGCGAAAAAATCGGCAACTGCTGCCAGAAGCCGGGCTGCGGGAGAGACGAGTTTCATGACCAGGAGTATCGGATATGCGACCATGACCGCGAACCGGTCGGGGTTTCTCGATGCAAGGCCTTTCGGCGCCAGCTTTGCAAAAAGCACCACCACGATGCTCATCGCCACCGTGGCAATCGCCACGGCCGTTGCAGTCCCCGTGAACAGATGGAAAGCGATCACCGCGCACAGCACGGCGGCAAGGACGATAAAGAAGTTCTCGCCGAGCAGTAGAGCACTGTGGAGACGGTCCCGCTGCTCGACGAGCCTGAGCGCGGCCGCTGCCGCGGCCTTTCCCGCATCGGCCTGATTGCGGAGATCGGACTTATTCGAAAATACGATCGCCGTTTCCGAAGCCGCAAAAAAAGCGGCGAGGATAACGCTTACTGCCGCCGTAACGATAAGCGGCCAGAATTCCGATAAAAAGGTAATAAAGGTATCCATAAAGATCGAGGAAATTTTAACACTTCAAATGTCGCACAGGAGGTCTGTCGTGAGTCTGGTCATAATCTTGCCACCGGGTCCGTAACAACATTTTACCATATTACAACGAATAAGTTGTGGTCATATCGCGTGCACGGGTGGACGGTTCGCATGTATCGGGTGATAAGAGAGACCGGAGCATGATACGGCAGCGACGATAGCGCATAAAAGTTTTTGGCGGACTGTTTGTGAACACGTTCGCTTCAAATAAAAGGCCCCCGCTGAGGGGGGCCTTACTGTAAAAATACGTAATTCTTGTAAAATAACTACTTTTTGGCGGGAGCTTCCGGAGCGGGAGCCGCAGGAGCCGGAGCCGCCGGGGCCGGTGCTGCCGGGGCCGTCGGCGCCATAGCAGGCTGTTCAGCCGGTTTCGGAGCTTCAGCCTTCTTTTCGCAGCCGACGAGGGCTACCATGGCTACCAATACCAATGCCAGCATGAGCATCACGAATTTTTTCATTGAATAGTCACCTCCTTTCAGTCATGTGCTGCACAGAACATCAAAATAAACCGTCGACCATACCGGAACCAAGGCTGTCGACGGAATGTGCACAATTTTTTATAGTATTCGTGTAGCGACAGAGCGCGTAACGGTGAGCTCTTTCACCTTCTGACCCCATTTTTCCTCAATCGCCTGCTGTTGTTCTTCATTGAGACGAAGCCTGAAGACCCGAAGCTTATTCAATGACCGCTTGCTGAGATAAATTTCATGCAGTTCGAACCCGATCTGCTTTTTTATCTCGGCGGTCTGCTGCGCAGTCAGTCCCAGCTTTACAATCTCTTCCATTGCAAGCGCCCTCCCATATACGGTCGAATTATAGGCTCTTTAGTGAGGGAATTCAAGTATTTTTTATGAGCTGCATAGGGGCCACAATCACCCGATCCACCCAGGGAAATTCCCTCGTCAACCTCTCCTGTAAGCCCTGGACCAGGGCCACCCGCGTTATGTGTCATCGCCAGCAGTAGCCGGACGGTGCTATCTTGACCGTGCCGCCTTCGACGCCAGCAAAGTGCAAAGCGCCGTCACGGTTCCTGTACCTTTGGCTCGTCTCTTCGATAATCGCTTTGATCTTCTCTATATCCTCTTCCAAACCTGACCTCCGCACATCGACACAAAAATTCGGGACCCTTTCAGAATAAGCACAGGCTCCCGGGAGCTATACGTTTTCCGCAAGAAGTTTTTCCGCGATCCAATCGACTGCTTCTTTGAGCGAGACCTTCTCGACCGAGCCCGTCTTCCGTTCCTTCATCTCGACGAGCCCCTGTCTCAGGTTTTTCTCTCCGATAACGATGCGATAAGGAATGCCGACCAGGTCGGCGTCCTTGAACTTGCTCCCGGCCCGCTCGTCGCGGTCATCGAGAAGCACTTCAAAACCCTTTTCCTCCAGCGCCGTGTAAAGTTCGTCAGCCGCATCCATGGACGGCACGTCCTGCGTATTCACCGGCACGATGATGATCTGATAGGGCGCGATCGCGAGCGGCCAGATGATCCCGTTCTCATCGTTCCCCTGCTCCACCGCCGCCGCAGCCACGCGGGCCGGCCCGATGCCGTAGCTGCCCATGACGATCGGCTTCTCCACGCCGTTTTCGTCCAGATAGTTCGCCTTGAGCGGCGCCGAGTACTTGGTGCCGAGCTTGAAGATGTTGCCGATCTCGATTACGCGCTCGATGCGCAAAGGTTTCCCGCACGTCGGGCACCCGTCGCCCGCAGCGGCCGCGTGAATATCGGCGAACTCGGCCTCGAAGTCGCGGCCCGGCTTCACGCCCCTGACGTGATGGCCTTCCTTGTTCGCACCCGCCACGTACACGCCCTGTTTGAGCGACAGGTCCGCGATCCTTCTGATTTTGTGTCCCATGGGGCCGATGAACCCGGCAGGCACGCCGAGGAGACCCTTTACCTCGTCTTTCTGTGCAGGACGGTGAGGGCCGACGAGTTTCGCGAGCTTTTTTTCATGCAGCATCTGGTCGCCGCGCACGAGGGAGAGAACCGGACCGTTATCGGTCATCACGAGGATGGACTTGATGAAGAGGTCCGGTGTGAGCTTCAGAAAACGGGTGACTTCCTCGATCGTGCGTTTCTCCGGCGTGGCGATCTCTTCGTATTTCCAGTCCGGAAACTTCGGCGTCGACGGCACCGATCCGGCAAGCTCGACGTTTGCCGCATATCCGCAGGCGTCGCAGAGCGCCACCTCGTCTTCTCCTGCGGGCGAAGGTGCCATGAACTCATGAGCGCCGGAGCCGCCCATCATGCCCGTTTCGCTCTGGACCACGTAGAATTTCAGGCCGCAGCGCGTATAGATCTTCCTGTACGCTTCGAGATGAATCTGGTAGGACTTCTCCAATGCTTCCTCGTCCCGGTCGAAGCTGTAGGAATCTTTCATCGTGAACTCTCGGGTCCTGAGGATACCGCTCTTGGGCCGCGCTTCGTCCCTGAGCTTGGTCTGGATCTGGTACCAGATCTGCGGCAGGTCCCGGTATGAGCGGACGTCGTGTGCCGCGAGCCATGTCATCGTCTCCTCGTGTGTCATGGCGAGACACATATCGCGGCCGCCCCGGTCCTTGAGTCGGAACATCTCGTCGCCGATCGCGTCCCACCTTCCCGTCTGCTGCCAGACCTCTGCCGGGTTCAGCACCGGCATCGTCACTTCCTGGCCGCCGATAGCGTTCATTTCCTCGCGGATAATCTGGTTGATCTTCGCCATCACCCGCTGGCCGAGCGGAAGGTAGATGTAGAGGCCCGCCGCGAGCTGGCGCACGTACCCGGCACGCACGAGGAGCTTGTGCGAGACCGCCTCGGCCTCTGCCGGCGCCTCCTTCAGGGTGGGGATCAAGAGACGGGAATAGCGCATGAAAACCTCCAAGAAATCAGACATCAGAACACAGAGCACAGACAGGGCCTTGACAGGTTCTGTTTTGATTCAGTCTGTCCTCTGCCCGCTGTTGTCTGTTGTCTGTCTTCTGTCCTCCGACTTCCGGTTCCTCACCAGTTCCTCTACTTCCTTCACAATCGCGTCAGCGAGTTCTGCCTCGGTCAGCTTTTTCACGATCTCGCCGTACCTGAACAGGAGCCCTATGCCCTTGCCGCCGGCGATGCCGGCGTCCGCTTCACGGGCCTCCCCGGGGCCGTTCACGACGCAGCCCATGACCGCAACGGTGATCGGCTCTTTGATATGGCTGAGCCGTTGCTCCACTTCGTGAGCAAGACTGATGATATCGATCTCGGTCCTGCCGCACGTGGGGCAGGAGATGATGTTTACTCCGCGCCGACGGATTTTGAGGGACTTCAGTATCTCGTATGCGACGCGCACTTCCTCCACCGGGTCCGCGGTCAGCGATACGCGCACCGTATCGCCGATGCCTTCGCCCAGCAGGATGCCGAGCCCCACGCTCGACTTGATCGTGCCGGCGAAACTCGTCCCCGCCTCGGAGATGCCGATGTGCAGAGGGTAGTCGGATTTTTGCGAAAACAGCCGGTACGACTCCACTGTGGTAAGCACGTCCGACGCTTTGAGCGAGACTTTGAGGTCCGTAAAATTCAGGTCTTCGAGGATGCGGATATGGCCGAAGGCGCTCTCGACGATGGCCTCGGGAACAGGATGTCCGTATTTTTCGAGCAGCGGCTTCTCGAGCGAGCCGGCGTTCACGCCGATGCGGATGGGAATGTCCCTGTCCTTGCAGGCGCGCACCACCTCGGCGACCTTTTCACGTCCGCCGATGTTTCCGGGATTGATCCGGAGGCCGTCGACGCCCTGCTTCGCGGCTTCGAGCGCCAGCCGGTAATCGAAGTGGATATCGGCCACGAGCGGCAGGCCCGTTCCCTTTCTGATTTTCCCGAGCGCCCGCGCCGCTTCCATGTCGGGCACCGCGAGCCTTACCACCTCGCACCCGGCCTTCTCAAGGCGCCGGATCTGCGCGAGCGTGGCCTCAGCGTCTCGCGTGTCCGTGTTGCACATGGACTGGACCGCGACGGGCGCGCCTCCGCCGATCTTTATGTTTCCGAGGGAGATCTGCCTCGTTTTTTTTCGTGTAATAGCCTCGCTCATAGGGGGAAAATGCGCCGGGAGTCCGCTTACTTTACAAAAAGTCTCATCACGTCATTATATGAGATTATCGCGAAGAGTGTAATCAACGCGGCGAAGCCGATGCTCTGTGCAATCTCCATGGCCCTGCGGGACAGGGGCTTCTTCCGTACCGCCTCGATGATGAGGAACAGGACGAGCCCTCCATCGAGGACCGGGATGGGAAGCAGATTCAGGATTCCCAGCTGCAAACTTATAAACGACATCAGTCTAAGAAAATCAGCCAATCCTGATTGTGCCGCCTGGCCCGATAACTGCGCAATCATGATGGGACCGCCAAGGGATTTTATAGAAAGTTTGAACGAGAACAGCCGCTTCAACACATCAATGGTCAATCCGAACAAATCCATGGTGTTCGAAAAACCCTTCTTTATCGACTCAGCAACACCGAACCTTTTCGTGACTGTTTTGAGGTCCTGGGCCACACCGATTATCCCGTATCCCAGAGTTTCACTTTTTTCCGGTGTGACCACAACGGACAAAACCTCATTGTCACGCTTTACGTTGATGGTGATTTCCTTACCGACGTTTTGCCTGATGGCCTGAGAAAATTGAATCCAGTGAACGACAGGCGAACCATTTACCGACAAGATTGTATCACCCGGCTTCAACCCCGCTTTTTCCGCCGGCATGCCCGGTGAAACGCTTCCTATGATTGGCGGTATTTCCGGCAGGAGGCCGGCTTCACCGACGCCGGTCCTGGGGTCCGCCTCGGGAATCAGCCGCAGCGTTTTCTCCAACCCTGCCCGCTTCACACGCACATCCAGCTCGGTGTTGGGATTCGCCGCGATGATAGAGAGCGCTTTGGTCCAATTATCCACGTCGCGACTTTTCATTTCCTGAATCAGGTCTCCCCGCTCAAACCCTGCTTTGTAGGCCGCCGAGCCCGTCTCAACCCATCCGATACGGGCCGGTTCGTCCAGATATGCGGGCACTTTGGCACCGATAAAAAATACCGCCGGCATCAGCGCAAACGCCAGGACGATGTTTGTAACCGGTCCCGTCACGGCGATTATCACCCTCTGCCAGACGGGCTTCGCCTGAAACTCGTCGCGCGCGCCCGTCGGCTCTTCGTCGGGATTCTCTCCTGCCATTTTGACGTATCCGCCGAGGGGAAGGGCGGATATCATATACTCCGTATCGCCCTTCTTATACCCGACGAGTTTCGGGCCGAAGCCGAGCGAAAACTTCTCGACCCGCACGCCTGCGGCCTTTGCCATGATAAAATGTCCGAATTCGTGGACGAACACGAGAATGCCTATCACGATGAGAAAATAAATCAGCGTCATTTCAACTCCTTATAATATATAACATAACCGCCGATAAAACAGGCCAACCTGTAAAAAATGAAATGTGAAAGGTCTTTCCTCTTACTTCTCACTTTTTGCTCTTCACGGCTTCTATTATCTTCTCCGCTTCCCGCCTGGCCCAGAGATCGGCATTAAGCGCGTCTTCCACGGTCTTCACCGGCGCGGGAGTGTGCGCGTTCATGGCCGCATGGATCACCCGGGGGATGTCCGTGAACCCGATTTTCTCCTCGAGAAAATATTTGACCGCCACTTCGTTTGCCGCCGAGAGCACGGCGGGCATGGTGCCGCCCGCCGCGAGAGCTTCGTACGCGTAAGCCAGGCACGGAAAGCGCGATATATCCGGCTGCTCGAAACTGAGCGGGCCCGCCTCCGTAAGGTCGAGGGCGGGTGAAACGCCGCCCAGCCTGTCCGGATAGGAAAGGGCGTAAGCAATCGGCCCCTTCATGTCCGGCATCCCAAGCTGGGCCACGACTGCGCCATCATTATATTCTACCATGGAATGGACGATGCTCTGGGGGTGCACGAGGACGCTGATCCGCTCCGGCGTCACGTTAAACAGGGCGTGCGCCTCGATCACTTCGAGGCCCTTGTTCATGAGCGTGGCCGAGTCGATGGTGATCTTCCTGCCCATGTTCCACTTGGGGTGTTTGAGGGCCTGGGCTGGCGTAACCTTTTCGAGGTCCTTTTGCGAGCAGGCGCGGAATGGTCCGCCTGATGCCGTAAGGATGAGCCTTTTGATGTCCCTGCCCGTCCCGGCATGGAGGCATTGAAATATTGCGCTGTGCTCGCTGTCGACCGGCAGGATCTTCACCTTCCGGGCCCTCCCCTCGGCCATGACGAGTTCGCCGGCCGTGACGAGCACTTCTTTGTTGGCGAGAGCGATGTCCTTGCCTGCCCGAATGGCCGACAGTGTCGGCAGGAGACCGGCTGTGCCCACGATGGCCGACACCGTGATCTGCGTCTCCGCCGCGGCCGCGACCTGGACCATGCCCTCGACGCCGGAAAAGATACGTACCGGGAGGCCGCCGCACCTCTTCCTCAACTCCGTCGCGGCCTGTTCGCTGCCGATGGAGACGACCGAGGGCCTGAACCGCCTCGTCTGCCGTTCGAGAAGTTCGCTGTTGTTTCCGGCGGCGAGCGCAACGACCTTGAACCGGTCAGGGTATTTTTCGACCACGGAAAGCGTCGACTGCCCGATCGATCCCGTGGAACCTAATATGGAAATATTTTTCAAATCTGCCTTAACTCCGCTGCTGCGTTTATTTCCAATTTTAACCGCGGGCCTGAAACCGCGCGGCCGCTTCCTATGCCTTCCCGCTTGCCTTACACATCTTACCTGATCGCAAGATAATAGTACAGCACGGGCGCCGCAAAGAGCATGCTGTCCATACGATCGAGCATGCCTCCGTGTCCCGGAATGATGGTGCCCGAGTCTTTGACGCCGGCCGCGCGCTTGAACAGCGACTCGGTGAGGTCCCCGGCCGTGCCGACCGCCGCGAGCAGGAGCCCCAGCGCCGCTGCTTCCTTCCATTCCGTCGAAGGCAGGAACAAGATGCTGCATAAAAGCGCTACGATTGCCGATGCAACCATTCCGCCGGCGAGGCCCTCGACGCTCTTCTTCGGGCTTATCTTCTCATACAAACGGTGCCTGCCGAATGCGGTACCGAGATAGTAGGCGCCGGTGTCGGACGCCCAGATCACGAGGTACAAAAAAACGAGCCACTGCTTCCCGTGCGCGCCCATCCTGAGCGCCACCTGGAATCCGAACAGCAGCGCGACGTAGAACACTCCCAGGAAGGTGGAGGCGATGTCATCGAGCGCGCCGTCCACCGGCCTCGAAGAAAAAAGACGGGCGATCATGATAACGAGCATGCAGGCCGTCACAAAAAAAAACTTTCCCGTGCCGGGAAGCAGCGGGTGATAGAATTCAAGAACGGTCAGCGACCCAAGGGCGCTCCCGAGCACCGTGAGCGGCCTGACTCCGTGAGAGCGCGCCATTTTGTAAAATTCGTATTGACCGACGACCGATGCGATGACTACGAGTGCAAAAAAATATACGGGAGGGAGTACCCAGACGATGAAATAAAGAACAGGAATTACCAATACGCCCGACAGCACTCTCTTATTGTGCATGCGCATTCTCCCTTAGATTGCACATCCCCATACGACGGACGGTCTTAAAAAAGCGGTTTACGATAAGCCGTCACTTTTGCACGAGCTGTTCCTGCGTGAGGCCGAAGCGGCGCTGCCGTCCCTGGTAATCCAGAAGCGCGATCAGCAATTGCTTCTCATCAAAGTCGGGCCACAGCGTGTCGGTAAAGTAGAGTTCCGCGTATGCCGCCTGCCAGAGGAGAAAGTTGCTGATGCGTTTTTCTCCGCTTGTGCGTATGATCAGGTCGGGGTCGGGAAGTCCCGCGGTATCGAGATAGGATGAAAATACCGCCTCCGTAACTGCGCCGGGCGCTCCGTTGGCGGGCCGGATTTTTCTGATCGCTTCGAGGATCTCGCCGCGGCCGCCGTATGAAAGCGCGAGATTGAGGATCATGCCGTCGTTGCCGGCGGTCTCGGCCACAGCGCGCCTGATCCACTCCTGCGCGGAAGACGGGAGTTTTTCCGTTCGGCCGATGGTCCGGAACCTGATGTCGCTGGCTTTCATGCTTTCGATCTCGGCCCTGAGAAAACTCTCAAGCAGACCCATGAGGAAGTTCACTTCCTGCTCGGGCCTCTTCCAGTTTTCGTCGGAAAACGCATATAGCGTCAGCACCTGGATCCCCAGTTTTCTGCATTGTTCCACCACGCGGCGCACGCTGTCCGTTCCCTTCTTGTGGCCCGCAATCCTGGGCAGCCCCCTGCGCACGGCCCACCTGCCGTTTCCGTCCATGATGATGGCAACGTGACGCGGCAGCGTCGCCGGATCGAGCCTGGAGCGTATCTCATCGATGGTATGATTCTGATTTTTCATGTTCTTCCGTTCCTAATCCCCATCAAAAACTACAAAACATTTTGCCGCGAAGCTGCGCAAAGAAGAACCCCTGTTCATGCCTTTCTCGCGCTTTTTGTGCCTTTGTTGCGGCACATTACTTCGCCTGATAGACGATCACCCGCGCACCCTGTTTCGAAAACAAGCCGCCGCCGGTCTTCACGAGCGCAAGGATCTGTACGTCGCCCTTTTCATCCCTCAGGATCTGATAGTCGAGGACCGCCCCTGGGATGTCCTTGATGTTCCATCTCTGCTCGAGCCGCGCCCCGGTCCATCCCAGGTCATCCATCTCGGCATCCTTGAACCCTCCGAAGAGCAATCCGGGGATGTTCTTCGGGACGAGAACTTCGTCCTTCCCGTTCCCATCGATATCGAGGGCCATGACCCTCCCCCGTATGAACACACGGTGAGCCTTGTCCCGTTCATACGCCTGTTTGGCAAGCACTGCGTCGACTCCGGTCACGGGCTTGTACACGATCGTGTCGACTTCCGGATAGCGCTCCTCGCTCTTCCAGATCACCGTATCGCGTGAATACACCTGCAGGTGGGAGGACTCGTCAATCGCCACAAGGAGCAGGTTCGGCTCGCCGAAATCGGCGAACGTGAAACCGTAGAGATTTACCCCCTTCGGTAACGCGAATTCTGCGCCGGGAACGAATTTGCCGTCCGACCAGACGTACTGCTTCGGCCTCCCGGAGAAAAACGTGACCGGATCGTAGTCCTGGCCGATCAGCATGACGCCTCGTCCCGGATAGCTCAGAACCCTCAGAAAGACAGGCAGCTCTGCAATGCGGCGGTATGAACCGTCCTTGAACGCAACGACGGAGGAAACGATCCTCCCGTCCACCATGGATGTGACGAATATCTGCGGTTTGCCGTCGCCGTTGACGTCAGCGGCGTCGAGGTAAATGTGCTGCACATCGCTGGTCGACGGCGGAGCCGCCTCGGTCCAGACCTCGTGCCAGCCGGCGGGCTCGAGCCGGTAGATATGGAGCCGTGTCCCGTCGGAAAACACGTATTCAAGCTTGCCGTCCCCGTCGAGGTCCGCCACGGCAAAATAGCGCGCGGCAAAGGAAAGTTCTGCAGTGCTTTCCACCTTTTCTTTGACGGGCGCAAAAAAGGGCCGCACCTCGCCGAGAGGCTGCTTTTGATACCGCGGGTCGAGCATGGCCACGAGGGTCTCGAAGGGACGCGAGTCGTCGGGATAGAACAAACGGGTGGTGACGAGAAGTTTTCCCTCGGACGGATACACGCCGACAGCGGCGACGACATCGAGGCTGAAAGCGCGTCCCATCTCCTTGACGAGCGTCTCGTCGCGCTGTTTCTTGTCTTTCAGAAACGCGTCTACCTTCGCGGCGTCGAGGACCGAAAACCTTCCCGATTCGCCCAGGCGCTGCGCAAGCGCGGAAATGACCTCGATACGGTCGGACCGCACGGGGATGAGCGCGATGCTGATCTTTTTCGGCGTGATCCGCGCCCGGTCGCCCTTTTTGGGGTCTTTGATCTTTTTCGTCACCGCGGCGGTCGACGATGAATCGCCGACTTCGGTCACGTCGACGGCGCCGACTTCCTCTTCCTCGTGTCCGATCACCGCTCCGGTCACGGGATGCACGATTTCCTTGCCGGCCCTCCAGAGCGTAAGGCTCATGCCGGGCGCGAGGCCGTCTTTCTTGCCGAGCGCAATAGTGACGAGTTCTCCCTGCACCGACGTTACCTCGCCCTGCACTTTGGGAAAGTATGACGATATCATCGCGGCAAGGTCGTCGATCGATTTGTATTCTTCCGCGCCGAGCGGCTTATCGGCGTAGGAAACCGCCGGAATGACCATCATCAGCAGGAGCGCGCACAACTTCTTCATACACCATCCTCCATCGCCTTACTCCATTTTCAGGCGTATTTCTGCGTTCCAGGACTTTCCCGCGCCGAGCGAGAGCCTCCAGAGCGGCATCACCATGGAACTCTGGTAGACACGCTCGAAACCCGCCTCGGACTGCGACACAGTCTCCACCGGCGCCCGCCAGAGTACCGAGGGTTGTGAAAACCCGAGCGTAAGCCCGATCTTGAGCCACTCGTCCACGAGCCTCATTTCGCCGACGTTATTCGTTTCGCCGACGGACGCAAGGTGTCTCTTCTCAAGGCTGTGCCCGGGGATATCGTAGTGGCGGTCGGATGCGTTTCCGGCAAGGAAAGAAAAGTTAAATTCCGTACCAAACGTGGTGTTCAACTCCTCATCGCCTGCGTTGGCGATCTCGTAGCGGAGAAGAACCTCGGCATCACCGCGGCGGGCGGCGATTGCTTTACGAATTCTTACCGGCAGTCCCGCCACGATGCCCTCCCGCACCAGAGACACCGTGGCCGCATCACCATCTCTGTTCGAATGCATCCGGTAGGCGCCGAGCACGAAATCGCCCGCCTCGTAATATTCGGACTTCATGAATGCCGCCAAATCAACGCCGGACCCCAGGAAATGATCGATCAGGGAGCCGCGGGTATACCAGTCGTACTGAAGGTGATACTGAAGTCCTTCCTCTTTCACCGCCACGCGCTCATGGATGGTCTTGACCTCGCCGGCCCGTTGCCCCGGGATCACGGCCCCGGCTGCCTGTAAAATCTTTTCGTGATAGCCCTCGCGCCTGCGCGTCAACGTGTTCGTGATGTTGAAGGAGCGCGGCTTCCAGTCGATCTCGGCGATCCTGCCGCCCTCAACAGGATCGATAAATATGTTCAGGAGGTCCGAGTTGATCATGGCCTCCTCGTTGCCGTCCCGGTCGAAATCGCCTTTCTCAATATCGATCCAGGATGACGTTGTGCCGGAATCCGCCTTCCCCTCCCGATTACCGGCTCCCGACTCCGTAGGGTGATCTTTCAGCATCCTGTCTGCAAGGCACTCGGCCTGAATAAGGTGCTCATACACCGCCGAGCGCAGGTGCGGCAGGTAGAGGCCTCCGAAGACCCCGTGCCAGTACGAATCGTTGCACTGCGACCGGTAGAGATGGTCGACCATGCGTTGTCCGTCGGCTGCTCCTTCTGCTCCTTCACTGGCCCCGAGAGCGTTACGCACCTTTCTGCTCACCATGACCATGCGCTTGTGCATGTGGTTGCTCTCGGAATACTTGGCCAGAAAGTTCCTCCAGAACCCGCCCTTGATGAACGGCCGCAGGCCCGCAAACTCGGGATTGGTCTTTACCTTCGCGAGAGCCTCGTCGTATTCCTTCATGGCCGGCGTCGGAAGGGCCCACTCGCCCATCTCCATGTACGAGGCCGTCGGCAGATAGATCCTGCCGCGCGCCGGCTCTTTCTTCATGAACTCCGAGAACGTCGTGGTCTCGATCCACTCTTCGTTTTGGTCGATGAGGGTAAAAAACCGCTCGAGCCAGCCCTCTTCGTATACCGAATGATAGGTCTCGGGCCAGATGCCGAACTTCTCGCCGTCGTCGGCCATGACCGCGAGCCGGTTCCGTTCGGTGGAGCGGAGCCCCGCGAGGAGTTCGATCGTCTCCTCGGGCCTGTGGAACGGAATCAGGTATCTGAGCCGCTCGCTTCCCGGGAATATCCGGATGAGCCCGTCCTGCTCTTCGGTCATATAGTAACCGTCGAGATCCCCGTCCCTGAGCCCGGCCATCTTAAAATGAAAATCATCGACCACCACATGATCGATGCCCGCCTCGTCGATGTACCGGGGAAGATGGGGTTCCCACACGCGCTCCGCCAGCCACATGCCTTTCGGGTCATAACCCAGCGCGCGCCGGATATAGTCGGAGAGCGCGCGTACCTGCCCGATTTTATCTATGTCCGGGAGTACCGCGAGGATGGGCTCGTAAAATCCTCCGGAGAGAATTTCGGCCCTGCCCTGGTCCACGAGCGATTTGAGCGAGTTGATGAATTCCGGGTGTCGCTGTTCAAAGAACTGGTAGAGGATGCCCGTGTAATGCAGCGTGATCTTGATCTTCGGATGCCGCTCGAGCACTTTGAAGAAAGGCAGGTAGGCCTTCTGATACGCCTCCTCCGCCACGAACTCGAAGTTCCCTACCGGCTGATGGTTATGAATCGCAAAGATGAATTGGACCTTTGGCATCTGCGGCAACCGCATGATTTCTTGTCAGTTTTTAAACATTATGAGTACAGATGAAAATATTAGCCTCATGGCGGGGAAAAGTCAACCAAAAACAGGGAAGGGACGGATTACGAAGAATAAAAAAGTGATGTTTATGCGAGCATCGGGCAAAAGAATTATGAAAGCGCGGCCCAAGATTATTTCAAGAGGCCGGCGGTTTTCAGGGCCTTTCGCACTGCTTCTGAAATATTCACCGCGGCTTGCTTTGCCTTCAGGACGTCGTCTTTTGTGTAATGCGAGGGCCAATGGACAGGATAGCGGGTGTCGATATAGAACCTGTTCAGGAAGGTGCAATCGGGCACTATCGCCGAGAGGGAAGAGTCCTTTTCGCGGCAGGAATTCAACAAATCGATCAGATCATGCGTCTTCTTAAATTCCAACTCGCGCGCTACAGTGTACGCCTTCAGGTATTTCTCCGCGGCCTGCTGATAGTGGAAGCACAATTGGGCATAATACGGGGACACCTCGACAACCGATGAGGCGAAGCCGAAGTCCTCATCGGCCTTGTTCAGCCATTCATCGACGAGACGCCGGTCAACCATAGAGTGTTTTCCCTTGGTTGATTATCTTTTTAATGAAAGGATCGCCCATGGCGAGCCGCTCCTTCACTTCTGCGGGCTTGTACACAAGCATATCCACGGCTATGTGGCGATCTATGAGCACATCAAGTTCTCTCATGCGCTCGATGCCGTGGGCGGGGACATCGGACTTGATGATCAGCAGATCGATGTCGTTCACATCTTCGTCGCCCCAGGCCGCAGAGCCGAACAAGATGATCTTTTCCGGCCGGTATTTTTCGATGATCTGTTTCTTCAGATATTCGATTTCTTGAGCGAGCGCTTGCACTTTCATCGGACCACCACGCCTCCCGGACCCGCCGCATGCCATTGTTCATAAACGACCTTACAGCAATGGTACCCGCAAGCAATTTTTTTTGTCAACCACGAATACTCCGGACGCTTGTACCGGGTCCGGCCCGGTCTCGCGCCGTCAGACTACCGGCAAGCACCTGGTTTAAAATCGCACTCTCCGCATGGTAAAGTCTGCTATCATAACCCCACTGCCAGCGATGCAATGGGTGCATCAACGTCCCTCGCGTCGTCTAAACCACTTCGCCCTTTTCAGCAAACTCGACAATCATTGAGTCCCGGCGGTCCCATTCCTCGGGCGTCATGGCGATGGCCTCAATGGGTTCGAAAACCTGGTAAATAGCATCGGAAAGGATGTCTACCCGCTCCCAATACTCCTTGCCGGCAAAATCTTTGGAAATGACGACAACGTCGATATCGCTTCCCTCACGGTATGTGCCCGCAGCATAGGAGCCGAAAAGCACAATCCTCTCCACGCCGACCCCTTTGGTTTCGAGGGCTTGCTTGAAGCGGGATATGATGTTCAAAACTGTTTTTTTATCCATTGGAGCGCCTCGTCGCTTTTGAATATTATATCGTTTACGGCGGCTTGTGTATAGTCTTTTTGCAGTTTTTCGATGTCTTCCGGATATCGCGTTACGACGTGGGCTTCGTTCAACTTGATGAGAAATCTTCCGATAGATTCCGGCGGCGTTATGCCCAATTTGTTCATGAGATAAACGAGGTTGTGGACTTTTGGCGGCATTTCCTTAAGCCGCTGCTGATACAAACCCTTCAATGCCTTTTCGACGGACAGGTGGCACATAAACACGGCATAGAAGTACCTCCCGCCGTTGAACATGTAGCGTGCCGTGTCCATGTCATAATCAGCTTGTTTCAACCATTCTTGATACCCGGTGCTCATATGCGCTCCTCTCGGCCTGCCTACAATAAAAGTTTATCTTCAATGCAGGCCAATGTTTAACGTGAACAGTGTTGCTACCAACCTCTATACGGGATTCGTGAAAGCCCAACAGTGCAGTTTTCTATTTTATTTTTTGTTATCAAATAAGCTACAGGTATGGTTGCATCCCATTTTTGTGGATTCGGTCCAACAATCAATTTCCGTATTTTTAAATTTTCGGTTTCTTTTGCTAATCTAAACTTATAATAAGGAATAATAGTTCGGGCACTTCCTTTTTTCCTCATTCTTCTGTATACTCTCTAATGTTTCCATGATGACACTCCTCTCATAAAACTAACCTTGGAGTGTCACCCTATTTTCTCAATTCCTTGGTATCATTATCTGG
>JAWOJY010000076.1:0-12228 GCA_033854515.1 Nitrospirota bacterium
GACCTCGATGCAGTGTTCCTGGACGTGGGAGTACTGCTTGGCGCGCAGGTCCCGCAGCGCTTTTTTCAGCACGTCCGCTGTCATCTGGAGGTCTTCGGCGATGGAGATGACCTCGGGCGTCGGCTTGTCGATCTTGTACACCACCATCCTGTCCACGGCGGCCCATATCAGATCGATGACGTCGTCGATCCTTGAAGCGAGCGCGTGGATGTCTTCACGGTCGATGGGAGTGAGGAAGGTCTTGTTCAGGTCCTTCATGATGTCGTGGGTGAGCATATCGCCTTCCTGTTCGAACTCGTAGATGGACTTAGCCTTTTTCTCGAAATGCTCGAAGTTGTTGAAAGTATCGACGAGAACATTGGCTGCCCGAGAGAGGTTCTCAAGGGCGCGATCGAACATTTCGAAGAAATCTATTTTTGTAGGGAAGAGTGCCATAACAATCGAGGAACGGGTCCTCTCCTTTGGTCGGGATTTCTTAAGACAGCTCCAGAGTCCTTAGACTTTTCGGATTCGGGCCTAGAATATCACAAACAGTTCTTTGCCGCAACAGCAAAAATTTTAGATCGTATGATTGGCGAACGGGATGATTGTCCGCAGTGGAGGGGGGACACGGCATGCCCCGGGTGGCCCGCTACAATCCGATATGGGCGCTTGCGGCCTATTTTTCTGCTAGGTTT
This sequence comes from Nitrospirota bacterium, assembly GCA_033854515.1. GTDB lineage: Bacteria > Nitrospirota > UBA9217 > UBA9217 > UBA9217 > JAWOJY01. Next base: position 678 of record JAWOJY010000076.1, read on the forward strand.
GATGTCGCACTGCCCAATGCGTGCGAGCCGAATAGGGAGGGGACGTGCTGCAGTGCAAACAGCGCGCTGATATTAACCTTTGGAAGCTTTGAGAAGTTTCTCAAGCTTCTCCGCACCCACGCATTCCTTGGCGTACGCACACCACTCGATGCAGGATGTGCCGATTGGGCGGGCGTTCAGATGTCCGCACTTCTTGCACTCGGTCTCGGCCTCGTCACTCCAAATCTCGATCTTCTCGCCGCACTTCTGGCATCTGATGTCCTCCGGCTTCGGCTGACGGATCTCTATGCTTCCCGGGCAACCTTCCTTAAACATGATTATACTATACCCCTATTCGTGAAAAATCGCTATGATGCAAATCATACGAATGATGAGCATGGCGTATTGAGCCAATGCAATGCGCAGTGTCCCATGTCCTCCGCCTCATGCTCTTCTTTTCTTTACTCCTTTATCACATCGGCAATTTCTATCTTGTAATTGTAGGGAATGATCTGCCGGTCGACCTCTACGGGAATGAACAGGTAAAATACCCTGCCTTTGAGCTCGAGTGCCGCGTTGCCCTCAAGAGAGAAAAGCGGCAGTACTTCGTACGTCTTTTTCTGTGGAGAATAGGTGACGGAACCGACCGGCGTTATGGCCTGCTGTACCGAGCTCCGTGGAGGAACCGGCTGGGCGGGAACGGGGTTGTTCCTGTCCTGGAAGCGGATCCCGGAGTATATGAGCCGGTGCGGACGGTTGGCGACATCCGTGTATGCGGCGCGGTCCCAGAGGATCTTGAGCGTATGAGACGTGCGATTCACCAGGTCCATCCCGAACGACTGTTCGCCGACGGTGAACGAAACCGCCAGGACCGCATCCTGGAATTTGATCTCCTCCGACTTGGCGGGACTGACCAGACGGAACTTCAAACGGTAGCGGACCATCTTCTCCAGTTTTATGTCGATCGTCTCGCCGTCTTTGATGTCGCTCAGTGCTATGGTCTGCGGTCTATAGGATTCCCGGCTCACCTCCAGCCGCGCCGCGGCTGCAAGAGCAGGATTTTTCGACACCCTTACGGACACCTCCGCAGGCGACCGGTAACTGCGCGCTTTCTTCCCGGCACCCGAAATGACCCGGATATCGGCATCGTGCGGGTCGGCTACGACGTTGAAGGTTTTTTTGATCCCGGCGCACCCGGACAGGAGAAACATGACCGTGATGAGTACAGCGGCTCTTCTCATAGGCCCTCCTTAAAAAGATTCCGTAACTCTCGGTTATTATAGCATCTTTCGGCGTCGCCGGGAAAGGGAAATCACCACACTCCCTCCCGGTTCCCGCCGCCCGCCGAATTCTCTTGAATTTGACCGGCGAGACAATTATAATGGCCCGTCTTGAGTACGGAAATGTCGCGTTTTTAGGCGTTTTTGGAAAATATTTGTCCTCCGGGACCAACCGTACTTTTATTTGCTATAATGTATTTACTCTATCGGCACAGTGCTGCCATAAACGCTTCAACGTCTTCAAGGGGGTCATGACCATGGCTGTGAAAAAAAGCGCTAAGAAAAAAACGGCGGCGAGGGTGAAGGCAAAACCGAGAAAGGCAATAAAAAAATCTGCCCGTAAGGTCGCAGGCAAAGCGGTGAGCAAAGCGATTGGGAAAAAACCGGTCAAAAAATCCTCCGTAAAAGCCGTTCCGGCGACACCAGCCGAAAAACCGGCGCAGACGCCGACTGCCACGCTCAAGCGTAAGGAGTTCCTGAGAAAAATGCTCCTTAAAAAGCGGAACGAAATCGTGGCCGGGCTGGAAAATCAACTCGGCCGAAAGCTTTCCCTGGAGCCGGGACAAAAGATCGACTCTGCTATGGACAATGCGGACCTGTCCAGCCTGGACATGGATGAAGGTGTGAGCAACTCCCTCTTGGAAATGAAGTACGAGCAGTACAAGGACATCGCGGACGCCTTTCGAAAACTTCAGAACGACACCTACGGCCTGTGCGAGGAATGCGGGGCGGAGATTGACATCAAACGCCTCGAAGTGAACCCTTTTGCCCGTTACTGCATTGCGTGCAAGTCGCGCATGGAAGAGATGGAAAAAATCCAGAGGGAAGCGCAGCGGTTCAAAGAGCAGTAAGTCTGCCTGTTTTTCCGTGAGTGCCTCCCGCGCCCTCCCCTTCGCTGTCGTATCTTTTCGACTTGACGATGCGGTCGTCTTGCTTTATCATACCGCGTAGTAAAGAACACGGCAGAAAATGGAGGGAGGCGCAATGTCACGAGCGGAACCGACCGACGATGCAACCCGGATCCGGGCAACCTCGGACCCTACTCAAAAAATTCCCGTCAGATATCGCGCATCGATCGTCATACTTCGGGGGCATGCTGAAGGCATGGAATACCCCTTGACCGGCGTAACCACGATCATCGGCAGAGACAAAACGGCGGACATCGTTGTCAAGGATTCCCTGGTTTCGCGCCAGCACGCGGCAATCGTGTACACGGACGCGGGGTTTGTCGTGAAGGACCTGGGGAGCACCAACGGAACCATACTGAACGGCAAAACCGTCGGCCAGTCGCCGATCGCGAACCGGGACAAGGTCTCCATAGGCGATACCACCATCCAGTTCATACTCGAAGACGCGGGCAGCGGCAAGGTATTTGAAATCAGCTAGGTCCCGCGGGAGAGCGAAACTCTTCAGCCGGCCATGGAGGGCGGCGTTACTTTACCATCTCCGAAGAATACGGAAACAGAATAAGGCATGAATTCCGAAAAGCACACAGGCAACCCTTCCGGCGACGGGCTGGATGATGACACGAAGCGGGTCAACTCCGCACAGGAACTCTCCGAAATCCCGCCTAAATATGCCGTATCCATCGTCGTCAGGAAAGGAAATAAAAAGGGCGCCGAGTATTCGATTACGAACAGCCGCACAGTCATCGGCAGGGGGACCGGGGCCGATATCATCATCGATGATCCCACCGTGTCCCGCATCCACGCCGCCATAGAATTCTGCAAGAACAAGTTCATACTCAAGGACCTGGGGAGCACGAACGGCACGTTCGTCGACGGCACGTCGATCAAACAGGCCAATCTTGCGCACGGCGTCCTGTTTCAGATCGGGGGCACCGTGATGGAGTTCGCGCTCGCCGAACGACCGGGCCAGTCCGTATATGTCATAGAATAAAGACGCGAAGCAACTGTTCACGATGAAAATACTCTCCTCAGGCAGGACCGACCCCGGGAAAAAGAGAGCAAACAACGAGGACGCCTATCTTGTCGACGACCGTCTCGGACTGTTCGCCGTGGCCGACGGCATCGGGGGGCATGAGGGCGGCGAGATCGCGAGCCGTCTGATTGTTGAAACGCTCCGGGAGCTGGCGCCCGACATCCTCTCGGGGCATGACAGCACTCCGCCATATAGCGTTTCCCGGGATGTCGAGCCTCGCGCTGCCGCACTCCGCCATGCGCTCACTCTCGCAAACGCGAAGATTTTCCAGACAACGGTATCCAGGCCCTCGCTCACGGGCATGGGGAGTACGGCGACGGTCCTTCACCTGTGGCGCGGCAGGGCCTTTGTGGCCCATATCGGCGACAGCCGCGCTTATCTGCTCCGGGCGGGGAAGATGTGCCAGATCACGGACGACCACTCCCTTGTTGCCGAGCAGGTGCGCGCCGGGACCCTTACCCCTCGCCAGGCGCAGACGAGTTCCTATCGCCACGTCATCACACGTGCGGTGGGCATAGACAGGGAAATCGTCGTCGACCAGGCGACGCTCGCCGTGGAGGAAGGCGATGTCCTTCTCCTGTGCACGGACGGGCTGACGGAAATGGTGACCGACGACAAAATCGCGAGCACCCTTTCAGCGTTCCTTCCCGATGGGGCAACGGAGGCCCTCATCCGTCTCGCCAACGGACAGGGCGGCGTGGACAACATAACAGTCGTTGTGGTAAAAATCGAGGAAACGCCGTAAAGGGCTGACGGGACCCAGGCACACAGAGAGGGATCACTCAAACTCTATGAAGGAACAAAACAAGGCATATAAAATACTGTCTGAACTCGGCTCCGGCGGCATGGCGACCGTGTACAAGGCGATCCAGAAATCTCTTGACAGGCCGGTGGCGATCAAGGAGCTCAAGAAAGCGTTCCACGCCGACGAGCAGATCGTCCAGCGTTTTGAGCGGGAGGCCAGGACGTCGGCCTCCTTCCAGCACGAAAATATCGTCCATATTTATGATTACTGGGGCAAGCCCGATTACTGCATCGTCATGGAATACGTGGACGGTACGAACCTGGCGGAGATCCTTGAAAAAAGCGGGCCGCTACCGGTCGATGTGGGCATAATGATAGCCCTCCAGGCGTGCAGCGCGCTGGAATATGCGCACACGCGCGGGTTCGTTCACCGCGACATCAAACCGGGGAACATCATGATCAAGCGCAACGGCGAAGTAAAGCTCATGGACTTCGGAATCGCCCATACCAAGGCGCTCCAGTCGCTCACCCTCCCCGGCACGTTTCTTGGGACGCCGGCGTACATGTCTCCAGAACAGATCCTCGGCCAGCCGCTCGACGGCAAGTCGGACATGTTCTCATTCGGGATTGTGCTGTACGAGATGTTCACCGGGGTAAAACCGTTCATTGAGGACGAATCGCGCTCGGTGAGCGCCCGGATCCTCAAGGACAGGCCCCTGCCGCCCCGCCGCTTGAACAGCGACATTCCCTGGAGACTTCAGCGGGTCATCAGGAAGTGCATGAAGAAAAAGCCGCACAGACGATATGAGTCCATGCAGGTGGTGGCGCGGCAGCTCGGCAAGCGGCTCACCGGCAAGACGAACAAGGCCGCATCGCTCAAGATGATAACGGACTACCTCGTCGAAGCGAACATATTCGAGGCCCCGTCCGAACAGGAGACCCTGGTCACGACGCCTGTGCGGGGACTCGGCTTTTACCGGAAGCTCCTGTACGGATCCGCGGCAGGGCTCATCTTGCTCACGGCCGCCGTAGCCTATTACTGGAGCACCCTCAAGCATGTCGACATCATGCACGCGATTCCCGCTCCCGCGCACTCCGCAGCCTCCCCTATCACGTCCGACACGGTGAGTGTTCCGGCGGAGGCGACGCAGCCGGTCGCCGCTCCGACCTCCACGGCAACGGAAGAGAAGAAAACGGAAGCGAAGAAAGAGGACACGGCGGTCGTGAAGCAGAAGAAAACCCACCATACTCGCTGACCGCTTTGTCCCTGCCCGCGCAAGCCGACCCGACATCTTTGAACCAATACGAAGGCCGCGAAAGTGCTGGAAGTCAAAAATGGGTCGATTTATTCTTTTTCCTGCTGCGAAATGTCTCCGGTCAGCTGCTCCGTGATAAAGTTTTCGCACAGCGTCCCTGTCGCCGTCCGATATTTCCACGAACTCCATCGCCATGCCCGGCTTTTTGAACGGGCACTCGCCCACGGTAAAGCTTCAGAGCCGGATGTGCGGCAGGGGCATGATTCCCGACGTCACAGATAATGAATCAAAAGATAACATCACTTTTTCATTTGCCAAGGTGCAAAAAGGGCGGGAAAACAGTCCACGGGAAGAAAAAAGCGGAAAGAACGGCCGGACGACGCGGGCTCTTGCAGGAAGACAGGCGATCCGGCGAAGACGGCCGGGCCTGCCTGTTATCAGGCCTATCGTCTCCGGTAAAAATCAGCCAGCTTGATCGCGCCACGCACGAGAGCCTCAAGCTCGTCGGCAAAAAACGGCATCTCATTGGAAATGGTAAATCCATTTGCCCGGAGACTGTCGAGCAATTGATGGGCGCTCTTTTGCTTCCAGTCCTCGCCCAGAAGAAATTTCATGCCTCGTCCTATTTCTTCTTTATTCAGGCCCCGCTCTGAAAGCCACTGCTCTATCTGTTTCGTCTCATCAAAAAAAACTCCCATCACCTGACCTCCGTGCGAATATGAGACGAGTGTATTGATATTTAAAATTCTTGTCAAGATGTTATCGCAAATAAAATGCGACAAGAAAAGAATATCATATTAAAGTATGATATCACTGAGCAGGACACAGCTTCGGCCACGTCTGTCGAACGGCTAAGGCGGAAGCGTTCGGGGGATACTTTTTTTCAGATGAGAAGAGAGGATTGACTGCGGCTCCGATGCTTTTGCAGTAGATGAGCTGGTCAAACTGGCCATGGTAAAATTTAAAATTTTGGATTTGTCATCAATAACCTCTTAACAGACTCAATTGCCAGGTAGCTGGACATTCTCTCTTGAAACGCAGCAGAGCCTACGGACATAAAGAATGCACTATCGGCCGGCGTGTTAGAACACGCTTGAATCCGGTAGTGCAGGATTCTTGATTTCATAGAGCACGATTCGGTCATGGCCGCGATGCAGTACTCGACCCCTGCCAGCGCTGCTGCGCGTAGAAGTCGCACTTGTCGCAATAGCCGACCTGTTCGTCCAGGCTTACAAACTCTATCGTGCCCTCGCCGCACTTTACACCGGTGACCATATAGCAGGCGGAACCGCTGTCAGGATATGCAGGGCAGATCTTGAACACCTCTTCCGGGCAGTTTTTATACTCCCAGCAATTCATTCTTGTCCCCCTTTCATGGAGCGGGCATACTAAGAAAAAGCCAAGCAAATCATTTTACAGCAATATTCATGCCTGTAAGTGAGTTGCTGGTTATGAAGGATTTCAATACATTCTGCCGGATTCTTTTATGAGAACGGACAATTTTTGGACATCTCTCTTGACAAATTTTGGCATAGAGCTGCTTTTCTGTTGCAAGCTTTTAAGAAATTATATGGCCTAACGCGGTCGAGCCTGCCTGAGCGTTTTGCACAAGAAGCACCTTTTGCAGGAAAAAAGACGCGTCGCGTGACCTGCCGGAGCACGGAGCAGGCGTGTCTGCACTCGAGTTGCGGCACTTTTATCTTTCAATAAAGTTAATTGCGTTTTTCATATTATCTGTGATTTTGTTACGCGTTGATTCAAAAGTGTCTTGTACAGCGGTCAAATATGAACTCATGGGGATGAGTGCAGATAAAATTGTTGATGAGTGCCCTCATCTTAAGCTTGAGCAAATTCATGATTCGCTCTCATATTACTATGAGCACAAAACCGCACTTGATAAAAAGTATAAAAAAGATCAGGCCATTACCCAACTGAAAAACAGTATCCATCCAGGCTGAGAGCTGAGCTTGCGTGAAAATATGGCTGAAGAGAAGATCGAGGCTTCTGTTATCGAAGGCTTGCGAAGACGTAAAATCAATATGGTGTCAGCCGCAGAGCTTAGACATCGCGGCATTCCCGGAGTGTCTTAATCCGCATAATATGCTATTCTCATATGTAACGTGGGTCACCTCATAGAGGGAAAAACTTGAAAAGCCGCGGTCTCCTGCCCCGGGGTTTTCCCGCGCGTAGGCTTTTTCCACTGGTTATGCCGGGATGAAGCACATGGCTCAGCCCGTATTCCGCCGACGATTAGCGAATCCAGGAGAATGTCCAAGTTCAGGGTCGCGTAACGAGCGCCAGGGGCATTGTCCGGTACGTGAGCCTCGCTTTTGAAAAGAGACAGGGGCTGAAATCACTCACTTGCCTTGAACACATCGAGAACATTAGAAAAGGAAATTGCAATCGTAAATGCGCAGGCAGCCCTAAATAACTGAACAGGGAGACCGGCTATTGGCTCAATTATCAGCCCGCCGAAGACCGCGTAACATGCGAATCCGGCTGCTGCGACAGTCAGCCCCACAACTAGTTTCCGGACGCCGAGGGGTTTCACGGTATTGCCCAGCGCGAAGAGCACGATTGCGCTCAAAGCTGCACCAGTGAATCCCAAACTATACCGCCCAATAAGACCAGCTTTAATGATATCGGTAACCCCCGTTGCATGAATAGCCGCAATGTATATCGCGAAAAGAAAGAGCGGAATTGCCCTGACAACGGCCTTATTTTCCGACTTGTATGTTAGGAGGTTGACCCCGAACTGAAGTAAAAAGACAAGGGAAATAAGCAAAAACGTTTGGGACATATAGGTTACAATCCTGACTTCTCCTGCGCCCAGAGTTTTCATGATGAACCGCACCCAATCTATCCATTCGGTTATGCCGTGTGTAAAACCGAACAAGGCAAGCATATAGAAAGTCGATATGAATGTCAATGATGTTGCCCTTTTAGCCCCGTAGACTATAAGATATGACAGAACGATAAAACTCAGCCCGTAAACAAAAAGGACATAAAAAAGAGGCTCAACCATGAGTTTTCCCATATCTCCTCCTGCCGTTGAACAAGGTGTCTGCCTGATCAGCCGAGAGCATGCCATCAACCTTCTTCGGGCTTATCAGGTCGAGCGCACGACTTTCATAGATCGGGTATTGATTGACGGAGAGCCGCACCTTGCCGGGCGAATAGGCCAGCGGCGGCCGACTGATACCGCCGAGCAGGTTGAAACTGTCGCGCGGCGCTTCTACAGCAATAGAGCGGCAGTTGCAAATCGAAGGCCTACGACTTTTCAAGCACCTTTTTCATACCGAGCAGTGATGCTGAAAACCCTTGTGGAGACGGCGTCTCTTCTTTTTTCACAAGCTGAAAAAAATCACACATCCAGCAGTTGTGCTGCTTCTGCGCCTCCGTTCCCTGCACCGCCCTGCCGCAGAAAGTGCCGGCGACCGCCCAACAGGCACGGCCCGCATTTTCCCCGCCATGGATGCCATTTAACATCTCATGTGCAGCCGCCGGACAAACGCCAAACTCCCCGACCAGCCTTCCGCCGGGCTGTCGCTCGCATTTCTTGAACTCCCAGCAATTTGTTTTTGACGTCATATTTATTCTCCCTTTTGTAAGTCGCCGAGCCGGGAAAAAGCTAGTGTCAATACGCGCTCGCCAGTTCTACGGTGTTTTCCTTGAGCGCCGCCGCAGCTATCACCGATCCCGCGCCGACAATCAAAACGATCCATCCCCAGGAAAGGTGATAGGTGTGCGCCACGGGAGAAAGTAATTCCGCCAATCCCTTTTGAATATTCACAAATGTGAAACCAATAACGCTTAAGGACCCAAACCCTGTGTACCACAAGGCGTTGTAATTCTTTTTAAGCACAAACAATGAGGAAATAAGAGCAAGCATGATGAGAATTGTTCCATCGCCTTTCCCGCACACAAAGTAGTTGACATTGCCTAACTCGGGCACGCGTAACGCTGGTGAAAATACACCACTGATCAGGATTACGAGACCAATCAGACCTAACAGCCTTTTCCTCTCCATGTTAATTAAACCTCCTTCCGAATGATTTTTTACTCTGTGCCTGTTCAGTTTAGACTTTACAAATCGATTGCGGGATCATTTTTCTCAATGGACGCCTTTGGCGCCGCCCGCGTTTACGGCCTTATGATTTATGAAGAAAGTATTAAACAAAAAGCAATTCCGGGTCAAGTGAATTTAACTTCACTGAAAATGGAATTTCTGTGAAGTATAATTCACACGATTGGAAGGGACGGGATACTGGGCAAATCTGCGCCATTGATAACACGGAAAAGAAGGGCTATGCGCATGTGGTCAGGCCGACGTGAGAGAACAACAGGGCGAGGAGGCGGCGTCCGCGGTCATTTTGCGAGAAAATTCTCGAGTGTCTTCAGACAGTCCATGGTTTTCATCCCTTCTCTTGTCAGGGAGTAGGATTTTTCCATGTCCTGTTCTATGATTCCCGATTCCTTCAGTATCTTCAGGTGAAAGACCACCTTCGTGTGGTCTTCGATCCCCAGTTCCCTCGTGATCTCCATCAGACGCATATGGTCGCGGGCAAAGAGCAGTTTAAGGATGTTCCTTCGTATCGGACTCGCGAGGGAGCTCAGCGTGTTGTCGAAGTCCAGTTTCTTCATGCCGTCCTCGAATCTTGCTTCTTCGAGCACACGCCGCACCGTTGTCAGGAGTTCGTCGATCTTGAAGGGCTTGGATAGGTAGTCGCTCGCCCCTTTTTTTATGGCGTCGACCGCGCTTTCCACGGTTGCAAAGGCCGTGATCATGATTATCTTTGCCTTCGGCTGTATTTTTTTCAGCTCAAGGAGCGCGTTGATCCCGTTCATCTTCGGCATCATGAAATCGAGGAGCACCACGTCAAAGGCGTCGTTCCTCGCCTTCTCGATCGCCTCGCCGGCCGTGGAGGCATCGTCGGTCACGTATCCATCGGCCTTCAGAATCTCAGCGAGATTTTTCCTGAGTTCGGCGTCATCGTCTACGATCAGCATCTTTTTCATGCAATTCCGCATACCTTTCTCTTGTGGGAATCTTGACAATCACGGTCGCGCCCTTTCCCGGCGGGCTCGATATTTCTATGCTTCCGTGGTGCTGCGTGACGATGCCGTAACAGAGGGAAAGCCCGAGTCCCGTGCCTACGCCGATTTCCTTTGTCGTGAAAAAGGGATCGAATACCCGTGGGAGATGCTCCTGAGGGATCCCCGGCCCCGTATCGGATATGCGCACCTGGACCTTATCGCCCTTCACCGTCGCGCCGAGAGTGATCTCGCCCCCGTCGGGCATCGCCTCTACTGCGTTTGAGAGGATGTTGATAAATACCTGTTCGAGTTTCACCGGGTCGCCCATGACGTCGGGGACATCCTCCGGCGCGTGGCGAACGGTCACGCTGCCCAGTTTGTGCTGCAGGAGCGTGAGAGCTCCTTTGAGCACGTGGCCTACGTTGCACGGGACGAATTCCGAGTCTTTTTGACGGGAAAACTGAAGCAATTCCCGTGCGATCGTGGAGGCCTTGTCGATGTTCCGCTCGACGGCGTCAAGCTTTTCCACGACCTCCCGTTCGCTGCTGCATTTTTTCATTTTATACCTGAGCGTCTGGATCCCGAGGGAGGCGTTCGTCAAGGGGTTGTTGATCTCGTGAGCGATCCCGGCTGCGAGCTGTCCGAGGGAGGAGAGTTTTTCGACCTGAACGACGCGCCTCATCTGCTGTTCGATCTTTCGCCTCGTTTCGATATCGAAAATATTGAGCGCCTTGATGATGAAGTAGGTTATGAAAAACGCCGAAACGCCACGGAACAATTCGACGGGGACCGAGATGAACGGCAGCGCGGTATGGGAAGAAAAGAGTCCCGCGAACACGGCGTAAAAGGCAAACGAGATTCCCGCGAAATGCAGTTTTCGCGATACCGGACGGCTCAAGACCCTCAACTCCCGCGAATACGCAATAAGGCCGTAGGAGGTCAGGACCCCGCCGGTCAGTCCAAAAGTGAATCTCGCCGCGATGGCGGCATGTCGCAGGTACTGCAGGTCTATGCGGAACCCGCCCTCCCTGTGGAACCCGTAATGCACAAGATAGACGATCCAGATGAGAAAAAGGGCCGCGGGGACCGCCCTGGCTGGCCGCTTCCATTTATCATCGACGGCCCGCAGCAGCGAGAGGCCGAATTGAAGAAGAAAAACGAATGAAAGAAGGACCACTGCTGCGGCAAGCGCAATCGCCGCAAAAATCTGCGGGAACGTCAGGTGCTCCCCCTCGATGAGGGGGCCGAGCACCAGCCATTCATGGGCTCCGTGCGTGAACCCGAACATCCCCAGCAGCCACAAGCTGTTCGCGA
>JAWOJY010000077.1:0-18516 GCA_033854515.1 Nitrospirota bacterium
GCCCGGTGCCGTCATTTCTTCTGTATGAATGCAACAACCTTGAGGAGCAGCAGTACCCACGGCGTACCGTGAAGTACAAGGTCGAACCAGTCTATCACGCGTACCAGTCTGCCCTGCGAGAGCATCCGGAGTTTTTCCCATATGTGCGGCGGGGTAAAGGGAGCGAGGCCCAGGGTAAGGCAGGCGATGATGATGAGCCCCCACGACAGTTCCGATATGAATTTCATCTTTTTTTCTCCTCGTGGAAGAATTCTTATCGTTCTTATTATCCCCCGGTACAAAGAAAGAAAAAGCGCTTTTCAATTTTCCCCGGTTCGGATATACTAACTTCCTGATAGCCTGTGCGCAAGCTGAAAAAACAATCCGCCACAAAGGCTCGATGAACCCAAGGGAAGACCAAATCTCTTCCCAAGAATTTCTTTGCGCCTCTGTGGTTAAGGTAACTGCATTGACCACTCCCTTCGACATCAACTCCATAACGGGGCTCACCGAGCAGGAAGCCGAAGAACGGCTGAAGCAGGAGGGGTATAATGAGATGCCCTCGACGAAAGAGCGCAGTCTCTTTGCCAGCGCCTTCGACGTGGTGCGCGAACCCATGTTCCTCCTTCTCGGCGCCGGCGGAGTCATCTACCTCTTTCTCGGGGACATCCAGGAAGCGCTTATGCTCCTCGGCTTCGTCTTCGTGGTCATCGGCATCACGTTGTACCAGGAACGGAAGACCGAGCGGGCGCTCGAAGCGCTCCGTGATCTGTCGAGCCCGCGTGCGCTCGTCGTCAGGGGCGGCAGGCAGATGCGCATCCCGGGGCGCGACGTGGTGCGCGGTGACGTGCTCGTGCTGCATGAGGGAGACCGTGTGCCCGCAGACGCAACGCTCACGTCATCGACCAATCTTTCAGTCGATGAGTCCCTGCTGACCGGCGAGTCCGTTCCCGTGCGCAAGGCAGCTCGGGAAGAGATCTCGAAGATGGCCCGGCCGGGCGGAGAAGATCTGCCCTTCGTCTATTCCGGAACGCTCGTCGTTCAGGGGCAGGGGATCGCGACGGTGCTGGCCACGGGGACCGACACGGAGATCGGGAAAATCGGCAAGGCGCTCCAGAGTGTTGAAATCGAGGAAACGCCGCTCCAGCGGGAGACCGGGAGGATCGTCCGTAATCTTGCTCTCGTCGGCCTTCTCTTGTGCGCCCTCGTCGTGATAGTGTACGGACTCACGCGAGCGAACTGGCTGAACGGCTTTCTTGCGGGCATTACGCTCGCCATGGCGGTGCTGCCCGAAGAATTCCCGGTGGTGCTTACCATATTCCTCGCCCTGGGAGCATGGCGCATATCGCAGAAGAGGGTGCTTACGCGGCGCGTGCCGGCCGTTGAGACCCTGGGGTCGGCCACAGTGCTCTGCGTGGACAAGACCGGCACGCTCACGCAGAACCGGATGTCCGTAAGCAGGATGTATGCACACGGAGACTTCTGCACCGTCGATTATCGCGGCCAGGCGGACATTCCGGAAAGCTTTCACGAAGTGATCGAGTTCAGCATTCTCGCGAGCCAGAAGGACCCCTTCGACCCCATGGAGAAGGCCTTCAAGGAGTTGGGCGTCCATTATCTCTCGCGCACCGAGCACCTCCACGACGACTGGACGCTGGTGCGCGAATATCCGCTGTCGCGAAGCCTGATGGCCCTGTCCCATGTCTGGAAATCGCCGAAGGGGGACGAGTACGTGATAGCGGCCAAAGGCTCGCCCGAAGCGATTGCCGACCTGTGCCATCTGGATGAAGCCAGCAAGCGCGAGTTGTCGGACGCGATCGAGGTCATGGCGAACGACGGCCTGCGCGTCCTCGGCGTCGCCCGCTCACGCTTTCGGATGGCGGCCCTTCCCGTGGAGCAGCACGACTTTACTTTCGAGTTTCTGGGGCTTGCAGGCCTGGCCGACCCCGTGCGGCCAAGCGTGGCCGACGCCGTGAGGGAATGCTATACCGCCGGAATCAGAGTCGTGATGATAACCGGCGATTATCCGGGAACGGCGTCGAGCATCGCGCGACAGATCGGGCTCACGCAGGCGGAGGGGATTATAACCGGCGCCGAACTGGACCGCCTGGATGATGAACAGCTCAAGCGCCGCATCGGCAGCGTGAATATCTTCGCACGCGTCGTCCCCGAGCAGAAGCTCAGGATCGTAAATGCGCTCAAGGCCAACGGCGAGGTCGTGGCCATGACCGGAGACGGCGTGAACGACGCGCCCGCGCTCAAGGCAGCGCACATCGGCATCGCCATGGGCGGCCGCGGGACCGACGTGGCGCGCGAGGCATCGGCGCTCGTGCTGCTCGACGACGATTTTTCGTCCATCGTCCGGGCGGTGCGCATGGGACGGAGGATTTTCGACAACATCAAGAAGGCGATCTCCTACATTTTCGCCGTGCACGTGCCGATCGCGGGCATGTCGCTCATCCCGGTGCTGCTCAAGTGGCCGCTCGTGCTCCTTCCGGTCCATATCGTCTTCCTCGAGCTTATCATCGACCCCGCGTGCTCGGTTGTTTTCGAGGCCGAGCCCGAGGAGGACGACGCTATGACACGGCCGCCGCGCAGGCCCGGCGCGCCCTTGTTCGGCACACGGACCGTTGGCCTGAGTTTGCTTCAGGGCCTGATTGTTCTGATTACCATCCTCGCGGTCTACACCGTCTCCTTGGGACGCGGGCAGAGCGAAACGGATGCGCGGGCGCTGGCCTTTACCACGCTCATCATCGCCAACCTGGGGCTGATCTTCACGAACCGTTCGTGGTCGCGCGTTATCATCGATACGCTGCGGACGCCGAATGCCGCGCTCTGGTGGGTGGCCGGGGGCGCGCTCGTGTTTCTCGGCCTGGTGCTGTACGTTCCTTTTCTGCAGAACCTGTTTCGGTTATCGCTCATGCACGCCGTTGATCTGCTCATAAGCGTTGCCGCCGGGGCGATCAGTATCCTGTGGTTCGAGGTGGTAAAGCTGATGAACAGACGCAAGAGGCCGGTTGTAGCGAAATCATAACGGCGAAGGAGTGGGGTCCCATGTTTTTTATCGCGGCTAAAGTAATTGTGTACATGCTTCTTCCCCCGGCGATTATTCTCATTTTTCTGGTTCTCGGTCTTTCTCTCGGGAAGGACAACCGCTTTATCGGAAGGCTTTTCATCGCTTCGGGTGTTTTGCTCCTTTACTTCCTGAGCATCGATCCCGTGTCCGATGCCCTGATAAACCCGCTCGAGGGAAACTATCCGGCGTGGAAGGGAACCCCGGTAAAGGCAGACGCCATCGTGGTGCTGGGGGGAGGGGCACGGGACGAATCGTGGCGGGGACTCGGAACAGTGCCATCCGACGTGTCTCTCGAACGGGTCGTCACGGCAGTCAGGGTCTACCGGGCCCTTCACATCCCCCTCGTCATCACGGGCGGAAACGGCGACCCTTCGCGGCGGGGAATCGTGGAGGCTAAGGCCATGGGCCGTGTCGCGGCGGGACTCGGCGTCCCGGAAAAAGACATGACCATTCTGGCCGGCCCCCGCACCACCATCGAGAGCGCCGCAGCGGCAAAGAGCAAGGTGAAGGGAAAAAGGATCGTCCTCGTTACGTCCGCTTTTCACATGAAGCGGGCGGTCGCCATGTTCAAGGCACAGGGTTTCGACCCGTATCCGGCGCCGGCAGGATACATGGGGGAACAGAGAAAGCTGGCGTTTTACTCGTTCATCCCGCGTATCGATAATTTCAACACCTCCACCATTGCTCTGTCCGAGTACCTCAGTCTTGCGTGGTACGGCATCATGGGACGTATATGATATGGCGACCAACGCTCAGGATATGCTCGCGCTCGACGTTCGTGGATGGAACCGGGTCTTTTTTAATATAAATAACAGTTGACACTCATCGCTCGTATGGTGTAAAAAGCTGATTGCCGGGTTGTAAAAAAAATCAAAGAGGTGTATTGCCATGAAACGATTTTCGCTGTCCTTTGTCGTTGCTGCGACCTTGATGAGCCTTGCCGCTGCCCAGGGCGCGTATCCGTTGGTCGGTTCAGAAAAACCGGCCACTCCACAACCTCCCGCCCAGTCAATCACTAAAGCTGTGGAAGAAGCTTCCCTGTCCGAACTTTCGGGTACAGTGGTTGAAACCATGAATGCCGGTGGATACACTTATGTCTGTCTCGAGAAGAAGGGGAAGAAAACGTGGGCAGCCGTGCCCGAGATGCGGGTAAAGGTCGGCCAGAAGCTGACGCTTGCGCCGGGCGCTGAGATGACTAATTTCAAGAGCACGAAGCTCAACCGGACGTTCGAAAAGATCATATTTTCCACGGGCCCTCTTGCGGCACGCGGACCGTCTCCGTCGCCCCGGGACACGTCCTCTCCGTCGGGCAAGGTCGTGGAGACGATGAATGCGGGCGGGTACACATACGTCTGTCTCGAGAAGAAAGGCAAGAAAACGTGGGTGGCGGTGCCGGAGATGGCGGTGTCGGTAGGCCAGAAGCTAACGTTCCGGCCGGGCGTGGAGATGACCAATTTTACGAGCAAAAAACTCAACCGCACGTTCGACAGGATCATCTTTTCCGATGGGACGGCCTCATCGAATACGAGCACTGCGGCAAAAGCCGAAAAGCTCGCAACCGGCGGCAGCAAAGCCGCGGTAGTGGCATCGACCGACAAAATACGGGTCGAGAAGGCGACGGGGCCGGACGCGTATACGGTGGCCGAACTGTACGGGGACAGCTCAAAGCTTGACAGTAAAACCGTCGTCGTGCGGGGCAAGGTGGTGAAGGTCTCGGCGGGCATCATGGGCGTGAACTGGATTCATCTGCAGGACGGGACCGGCGACCAGACAAAAGGGACCCATGACATCGTCGTGACGTCGAAGGAACTGCCGTCCGTCGGAGACGTCGTGACAGCAAAGGGCACCCTGCACAAGGACAAGGATTTCGGTTACGGGTATAAATATGAAGTGATCGTAGAAAAGGCGACCTTTACGAAATGAAGTGAACCGGCCGTGATTCGCCGAAAAGCCTTTTGCGTCAGCGAGGGCTTTTTTCGTATGGTACGATTTCACCTATGCTCGAAAAAGAACCCCCGGTCAAAGGCATCATAAAATCCTTCGGTCTCGTGTTCGGCGACATCGGGACGAGCCCTATCTACACTCTCACGGTCATTTTTCTCCTGACCAAGCCCACGGAAGAGAACATGATCGGCGTGCTGTCGCTCATCGTCTGGACCCTGGTGGTACTCGTGACCGTGGAATATGCCTGGCTTGCCATGAGACTCGGGAAAAAGGGCGAGGGCGGCACCATCGTGCTCAAGGAAATCCTCGCCCCGATGCTCAAATCGAGCAGGAAGCTGGCCTTCGTTACGCTCCTCTCGTTCATCGGTATTTCCCTGCTCATCGGCGACGGCATCATCACCCCCGCCATCAGCATCCTCAGCGCCGTCGAGGGTATGCTCCTCATCCCCGGTCTCGAGCACACGAAGCAGGAAGTCCTGATCCTGATTGCAAGCGCGATCACCATCACCCTCTTTGCCTTTCAGAGAAAGGGGACGGAGAAGGTCGCGGGCGCGTTCGGACCGCTTATGCTCCTGTGGTTTTTGTCCATCGCTTTTTCGGGGCTTGTCTCCATCCTCCACGTTCCCTCCGTGGTAAAGGCCGTCGATCCCTATTACGCGTTCAAGTTCCTGTTCGAGCACGGCATTTCGGGGTTCTTCGTGCTCTCCGAAGTGATCCTCTGTGCCACGGGAGGCGAGGCGCTGTACGCAGACATGGGCCATCTGGGGCGTCAGCCGATCGTCCGGGCCTGGTACTTCGTATTCACGGCCCTGCTGCTCAACTACCTCGGACAGGGGGCATTCAAGATACAACATCCCGCCGCGAAGAACATACTCTTTGAAATGGTTTTCCAGCAAACCGGCATACTGTACATCCCGTTCCTGGTCCTCAGCATCATCGCGACGGTCATTGCATCGCAGGCCATGATCAGCGGGATGTTCTCCATAGTGTACCAGGGGATTACGACGCGCGTCATGCCCATGTTCAAGGTCGATTATACGTCGACGGAACGCGTCTCCCAGATCTACATCGGCGTCGTGAACTGGTTCCTGCTCGCATCGGTGCTGTTCATCATCTTCGAGTTCAGGGAGTCGGCGCTCCTTGCCGCGGCATACGGGCTGGCGGTCACGGGAACGATGACGCTCACCGGCATATTCATGACCTGGATCTACTCCCTGAGGCGGAACCTGTTCCGGGCCGGCGTTTCGCTGCTCGTCACCCTCGTGGACGCGGTGTTTCTCGTCTCGAACTCGTACAAAATTCCCCATGGCGGTTACTGGTCGATCATCATCGCCATGGTCCCCTTCAGCATCATCCTCGTCTATACGCGAGGCCAGAGGAAGCTGTACCGGTCGCTCAGCCCCATGCCCCTCGACGTCTTCCTGTTGAGCTACAACCAGGTGTACAAGGAATTGAACAAAATCAAAGGCACGGCTTTGTTCTTCGCGAAGGACGTGAAGGAGATACCGCCGTACATCCCTCACACCATGTTCCTGAACAATATCATCTATGAGGACAACATCATCGTATCACTCGTGAGGCGCGAGGACCCCTTCGGCGTTACCGGTTTCTTCAAGGAGGACCTCGCGCCCGGCCTGCGGTCCTTCGAGATCCAGATGGGATATATGGAAGTGGTGGATGTGGAGGAGATATTACGGGAGGCGGGCATCAACGAGAAGGTCATCTTCTACGGCCTGGACAATGTCGTTACGAACAACCTCGTCTGGAAGATCTTCGCCATGATCAAGAACCTGACCCCGTCGATGGTCCATTTTTATAAGCTCCCGTCGAACAAGCTTCACGGCATAGCTACGCAGATAGAAATGTGACAGGACGGAAAACGGCATTGGAACGGGCTATTCAATCCGCTCCCTGTTCTTTGGCCGTTTGTTCACCTCGAGTATCTTCTTGCGCAGCCGGATGGTCTGGGGAGTTACTTCCACGAGCTCGTCTTCCTTGATGAACTCGAGCGCCTGCTCGAGAGAGAGAAGGCGGGGCGGCACGAGCCGCAGGGCCTCGTCGGCTCCCGAGGCGCGCATGTTCGTGAGCTTCTTTTCCTTTATCACGTTCACATCGATGTCGTTTTCACGCGAATTCTCCCCGACGATCATGCCTTCGTAGACAGGCGTGCCTTCCGTGATGAAAAGCTCGCCGCGCGGCTGGAGGTGGTACAGCGCATAGGTCGTTGATTTTCCCGACCGGTCCGCCACGAGCGCGCCGGTCGTGCGCCTGGCGATCGGCCCCTGCCAGTGCTCGTACCCGTCGAAAAGATGGTTCAGGAGGCCCGTGCCCCGCGTATCGGTCAGGAATTCCGAGCGAAAGCCGATCAGCCCGCGGGCGGGAATGCGGAACTCGAGCCGCACCCTGCCGTGACCGTTGTTCGCCATCTTGGTCATGCGGCCCCTGCGGACGCCGAGCTTCTGCGTGACGACGCCGATGAACTCCTCGGGGCAGTCGATGACGAGGACTTCCATGGGCTCCAGAACGTTGCCGTCGACCTGTTTCACAATGGTCTCGGGCTGGGACACCGACAGCTCGTAGCCCTCCCTGCGCATCATTTCTATCAGGATCGCGAGCTGCAGCTCGCCGCGGCCCATGACCTTGAAGCTGTCCGTTGCGTCCTGCGGTTCGACCCTGATCGCCACGTTGTACAGGAGCTCCTTTTCGAGCCGTTCCTTCAGGTGACGGGAGGTTACGAACTTGCCTTCCTTGCCTGCGAAGGGAGAGTTGTTGATCGAGAAAATCATGGAAATCGTGGGCTCGTCAACGGCAATGCGCGGGAGAGGGGCGGGGTTTTCGGGATCGGTGATCGTGTCGCCGATGTTCACGCCCTCCACGCCCGCCAGGGCCACGATGTCGCCCACGGTCGCCGCTTCAGCATCCACGCGCTTGAGCCCCTGAAACCCGTAAAGAGAGGTCACTTTGGTCTTGATCGTTTCTCCTGCGCTGTTCACTACGCCGATGAGGCCGGCCGTCCTTACGGTGCCTGCGAATATCCTCCCGATCGCGAGTCGCCCCACGTAGTCGTTGTAGTCGATGTTCGTGACGAGGAGCTGGAGCGGGGCGTTCTCGTCCCCTTCGGGCGCGGGGATGGTGTTCACGATCAGGTCGAAGAGCGGCTGAAGGTCCTTGCCTTCATCTTCCATCCGGAGTTTGGCGATCCCGTCGCGGGCGTTCGTATATACGATGGGAAAATCGAGCTGCCCGTCCGTGGCGTCGAGGTCGATGAAGAGGTCGTAGACTTCATTCACCACTTCATTGATCCGGGCGTCCGGGCGGTCGATCTTGTTGATCACGAGGATGGGCGGCAGTCCCAGCTCGAGTGCTTTCTTGAGCACGAAGCGGGTCTGGGGAAGAGGTCCCTCCGAGGCGTCGACGAGCAGGAGCACGCCGTCCACCATCTTGAGCGTACGCTCCACCTCCCCGCCGAAGTCCGCATGGCCCGGCGTGTCCACGATGTTGATCTTCACGTCATTGTGCCGCACGGCCGTGTTTTTGGCCATGATGGTGATGCCCCGCTCGCGCTCCAGATCGATGTTGTCCATCACCCGCTCCTGGACGCGCTCGTTGTCGCGAAACGTCCCGCTCTGGCGCAGGAGCCCGTCCACGAGCGTGGTCTTGCCGTGGTCCACGTGGGCGATGATGGCGATGTTTCTGAGGTCGGTTCGTTTGAGCATTCTGGTTCCCTTGTCAATTACGCTGGGATTGTAACACATATGAGTTCTCGCGGGTCGTCGTCCCGCAGAGGACACGGCGCATAGAGCAAAGGGGCAGAAAAAAGAAATCGCCTTTCCTCCTGCTCCGTGCCGCTGTATTGAGCCGTGTTTTATACCATGCCGCGACATGCTTTGTCAACGGAATAGTGAAGAGAAGCGGCCTTTATCGTTGACAGAGGAGGGTGAAAACGCTATAAGGTTAGGTGAGGGCATGATGTGAAAGACCATATCGAGAAATACACGCGGAAACTGCTGCGCGACAGGACGGCCGTGCCGGAGAGCATCCGGTTCTACGTCATGGACGACGGGATCATCACGAACCGTGATGACGAGTGGCTGCCGGTTTTTTCCGAGGTCGTTTCCGGACTGAACATAACTTCGCTGCTCTTCGCCAGGTCTGCGCTGCCCTTTGCCGATTATCTTGTTCGCCGGTCTGACCCCGCGGCGGACCGCATCACGCCGAAAGACAGCGAGGCCAAGACGTTCTTTCACGACATCCCGTTCATCAGAAGAGAAGAATGGTCGGGCCGGCCGAAAAGAGAACTCGCGCCGAAGATCATCGGTCGCCTCAAAGAACGGAAGGCCATGGTGATAGAGGACCTTGGCGTCATTGCGACCGGCGGGGTCACGGTCGAGCAGTCCTTCATCGCTTTTTCCACCGTATTCCACACCACCTTTGTGAAATATCTCCTCGATATCGCGACTGAAGGTTTTACGCCGGCGGGTGAGCGGGAGGCCTTCGATGCGTTCCGCGCGAAGTGGCTGAAGCCGCTCGAAGCAGGCGGGCTGGAGTTTTCTCCCGGCCCTCTTACGGGGAAGGACGCGGTCCTCCGCGAACTCTGGCGCGTGGGCCGCTATACCGTCGAGAAGGGTCTTGTGGACTCGTTCTTCGGCAACATCAGCTATTTCGACGGAAAGACGATCTACATCAGCCAGACGGCATCATCCCTTGACGAACTCGAAGGCCATATCGACCCCGTGCCGGTGGATTACACGTCCACAGCGGGGCTTTCAGCTTCGTCCGAGCTCCCCGCGCACAAAGCAATCTATCTTTCCACGGACTGTCATGCGGTGCTCCACGGTCATCCCAAGTTCAGCGTGATCCTCTCGATGCACTGCACGGAGGAGGGATGCGACGTGGAGGACTGCGGAAGGAACTGCACACGAAAGCGTTTTGCCTGCGGCGTGCCCATCGTCCCCGGAGAGATCGGCGCGGGCGGAATCGCCAGGACCGCACCGCCGGCGGTAAAAGAGTCGGGCGCCTGCATCGTCTACGGCCACGGCGTGTTCGCGGCGGGGAGGACGGACTTTCGGGAAGCCTTCATGAAAATGATGGAGATCGAGAACAGGTGCAGGGAAGCGTATTTCGATCTCATAAAAAATCAAAAGAGCTCCTAACGCCTTTCAAATTCCAGACAATACTCTATACTTGAATCATGCATTCCAAAAACCGATGAGCGGCTGGACGTACGACGAAAGTTCGACCAATGGGGCTCATTCAGAATCAGTTTGTGAGTACTTCAGAGAAGACGCCAAGGTTTTACGGAAATGATCAAACATGGCTATGATATCGACCGGATTCATAGAACAATCTCCCTATATAGGCCTTTTTCTTCTCCTCATTCTCGGAGCACTTGGATTCCCATTCCCCGAGGACACGACGCTCATTTTATGCGGGTTCCTGATCTCCACAGAAGCAGCGAGACCTGTCCCCGCCCTCCTCGTCATCTATGCCGGAATATTGATCACGGACTTTGGACTTTATTCCGTCGGCAGGAAATACGGACGCAGGATCGTTACTCACAGGAAGTTCCGCAAAATCATGACGTTCGAACGGCTTTCACTGCTTGAGGACAGATTTGCGAAATTGGGCGTTCTTTTCATACTGATCGGACGTCACCTATTCGGCCTGAGGGCACAAATATTCCTTGCCGCAGGCGTGACAAAGATGTCCGCCGTGAAATTTCTCCTGGCGGACGCGTTCTCCTCGCTGTTCACCATCGCCCTTATGGTCGGAGCGGGCTACATGGGCGGTTACAGCCTGCCGGTGATCAAACAGCATGTCACGAGGGTCGAACATCTGGCGGCGATGGTACTTGCGGCGCTCCTCGTCGTGATCTATGCGATCTACCGCTACGTTAAGGCTAAGACGAAAGGTAACATTTTTTGAATGAGCCATTTCAACACAAAATCTGATGCGGCCTGAAGGCCGCAATCAACGGTACGATGCCCGTATCGCGGGTTCGGAGTTCGGCTGTGCCTTGAAAAAACATGAAGAGATGTCAGCGCTCCATGCCGCTTCTTCCTTCCTTCAGAAACACCGACACCGTAGTTCCGGTTCCCAATGTGCTCGCTATCTCTATCTTGCCTCCGTGCAGCTTCGCTATTTCATTGCAGATGCTCAGGCCCAATCCTGCGCCGTCCCTTTCCTTTGACCGTGATTTGTCGACACGGTAAAAACGGTCGAAGACTTTATCCAAATTCTCCCCGGAAATGCCGATTCCCGTATCGCGTATCGTGGCCACGATTATCCCGTTTTCTTCTTCGGCGGAGATGTCAACGTTTCCCCGAGGAATATTGTACGTGATGGCATTGTCTATGAGATTGCCGAACAGCTCAAGCAGCGCTGCACGGTCTCCACGGACTACAGCGTGCGCATCTGCCGATACCGTGATGCTGATGCCGTTCCGGTCCGCAAGAGGGGTCAATAGTTTTACCGATTCGCGGATGATTTCGACGAGCCGTATGTGTTCTATCTGAAGATCAACCTTATCGGCGCCCAAGCGGGCCAGGGTAAGGAGCTTACGGACGGTGTCCGACATCATCCTCGCGGCCCTCCCGACGGCTGCGAGGGCCTCCCTGTATTCCCCAGCGGTCCTGTCCCTCCTCAATGTTACCTCGCTTTGGCTCAGGATGACCGACAGCGGGGTCCTCAGTTCATGGGAGGCGTCCGCTGCAAATTGCCTCTGGCGGCTGAACGCCCTCTCCAGACGGTCAAAGGTGTGGTTGAAGGAGGATGCCAGGATTCGCAACTCCTTCGGGACGTATTCGAGATTTATTCTTTCCGAGAGGTTTGATTCTGAAATTTTGTCGATTATCCCTGAAATGTCCTTTACGGGGGCGAGCGCCTTTTTTGAGATCATGAGCCCCCCCAACGCGGAGATGATCATGATGGAGAGGATGGAAAGGGAAAGAACCAGCCTGTACCGCTGAAGGAGGTCGACCTGATTCCCTATGTCCTCTGCGCACTGAATCACAACGCCCTGATCCCCATTTTTCGCCGCATAGGTAATCTCAGCCGGTGCGTGAAAATCGACGAGCCGTGCAAGGGCGCCGTTCACGCGAATGGTCTTGAAATCCGTACGCTCCTCGTTCGCGGAATAGGGGAGTTCGGAACCCTTCAGGGACGGGGATTTCTCCAGGGTGAAACCGTCAATGCGGCGTATTTGAAAGTAGCTTGTCGACTTGGGCGAACTGTACTCCCACCTGACCTCGTCGGAACGTTTGAACTCCGTCTCATCCTCAACGTCCGTATTGATCAGGGTGGTCAGCGTCTTTGCTTTCGATAAGAGGCTCGAATCTATTGCGTCGTAGACGATCCTGTCGAGGCTCAAATAAAGAAAAATGCCCAGCGCCGACAGGATCGAAAACAGGACGGTTATATGGAAAATGATTATTTTTGCCTTGATCGAGGTAAACATTCATCCTTTCAGCATGTACCCGGCGCCCCGCACCGTGTGGATGAGCTTGGTTCCATGCCGCCTGTCTATCTTGTTTCTGATGCGGTTGATGAATACATCAATGACATTGCTGTCAAGGTCGAAGTCACGGTCATAAAGGTGTTCCGTCAGGGACGTCCTGCTCAGCACGGTATTCCTGTTCATCGCCATATATTCAAGGAGCGTGTATTCCCGCGCCGAAAGCACGACGGCTTTCCCTCCCCGCGTTACTTCATGAGCGGCGGTGTCGATGGCAAGGTCCCCGATCACGATCACGGATGAATTCACCTCGGTATTCCGCCGCAGTAACGCCCGCATGCGCGCGAGGAGCTCTTCGAAGGAGAAGGGCTTGGTCAGATAGTCGTCGGCGCCGCTGTCCAGGCCGGCCACCTTGTCCGTCACGGCGTCCCTCGCGGTAAGCATAAGCACAGGGGTTTTCACCCCCGCCTTGCGCATGCTTTTGAGTATGGTTATCCCGTCGATGACCGGAAGCATGATGTCCAGAATGACGATATCTGAAGGCTCATTTTCCGCCATGAAAAGCCCATCCTCGCCGTCGTATGCCACGTCCACGGCATATCCTTCTTCCTCGAGCCCTTTTTTCAGGATGTCAGCGAGGGACTTCTCGTCTTCTACGATCAATACACGCATACGCTTATTTCCTGCTTTTCTCCGGCGCGCGTGAGACAGGCTTTGCCCGGGACAACAGGTAATATAGCGCGGGCAGCACGACAAGCGCAAGCGGAACCTGCACCGCCAGCCCGGAAATGATGGCGATCGCGAGCGGCTGCTGCATGGCCGAGCCCTGTCCGATGGCCAGGGCCAGCGGCAGAAGCGTCAGGATGGCCACGACCGTGGTCATGACGATCGGCCGCATGCGATTCTTTCCGGCCGCGATCAGCGCCGGCAGTGTGTCCATCGTGTCCGCAAGGTCTCCGTATTCCGAAAAAAAGAAGACCGCAACCTCGGTCACGATGCCGACGATCATGGTCATTCCCATCATCGCCGAGATGTTGAGCTCGGTGCCGGTGGCCCAGAGGCCGATGAAAACCGCCGACACGGAAAGCGCCGGGATCGCCATGATCGCCAGCACGATCTGAAAGCGTTCGTACAAAAACAGCAGGAGCAGAAAGACCAGGGCCAGGGCCGCGAGGAACACGGCAATGAGCCCCCGGAAGGCGATCTGCTGCTGGGCGTACATCCCGCCCAGCTCGAAATAAACGCCCTGCGGCATCAGGCCGGGGCGGGCCAGGGCCCGGCGCACGTCATGTATTGTAGAACCCATGTCGCGGCCGGAGATGCGCCCCGTAACCGCTACCATAGGCTTGAGATTTTCGCTCGTGAGTTCGGGCTGGCCGGTCACCGCCGTCACGTCCGCCACCCGCCTCACAGGGAACACATGCCCGTCCGGGGCGCGCAGCAGCAGGCCTCGGATTTTCGTCGCGGTCGCGCGCAGGTTCGCGGGGACCCAAACGCGGACGCCGACCATCTTGAGCCCTTCCTGGACCCGCGTGGTCACGGGGCCGGTCAGGTAGTCATCGAGCGTGTGCGTCACGACTTCGGGGTCAACGCCCTCCAGCGCGGCCCTGGTGCGGTCCACGCGGATTTCGAGCGCGTCCCCGGCGAGCACGATGCCGCTCTTGACGTCCACCACGCCCGGGATCCCGCCAATGGCTGCGGCCACGCGGGGGGCCAGGGCGCGCAGTTGTGAAACATCGTCCGAGTACAGCTTGATTTCGATAGGCTGCGGCACCGCGGTCAAATCTCCGATCAGGTCTTCCATGAGCTGCGCCAGTTCTATCTTTACGCCGGGCACGGTGCGCGTGACCTTGTTTCTGATTTCATCCATGATTTCGTCGATCGGGCGCCGGGGCAGCGGCTTCAGGCGCACGAAAAAATCGCTCGAATTTGCCTCCGTCAGTCCTCCGCCCAGCTGCGCGCCGGTGCGGCGGGAATAGGTCAGCACCTCCGGAGTGGCCCTGATGATCGCCTCTATCTGGCGCATCAGGCGGTCTGTCTCGGAAAGCGCTGTGCCTGCCGGGGTGAGGCAGTCCAGTATGAAGCCGCCTTCATCCATCACCGGCATGAAGCCGGAGCCGACCTGTTGGTAGCCGATATACCCCAGCGCCAGCAGGGGAATGATCCCCGCGAGGATCAGGACTGGCCGCTTCAGGACGCGCTGCATCATGCGTTCGTAGCGGCGATGGACGCGCTCCGTGAGCGGTCCCCCCTCTTTCTGTTCTGCCTCTTTTTTGCCCAGCAGATGGTCCGCCAGGATGGGCACCGCGAGAAACGTGATCAGGTACGAGATGACGAGGGCCGACGCCATGGTGAGCGAGAGCGCCTTGAAGAAGGCGCCCGTTACCCCGCCGAGGAACGCCAGCGGCAGAAAGATGATGATCGTGGCGAAGGAGGAGCCGGCGAGGGGCCGGGCAAACTCGCGGGCCGCGGCCATCACGCGCCCCTGGTGATCGCCCTCGCCGGCGCGCAGACGGCGCATGATATGCTCGACCATCACGATCACGTCATCGATGATCAGCCCCACCGCGGCCGCCATGCCGCCCAGCGTCATAATGTTGAAGCTCATCCCCGTCGCGTACAACACCAGTATGGCGGCCGCGAGCACCGTGGGCAGCACGACGACGGCGATCAGGGTGATCTTGATATTGCGCAGGAACAGCAGCAGCACGACAGCCCCGAGCAGTACGCCGATAAGTATGGCGTCGCGCACGCTGGCCGCGGAAGCGAGGATCAATTCGCTCTGGTCATACCACGCGCTGACATGCACGTCCGCCGGCAATTGCGGCCCGAACGAGGCGAGCCGTGCTTTGATGTCATCGTCGATCTTGACGGTATTGCCGCCCGGCTGCTGATAGACGTTGATCAGGACCGCGTCGCGGCCGTCCGCGGTCACGCGTATCCACTGCGGCACAATGCCGCGCTCCACGGAGGCGACTTCCTCCAGGCGGACTATGCCGCGAGGACCGCTGCGAAGTATGGTCCGGCGGATTTGCTCGAGGCTGGAGAAACGGGTGTCCGACATCACGAGATAGAGCTTGTAGTGGTCCTCCATCCGTCCGACCGCTGTGATGACATTGGCTGCGGAGAGGGCCTGGGCCGCGTCGTTCAAGGTTAGCCCCAGGGCCTGGAGCCGGGCCGGATCCACGGTAACGCGGTATTCTTCCCGGTTGCCGCCGGTCACCTGCACGCGCGAAACGCCGTTGACGCCGGACAGAAGGGGAAGCAGCTTGTATTGGGCGATGTCGCGCAAGTCGACCATGGATCGGGTGCGCGAGGTCAGGCTGTACGCGAGGACCGGGAAGACCGTGGGGTCCATGCGCTTGACCCTGAATACGGCGCCCGGAGGAAGCTCCGGCAGCACCCGGCTCACGGCAGACTCCACCTGCAGCATCGCCGACACCATGTCCGTGCCCCATCCGAAATTGACCGAAAGCTCGGCGCTGCCGCGGCTGCTGGTGGAGCGCACGGAATGCACGTCCGGCACCGCGCGCACCGCCTCTTCGACCGGCCGCGTTACCTGCAGTTCCATCAGCTCCGCGGCGCGGTTTCCCGCGTCCAGCGAGACCACGACGCGGGGAAAGTTTACATTGGGGAACAGGGCGACCGGCAGGCTGAAGGAAATAACCGCGCCCGATACGGCAAGGATGAGGACCAGGAACAGGATCGAGCGGCGGTGGGCCTGGGTCCAGAGGGAAAAGGAGTTCATGGCGCGGACTCCTGCACCGCCATTCCGTCACGGAGCTCGTAATTGCCCAGCACCACGACCCTCTCTTGTTCTTTGAAGGGGCCGGTGATGCCGACGAGTCCGTGATCTTCCACGCCGGTCCGGACATCGATGCGGCGGGCGAGGCCGTTTCTGACCACGAAGATATACGATCCACGCTTATCTGCGAGGACGGCCTGCCGCGGGACCGCGAATCCCCGGCGACGGTTGAGCGTGATCAGCCCGTGTACGCGTATTCCCGGCATCAAACGGACCGCCTGTTCGGGCTTAAGGCTCACGGCGAGGTCAACGAGCCCTGTCTGCGGATTGATCATCCCGTGGATGGTGTGCACTACGCCTTCCGCGCCCCGCATGCCGCCGAACACCGGCGTGAGCTGCACCGGCATCCCCGGCTTCACTTTCAGGGCATCTTCCGGCTCGATGCCCAAGACCACCCGCAGCCGGTCGCGCCGCGCCAATTGAAGCGCCGTTGCGCCTGCCCGAATGCGCTCGCCCTGGGCGACCTGCACTGCGCTGACGATGCCGTCAAAAGGCGCGCTCAATAGCTCCCTCTTCAGCCCGGTCCCCCGTTTCCGCTGGGCGGCCAATGCGGCTTCGGCGTCGTTCACCGCTTTTTGGGCCTGCGCAAGCTGCGATCTGGTCGCCAGTTGCTGCTCCAGCAGGCTTTGCACGCGGGCCAATTCGCTTCGCGCAAAATCCACCGCCGACTGCGCCTGCTCGTAGCCAGCGCCTTCCTCTGGGCTGGTGTCCAACTCCAGGATAGGGGCGCCTTTTTTTACCACCTCCCCCTGGACGACCAGCAGGCGGGTAACCTGTCCGGCGCGGGGGAAATTCACGCTTTCCGTGCTGAGCGGATCAACACTCACCGCGCCGTAGCAGGAGAACGTTTCCGCGAGTTCATGCCTGGCAACAGGCTGCGTTTGCACGGGCGCAATGACGTCGTCAGCCGAGGCAGCGTATCTGAAGGCCCCGGAAATGATTATGACAGCGCTCAAGAGAAAGATTTTTCTCATTTCATTTTTCCAGTTCGACTGCCTCGGCAGCGACAGGGCCGGGCAGTTTGTTGCCGAGCAGGGTCTGCAAGGCCGCTCGCTCATCGAGCAGGGTCTGTTCGAGGTTCACGGCTTCCAGTTGTTTTTTCAGCAGGGCCGCCTGCAGGTCCGTATACGTGGTGATGCCCAGGTTGCCCGCATCCAGCGCGGCCTTTGCACGGGCTGCGGTCTTCTCCATTTCCGGCAGGACGCTGCTGGCCTCCTTGTATTGCCGGCTTGCCATGTGCAATTGCGCCAGCAGGCTTTTCACCTGAGCGTACGCCTCGTTCAGGCGGGCCTGGTATTCGTCGTACAAACGCTCGCGGGTGGCTTTTTCGATCGCGATAGTGCCCTGGTTGCGGTTGAAGACCGGCAGGCTCAGCGTAACGCCGATGCCCGTGGTATAGATCCCAGTGGTGTCGCGGGCACGCGTCAGGCCGATGTTCAGCGCGGGAAACTGCGCCAGGACCGCCGCGCGGAAGCGCGCTTCCTGGCTCTGGTAACCTGCCTGCAGCGCAAGCAAATCCGGCCGCCGCTGCGGCAGCTCTGCGAGCTCCTTTTCGATCTCCGCCTGGCCGGGTTCGGGCAGGTCGATGGGACCCACGAGATCAAGTTTGACATCAGGAGACAGACCGAGCAGCGCGTTGAGGTCGTGGCGTGTTTTGCTCATCTGCCGCTCAAGATCGTTGATGTTCCTGTTCGCGTTCTGTAGCTCCGTCAAGGCTGCGCTCACCACATCGATCGTGAGGTTGCCTTCCCCCAGGGCTTTTCGGGCTTGCTCGTACTTGGCGCCCATGAGTTCCTGAAAGGACCGCAACCGCTCCATCAGCTTCTCCTGCTCCCTGGCCGCGATAAACAGCAGGCGCGCCTGCTGGACGACCTGCCATTCCTGCCAGAGGACCGTCAGGTCGATCTTCAGGCTCTCTGCCCGTGAGGCGTCTATCTTGGCGCTGCGGGTGATGAGCGCATCGATTTCGTAGCTCAGCCCGAGGTTGAAGGCGTTCACGATGTCGGGGCCGCCGTTGGTCGGATGGTCCAGCCCCGCGCTCACTTGGGGATTGGGCAGGATCCCGGCTGCCATCAGCTCCGCTCGTGCGATGCCCCGCTTGTCCCGCAGGGCCTTGAGTTCGGGATTGTTGACAACGGCCAGCATCGCCGTTTCCGTCATATCGAGGCCGTCGCCGGGATTGAATGGATGCGCGGCCAGTTCCGGCAAAGGCATCTGCCCGGCCTTCACGACCAAATGGGGCACTTCGTTCAACAGGGT
>JAWOJY010000078.1:0-4577 GCA_033854515.1 Nitrospirota bacterium
CTGAAGCACGTGGTGCTTCCACGGGAAATCGATATACTCGTGCCAGTCGGCCGTATATTTCGTGAAATTGAAATCGCTTCCCAGGGACCGGTCAAACCGCTCGGCGCCGACTTCGATCGTCCTTCCCGCTTCCGGGCTGATCGAAAGGGGGTAGCGGTGGGAGTCATTGAAAAGGTAGGAAAGCCTTGCCGATGCCAGGGTGCCCTCGGCAGGTATCGGACCGCTGTAGCCGGGCCACGGCGGAAGTGCGGTCAGATGGGAGAGATACCGCCGCCGGTAGCCGACGGTGAGTGAGTGCTGCATTTCATTCTTGATGAGCGGGAGGATCATCGAGACGCCCTGGGTTTCCTCCCGCTCCACGTAATCTTTGCTTCCTTTCGGATCGACGAGAAAATCGCCGTACGTGACGTCGGTGTCCGACGCCTCGATGTGGAACGTGGGGTAGAGCCCGTCGTAGAAATAGTCAAGGCTGTACCACGTCCTGCCTTTCTTCGGCCCGTAGAGGGCGGTGAGATAGTACTGGTGCCGCTGGATCACGTCCTGGCCGAAGGTGAAGAACCCGCCGAGCACGCCGCTTTCGTAACTATAACCGAACCAGGGGAGCCAGAAGTGCGGATACACTGTCGAGAGCGGACTGTAGGGCCGCGTACTTGTCTCAACCGGCTTGTCTTCGTATTGGACCGCAGGATAGGGATTGTGGTAGGGTTCGGCAGCCTTCCATGAAGCGGAATTCACCGGGAGCGTGTGAATGTCGAAGCCGTGTGCGCTGTACGATGAGAAGACAATGGTCGTTCCGTCAGGAGAGGGTGAAGGAGTAAAGGCGCCGCCGAGGACGTTCGTGATCTGGAATATTGATTTCGTTTCAAGTTCGTAGGCGTAGAGATTGAATATTCCCGTGCGGTCCGACGCGAAATAGATGTACTTCCCGTCAGGGCTCCATGCAGGCGCGCCGTCGATCGCGCGGTCGTGAGAGATCTCATCGATTTTCTTTCCCCGTCCGTCGAGTATCCAGATGTCCGTGTCGCCGCCCGGCTGCCAAACGACAACTGCCATCTTCGTTCCATCCGGGCTCCATCGCGGGTTCGCATACTGGAGATCGCTTTCCGCAGTGAGGTACGTCACCTCCTCCTTCGTAACAGTTCTGCCGCGTGGCGGGATCTCGAGTGTGACGATCGCCGTTTTGCCGAGCCGGTTCTCCACAGCAGCGAGCTTTTTCCCGTCGGGAGAAGGACCGGGGTCGCGCAGCCGCAGCCCGTGCGTCACGCGCACCTCTTTGTCCTCTTTCATGTCGTAATAAAAAATGTCGTTATAGTAGTCGGTGTTCCTGACGAAATCGATCTTGGTGTAATAGAGCCGCTGTCCGTCCGGGCTCCACGCCGGGCTTGCTCCCGACGCGCTCGTGGAAAAAACGTTGTCCACGAGCTTATGGTCCTCTCTCCCGTCGGCGTTCATGATATAGATTCCGGGAAACCCGTCGGCGTTAAGCACTGAATACGCGATACGTCTTCCGTCGGGAGAATAGGACGGGGAAATATTATAGTAACCACGCGTGGTGAGCTGCGCCGAGACCGTCAGGCCCCTCGCCTTCACTTCCTGCTCCTGTTTTCGATAGGTGTCCTTGAGCGTCTCTTTCCACTCGTACCAGAGATCGTCGTACGTCTCGTGGAGCACGCGCTTTCCGGTCGAGGTCACGAGGAACGGCACGCCCCTGCCGCTGTAGGCAATGCTGATTTCCGCGAGCTTGTCCTTTCCGTATTTTTCTGCGATGTACTGCGTAAAGGACCCTCCGAAAAGATACGGCACCTGCCCTGCCGGCCACGAATCGAGATAGACGGACATCTGCGAAAGGCTCGGGAAAGGCCCGTCGAGGGCAGCCATGCGCAGAATCATGTCCGCTCCCGGAGAGCGGTTCCTTCCCCCCGCCGTCTGTTCGCTCTCCTCGTACACGGCGAGGCCCTCGATCATCCAGACGGGCTGGAACAGGTTCGGAAAATAGATCCTGCCGAATATGTGCCGGAGAGTTTCGGGAATGCCCCTGACCATGTCGAGCTGAAGCGCGTGCGTGTACTCGTGGGTGATCACAAGCCTCAGCCAGCCATCGTATGAGATGGTTCCGAAGCCGGGTTCTCCGAGCGGATGGGTGAGGAAAATAATTATCTGGTCGTAGGGAAAGGGAGAAGTGAAGCCGTTTGCCTCATCCATGGAGTCGACAAGCACAAGATGGGTCTTGTGCGCCGGCTCCCATTTGATGCGCGGCGTGAGCCTGCTGTGCACGTCCTCAGCGATGACCGCCGCCTTCTTCGCGATCTCCTCTTCTCCCTGATGGTAATGGATCAGAAAATGAGGCGTCTCGAGCGTGGTCCAGCGGAACGAGGGGTCGAATTTGGCTAATGATGGAGCAGCGGAAAGAAGGAGAACAAGGCAAAAAAAGAGAATTTTTTTCACTGGCGCCCTCCGGAGACGGAGTCTTACCCCTGTGAAGTCAATAAGAATGCATTGAATTTCGCAGAGAAAATCTATTTCCGATAATGCAGCTCGCACTTGACCGGCACACCGGCGGCAATGGACTGTGCCGCCTCTTCGATGCGTTTATGCTCTTTCGGGCTGTGGGTCACGCCGCGAAGGACGATTGCCGTCCCGTCGTGGGATACGTCGAGAGTTGGAATGAAAAACTTCGGGTCAGTAGCGATGCCTGCCTTGACCTTCGCCGCCAGGGCGCGCATCTCAAGCGTTTTTCGCGCCTCGGGCGTGTTGAGCTTATCGCGTTCTGTGAGGGCTTGCTTCGCGACCTGTACGATGTCATCGATCGCTTGCTTTCCCGCATCAAAGACCGTATCGTACTCCGCGGCATCATCCCAGCGCCTGCCGTAGATCGCATGGATGAAGCACGACCGCTCGCTGTCCGTTTTTTCGCACAGCCAGCGCGCGGTCTCTTTGTCGACACCCTCCCGCTTCATGATCCGCTCGATCCGCGCTTCCAGGGGCGCATGCACCCTGATCCGAAACGCATAGGATACATCCTTGAGGAGAAAATTTCCGCCTCTTCCCATGAGCACAGCCCGGTCATTCAGTGCGCGGCTCAGGATAGTGCTTTGGATCAAAGCGGCGAAGCCCCTGAAGGACCAGTCGTACTTCTCCCAGACAGTCGGGCAATGCTCGTCGAGGTCCTTGGCCCACTGTTCCCACTTTGGGCCCGTGGCGCGGATATCGGCAAGGATTCTTTCCTTGTTGATGTAGTCATAACCGAGGAGCTTCGAGACGGCCTGCCCGATCTCCCGACCTCCGCTTCCGTATTCTCGTGATATGGTCAGAACCGACATAGGGACCTTTCTGCACAAAAATCATGAAGTCGCGATTTGGCGCGCATTTTTGAAAACCCCGCCGGCGCACTCCTTGGCTCACGCTTTTGTGGCCCGGAGCGGCTCCATTTAAAATCACGGCTTTTCGTGACGGGGCCGCACGGCCTCTTCCTGTTTCGCAAGCGACCGGCGAAGCCAGAGCTTTCCTGCTATGACGACCCCGGCCGCGAAGAAGCCTTCAATTAAATATATCACCGGTTTTTCCGGCTTGATCAAGCTGTGGACAAGGGGATCGGTGATGATCATCTCTCCGCCGACTTTCCCGAGTATGGCCGCGCCGGTATAGATGATGGCGGGATATTTGTCCATAAGCATGGAGAGCAAGTTGCTCGTATACACGATAAAAGGAATGCTCAAGCTGAGCCCGAAGACGAGGAGAAACAGATTGCCGTGCGACGCTCCGCCCACGGCAAGCATGTTGTCGAGCGCCATGGTCACGTCGGCGATCACGATGATCTTGATTGCCTGCCAGAGCGTCACTGCTCCTTTCCTGTCCGCTTCTTCGGGCGCTCCTTCGACGAAGAGCTTTACCGCAATCCAGGTGATGAGAACGCCGCCCGCGAATTTTACATAGCCCAGCGTGAGCAGCCTGGCCACGAAAAACGTGAGAACAACCCTGAGGACAACGGCGGCGGCCGAACCGTAGATGATTCCTTTTTTCCGCTGGTCGCGCGGAAGGGACCTCACGGCCATGGCGATGACCACGGCGTTGTCTCCCGCCAATATGAGATCGATGATAACGATGCTGAAAAGCCGGGACAGGAAATTCCAGTCAAAGCTGATGGTCCCGAAAGCGCCTGAATCCAAAATGCCCACCTCGCAAAAAAAGGGCGGCCGGGAAAATCCCTGCCGCCCCCGTTCCGACTATCCGATTAATGCCCTGCCGGGAAGAACGTGTAGCTCACCCAGACGAGGAACGCCAGGAGCACGATTCCCAGGCCGATGCTCCAGCCGATGAGCTTCTTCTCCACGGGAAGGAGCGGGTCCCATTCCATCTTTCTTAACTCTTCTGCCAGTTTCGGTTGTTCAGCCATGTATGTTCCTCCTCATGCTTCAGGTTATACTCCTTACTCCTGACTTCTCACTTCTCACTGCCCCCTCAACCTGCCAGCGGCGGTTTTACGCCGTGGAAGAATATCCACGATATCACAAGGCCGATCCAGATGATGAACCCGAAGAGCGAGATCACGTAGACCGCGGCAAGCTTGCCGATGCCCT
>JAWOJY010000079.1:0-4484 GCA_033854515.1 Nitrospirota bacterium
AGAAAGCACGAACTCAATCCCGCCAAGCTCCTGAAGTCCGACATGCTGTCGAGGATCGCCCAGGAAATGTCGCATAACTCGGCCGAGGACCTTTTCGCGGCCATCGGCTACGGCAAGGTTTCCGTCCACCTCGTCGTGAACAAGCTTGCTCCGGAGAAGGTGCGTTCCGACCAGCCGCTGCACAAGAGGATCTTCAAGAGACATACGGCCCCAGCAGGCGGGAGCATGAAGATCAGCGGCATGGACAACATGCTCATTCACCTTTCCAAGTGCTGCAACCCCCTGCCCGGCGACAAGGTCGTGGGGTTCATCACCCGCGGCAGGGGAATATCCATCCATACGTCCGATTGCCCGAACATAGAGGAACTGGCCTTCGACAAGGAAAGGCTCGTGGACGTCTCGTGGGGGGACTTCCAGCCCGCGGCCCATTCGGTCAAGATCACTGTGCGCACCCAGGACAAGCCCGGCCTCCTCGCGAGCGTGTCGTCGTCCATCAGCGCGGCCGAGGCAAACATCACCCACGCCGAGGCCATTACCGACGAGGACAAACAGGCTACCCTCAACTTCACCATCGACATCAAGGACGTGGAGCACCTGAACCGCATCATCAAGAACATCGAGACCATCAACGGTGTGCTCGATGTGAAAAGAGTGAAGACGGGGTGAATTTTCGGAGCGGGCGGATTGTCCCGGCATGATGCAGATGACGGGCCCGCTACCTGCAACGAGGTCCGTACCGTAAGCGCAGTACCGGCCACGTTCTGTCGAACCCGAAAAATGGGTGCACGTCAGAAATCGAGCGGGCTCTTCATGCAACGAAACAGGACCGCCCTTTCTTTCAGAACCGCATCAAACTGCTTAAAAATGTCGTTCACGATGGGCTGCATACATTCTCCGGCAATCAACTATTCCGATTTTGCATATTAGTCACGCTAACATAATTTTATTACATTTGCATATCAGTCTTTTGAGGCAAGCTTAGCGATTTCCGACAGTTACGACAGGTTTTTTCTTAAACTCATTGACCGGCTGGCCATTTGTATGTTACAGTATTCCGAACCGATAATATCTTGTTATTTTTTTTCATCGCAATTTGGAGACATCAAAATCTGTAGAATAGGACCCAAGTAATGGGCATACTGACTGGATCAAAGCATGGCGATCAGGCAAATTCACTCTTGGCATTCTATCAGGATCAAGCCAACAAACTGGAAGATGCGGGGCTCTATTTTATGGCCGCGATTGCATTGGGTGCAGCATTAGAGACGGCTCTGCTAACCTATATGCTTGTCGAGTGGGGGGAAGACAATGGCGGAGAGCTTAAAATCCCCGGAGATGTTTCTCTGAATGCCCTCATTGACGCAGCCCATAAATTTGAGCTCCTCACCGCAATTAAATTCAAGGAGTCAGAGTTATCCGTGAGCCATCCGGTCGAGACGGTGATTCGTGAAATTCAATCAATGCGAAATAATCTTCACCCTGCAAGGGTACTCAGAAACTCTTTCGATCCGGCCTCCTTCGACAATGCA
Source organism: Nitrospirota bacterium (assembly GCA_033854515.1). GTDB lineage: Bacteria > Nitrospirota > UBA9217 > UBA9217 > UBA9217 > JAWOJY01. The sequence goes on from JAWOJY010000079.1 coordinate 1,530, forward strand.
AGATATCAGAGACTGAAAAACATTTATCTTACGATCATCGATAATCTTTTACACAATTTGTAGTAGGTATCATTATGGATGACAAAGTAAAATCAATTTTGGACACCTAGCGGCGAGTGACCGCCGTGTTAGATCAATTACGGAGGAGTAGTGCCGAAGGTTTTTAAATTGTCATTTCAGGCTGAGGGGGTCGACAATATTTCGGTCGAAGGAGAGTTGTCGGACTCCGAGTTTGCTGCGCTGAATCAGTACTTACATCAATTCGATGATCTATCCCAATGTCGACCCTTGCAAGAGGGGTTCCCTTGTAATGCGCATGTGAAATGGGACAAAGAGTCGGGCCTGAAAGTAGAGGCAGAGCTACCGGATCGCGATACTCTGAGTATTCTGCTTCATCGTATGCGACCCTTCATCTTGCATGACGAGCCGGCAAGCTATATCAAGATCACAGGTATCCTTGGTAGGAAGCTTGATAACCCGTACCTAAGACGTCTACTGCGGGAACAACGCGAACTGTATGACGGTAGAAAATCTCAACAGTTAATGCGACTTTCATCTGGTGACATTGTAATAAATTCTGAAAAGGTACTTTCTGATTGGCTGAATTCGCATGAGTACCATCGTGATCCGGACAAACGCAAAGCGATTGACGATCTGTTCGCTCGAACGCCCGGTGAATTGATGAAGGCCATGCTTGTATCCCTGGTTGTAGATAAGGTTCAAGCGGTCCAGAATATGGCCGCGATCGTGGCTCTCGTCCTTGGCAAGAATGACACGCTAAAGTTTACAATTCATGTCAAGAGGCCAGCAGAGGCACCCAAGATGTCTTCAGGCTCATCACCAGAATTGCCGAACACCGATGAATCTCTAAACAGAAATTCTAACGAGCGTGTCGAGTGAGTCGCGAAAAGCCCGCTCCTCACGCGCGCGTTCTTCCCCTCGCTTCGCTCGGGGAAGAATCGCGGCGGTAAGTCGCCGGACTGCCTTCTGCCCTCGCGCAGCTCGGGCAGAGAACCAGGCAGTCAAGATCGACCGCCCGCTACGCGGGCAGGCAACTTACCGCCGCGATTAGACGTCCTTATCATCTTCGAGAGGTGGCATCAGGATGAAACGTCAAGTGATGTGGTCTCGGTTGGACACGCCAAGCATGGAACACCTTGCTTTAATAATGCGCCATGACGAAGCGGTGGCCGATGGGATTGTTTTGGGTGTGGAGAACGACGCCGCTTTCCGTCTACGCTACAAACTTCGCTGCGACTCACGATGGAGAGTGCGCCGGGTGGAAGTCAACTTTGTGGATGGCGGCCGGGGTTTGAGTTTGACCGCGAACGGCGAAGGCCGCTGGTTTGATGAATCAGGAGCAGCCGTTCCCGCGCTTGACGATTGCGTGGATGTAGACATCACGGCGACGCCTCTGACAAACACGCTGCCGATTCGTCGGCTGGCTCTGAGGCAAGGGGAATCTGCCGACATCAAAGTTGCTTACGTCACGATCCCTGATCTGCGAGTCACGCCTGACGAGCAGCGATACACGTGTTTGGAAACAGATGCTGCCGGCGGCAGGTACAGATTCGAGCAAATGGGTAGCGGATTTACAGCAATTTTACAGGTTGACGCCGACGGGTTAGTGGAAGACTACTCGGAGTTGTTCAAGCGTGTGTGGGCGGTTTAAAGATTTCGGCGGCGGCCGGACGGACGTCTAACAACGGCGGTAAGCGGAGACTGCCTTCTGCCCTCGCTCCGCTCGGGCAGAGAACCAGGCAGTCAAGACGGACCGCCTCGGCAAAGCCGGGGCTGGCCGCTTACCGCCGGGATTAAATAAGACAGATTGTATACGACAAATGGCAAAGCTTACAACCCCCGTTGAAGTTTATAAAATCCTCCCGAAATCCAATTGCAGGGACTGTGGCATTTCGACATGCCTAGCTTTTTCGGCTGCGGTAATAAAGGAACAAAAACGGCTTGCCGATTGTCCGCACATTCCAGATGACATACGCAGCCGATTCGAGGGAAAGATCGAGACGCCGACATCCATGGAGAGAAGCCAGGTCGAGATGCTGAAACATCTGCAAAAAGAAATCGCGGCCATGGATTTTTCCGCCAAGGTGGAACGATTGGGCGCAGTGCTTCAGGGAGAGAACCTGGTAATCAAGTGTCTCGGAAAGGATTTCGAGATCGACCGGACGGGCAATATTGTGTCGCACTGTCATACGCACGCCGGGTTTGCAGTCCTGTTGCTCACCTACGTACTCGGCGGCGGGAGGGATATTGCAAGGAAATGGGTCCCCTTCAGGGACCTGAAAAGCGGAGGAAAATGGAGCGGCCTTTTCGAGCAAAGATGCGAAAAGCCTTTGAAGGAAATTGCCGACACCTATACCGATCTTTTCGGTGACCTCATAAGTATTTTCAGCGGACAATCATCAGCGAATCATTTTTCTTCGGATATCACGGTAGTTTTATATCCTTTTCCCAAGGTCCCGGCTCTGATCTGTTACTGGAGGCCTGAGGACGATCTTGAGTCGAAGCTCCATATTTTCTTCGATAACACAGCCGAAGAGAATCTTAATATACAGTCCGTCTTTGCGATCGGGGCTGGACTGGTAAGCATGCTTGAAAAAATCATGGCTAAACATATCAGTCAATGAAGCATTACGCTCCTTGATCCATGACCCTGACCATTCAGAGGAGGAAAATCGTTTTGGTTCTTCTTGGATTGAGCGCCAGAATCCGACTATTGGCAGTATGTCACTGTTACCGAAAAAGCGATGAGGTTATCAGAATCATATCTGCGCGGAAGGCAACCCGCAATGAACAAAAACGTTATCGGGAAAGGTGATGAATATGAGAAAAGAATATGACTTTTCAAAAGCTGTTAAAAATCCTTATGCCGGCAGACTTAAACGTCAGGTAACTCTCAGCGACCCAATGGGCGCCCCGGTGTGCCTGATGACTCCT
>JAWOJY010000080.1:0-22575 GCA_033854515.1 Nitrospirota bacterium
GCGATGAAAACATCCAGGCGTTTGCCGACGTGATGTTCCGTGACTGTGAGGGTTTTCTGGGGCATGAGAAATCAACCGAAATGATATTGGACAATCTCCCTCAACTCCTCCGTGTCTGAGTGTCTCCGCGGCGGACTTTGAAAACTTACATTTCGTGACGGAATTTTTTTTGACCGAACCTCCAAAGCATGAACAGTGAAACGACAAAAAGGCCGCTGGCGATGACCTGCGAAGTCGACACCATGCCGTTGAAGTACACGCCGCGGATGGCGTCTCCGCGGTAGAACTCGATGACGAACCTGAGCATTGAATAGAAAAGAAGATATGCCGAGAATATCTGGCCGTCGAACTTTTTATACCTCCAGAGGATGAGCAGCGCGCCGAAGATCAGGAACTCACCGCCCGCTTCGACAAGCTGGGTCGGGAAAAGCGGCACATTCAAAGGTGCGAGAGAGCGAGGGTCGGTGAAGGTGACCGAGATCGGGCTGTTGCACGCCGCGCCGTAGCAGCAACCCGCAAAAAAACATCCCATCCGTCCGAAACCGTGGCCCAGTGCAATGTACGGAGCCATGATGTCCGCGCTGTTCCAGGCGGGGAGGCTGTATTTCCGGACGTACCACAGGCCCATTGGAACCGCGGCAATGAGACCGCCGTAGAATACGAGTCCGCCGTTCCAGATCGCGAACATTTCAAGAGGCTTGTTCGCAAATTCACGGAACTCGGTAATGACGTAGAGCACACGCGAACCCGCGATAGCGGCAATGAGGAGATACACGCCCATATCGAGGAAGCGGTCGGGGTCGAGGCCCTCTCTCTTCGCGTGCCGTGACGCCAGAAAGAGGCCGAGGAGAAACCCGGTCCCGATCATGAGCCCGTACATCCTTACGGACAGCGGGCCAATTATCCAACCGCCGATTTCAAACTTCGGTATTTCCAACAATATCGGATGCATAACCCTCTTTACTGTTTGTCGCGGATGCGCACGGGTAAATACAAAGGCTTTGATAGGCCACGAATTGATGCGAATTTTCGAGAATAAATCAAAAGCATTGCTTTTTGGCTCTCGTTTTTAATTCGTGTTCATTCGTGCAAATTCGCGGTTAAACATGCTTTCTCGTTATCTCCGGTTTCTTAAAAAGCATGTCGATTGCCAGAAGCGCCACACCGACGGTGATGGCCGAGTCCGCGATATTGAACGACGGCCAATGATAGGAGCGGACATACCACTCGACGAAGTCCACAACCTCGCCGAACCGCAGCCGGTCAACCACGTTGCCCAGGGCCCCTCCCGCGATGAGCGAGAAGGCGACCAGCGGCAACCGCTCGTTCGTTTTCCTGATAAGGACGACGATGACCGCCACTGCCACCAGGGTGATGGTGATGAAAAACACGCTCCGGAACGAGCCGGGCATGCCGGAGAACAAGCTGAACGCGGCTCCCCTGTTCCGCACGTGCGTGAGGTTGAAAAAACCCGGTATGACGGTTATCGTTTCGTACATGCGGATATGCGTCGACACGATGTATTTCGTAAACTGGTCCACAACCAGCACCGCACCGGCGATCAGCCCGGCCCAGAGATATTTGTTTTTCATAGTTTTTAGTTTTTTCACCACGAAGACACAAGGTCTCAAAGTTTTTGTTCGTGGCTCAGCGTCTTTGTGGCAAAGGTTTGTTCGAAGTTCTCAGCGCACCGGCTGCAGATTTCCGGGTGATCCTTGACGGTGCCGACGGTTTCGCTGTACATCCAGCAGCGATCGCACTTCGCACCTCCTGCCGGGCCGGCAGTGATCGTGATCCCCTTGACGTCCTGGCTCCGGTATGCGTCTATCGGCGCATCGGATTCCTTTGCGACTTTGACGGACGAGACGATGAAAATGAAGGCAAGGTCGTTTTCATAGCCCTTCAAAAACTGATAGAGTTCAGGCCCGGCGTAGAGCGTAACGCCTGCGTCGAGCGAATGGCCGATTTTTTTGTCCCTGCGGAGTGCCTCGAGCACCTTCGCTACCTCGCCGCGCACCGCGAGAACCTTGTCCCACCTCGCCTCAAGAGCATCGTTTAGGTACTTTCCATCGGCCTTCGGGAAAGGCATGAGGAACACGCTCGTGATCTTCGCGCTCTCTTTCATGTATCCCCAGACTTCGTCCGCAGTGAACGAGAGCACCGGGGCCATGAGCCGTACGATGGCCGACAGGACCGCGTGCATTGCCGTCTGCCCCGAGCGCCGCGGGACCGACGTCCTGCCTGTCGTGTAAAGCCGGTCCTTGAGTACATCGAGATAGAACGCGCTCATGTCCACGGCGCAGAAGTTGTGCAGTGAATGGAACACGACGTGGAATTCGAAATCCTCGTAGGCTTTTTCAATACGCCGAATGAGCTTTTGCAAACGATGGAGCGCCCATCGATCTATCTCAAGGAGGTCTTTGTCCGCAACCCTGTCCGTGTCGGGGTTAAAGTCCCAGAGGTTTCCGAGGAGGTAGCGGCAGGTGTTCCTGATTCTGCGGTACGCCTCTCCGAGATGGATGAGTATTTCCTGGGAGATCCTGATGTCGTCGCGGTAGTCCGCCGCCGTTACCCAAAGCCTGAGCACCTCGGCGCCGTACTTGTCGATCACCTCCTGGGGCGCGACCACGTTGCCAGCCGACTTGCTCATCTTCTTGCCCGAGCCGTCCACGGTGAATCCATGAGTGAGCACCGTGCGGTACGGCGCCTGGCCGGTCGTGCCTACCGAGGTAAGGAGCGACGATTGGAACCAACCGCGGTGCTGGTCGCTCCCTTCCAAATACATGTCTGCCGGCCAGGAGAGTTCTTTTCGCTGCCGAAGCACCGCGGCGTGGCTCACGCCGGAGTCGAACCACACGTCGAGGATGTCCATCTCTTTTTCGAACTCTTTGTTCTCGCACTTCGTGCATTTCGCGCCCCGCGGGAGCAGCTCCGCAGGGGATCTGAAGAACCACGCATCGGCCCCCTCCTTCTCCACGATGTCCGCCACGTGGTCAATGATCATCTTGTCCAAAAGCAGCTCGCCGCAGTCCTTGCACGTGAATGCGATGATCGGCACACCCCATGCCCGCTGGCGTGAGATGCACCAATCCGGCCGGTTCTCGATCATGGAGAGGAACCGGTCCTTGCCCCAACCGGGAACCCACGTCACATTGTGTACGTTTTCAACGGTCTTCCTGAGCAGGCCGTTCTTCTCCATCGAGATGAACCACTGTTCGGTGGCGCGAAAGATCACGGGGTTCTTGCACCGCCAGCAGTGCGGGTAGGAGTGCGTGATCTTCTCTTCGGCAAGAAGGGCGTTTTTGCTCTTGAGCAGCTCGATGACGCCCTTGTTCGCCTTGAACACCTGCTGGCCGGCGAACCCGCCTGCCTCCTTGGTAAAGCGTCCCTTGTTGTCCACTGGCGCATAAATGTCGAGGCCGTACCGGAGCCCGGCCTCGTAGTCTTCCTGGCCGTGGCCCGGAGCGGTATGAACGGCGCCGGTGCCCGCGTCGAGCGTCACGTGGTCTCCGGTAATCACAAGAGAATCACGGTCGATGAATGGATGGCGCGCCCTGAGTCCGTCGAGCTTCTTGCCTTTGAACTTCTCGAGGACTTTGTAATCTTTAATCCCGAATTTTTCCATGGCCTGCTTGAGAAGCCCCTCGGCCAGGATCAGGACTTCGCCCGCGTTTTCGACGGCGACGTACTCGAATGAGGGGTGGAGCGCCACGGCCAGGTTGGCGATGAGCGTCCAGGGCGTGGTGGTCCAGATCACGATAGAGACAGGCATGCCTTTGAGAGACGGCAACGCCTTGGCGGCATCGGGAAGCGGGAACTTTACGTAGATCGACGGCGATTCGTGGTCCGCGTACTCGACCTCGGCCTCGGCGAGCGCGGTCTCGTCAAAGCCGCACCAGTACACGGGTTTCTTTCCCTTATAGACGCTTCCGGCCGCGACGAACTTCCCCAGTTCCCGGACGATCGCTGCTTCATACGCGTAATTCATCGTCAGGTAGGGGTTGTCCCAGTCTCCGAATACGCCGAGCCGCTTAAACTCCTCGCGCTGGACGCCGATGAACTTCTCGGCATACTCGCGGCACAGCTTGCGAATATCGTTCTGGCTCATTCCCTCTTTCCTGGGGCCGAGGTTCTTGAGTACCTGGTGTTCGATCGGGAGGCCGTGGCAGTCCCAGCCCGGCACATAGGGGCTTTTAAACCCCTGCATCGACTTGAACTTCACGATCACGTCTTTCAAGATCTTGTTGAGCGCGTGGCCGATGTGGATGTGACCGTTCGCGTACGGCGGCCCGTCGTGAAGGATGAAGCTTTGCCTGCCTTCGGCATGGTTTTGAAGCATCTCGTAGATTTTTTCCCGTCGCCACTTTTCGATGACCCGCGGTTCGAGGTCCTTGAGGTTGGCCTTCATGGGGAAATCCGTCTTCGGCAGGTTCAGAGTTGTCTTATAATCCATATCAGTCGGCGCCCTCATCAAGTAACAGTTTCTTTCTGGTCTCCACCGGCGATCCCTGATCCAGGCTGTAGAAATCAGCTTTCTGTTTTTTCGCCGCGTCGGCATACTGCGTGGGCTCGGTGCCGCGGCGGAATACGTCGGAGATGGCGTCAGGCGCGCCATCCCGCGCGAGAAGCCCGGTTTCGGGGTCGATTTTTTCGGTCACCACGTCCTCGGGCATTGCGAAATCTTCGACCGGGGTTCCCCCGAGCGCTTTGGCCATGAAGTTGACCCAGATCGGCAGGGCTGCCCGAGCTCCGGTCTCCCGGTCGCCGAGCGAGGCTTGGGCATTATCGTATCCCACCCATACGCCGGCGACAAGGCTGGGAGTGAACCCTTCGAACCAGGCGTCCACGAAATTGTTCGTCGTGCCCGTCTTCCCCGCGATCGGCCTGTTCAGGACCTTTGCGCCCTTGCCCGTGCCTTCTTCCACCACACTCTTGAGCAAACTCGTCACCAGGTAGCACGTGGTCCTGTCGAGAGCTTCCTTGGGCTGGGGCTCGTAGCTCTCAAGAACGGCCCCGTTGCCGCCAACAATGCTCTTGATGATGAGCGGCTCCGCCCGCACGCCCTGTCCCGCGAAGGTCGCGTAGGCCGAGGTGAGTTCGAGGGGCGTTACCGCAGACGATCCCAGGGCGGTGGTGTAATCATCATTGATCGGGCTCGTGATGCCAGCCTTCCTCGCGAAGTCCATGGCCTTCGACAGGCCGATGGACTCCAGGAGCCGGACCGTGACGGCATTGCGAGAAAGCGCCAGGGCCGTCCGCAGGCGCATGGGACCGAGGAAGCGTTCGTCGTAATTCTCGGGCTTCCATTCTTTCTCCTGCTCGGTCTTGTTGTGAATCACCGGCAGGTCCATGACAATGCTCGCCGGCGTGTATCCGTTTTCGAGCGCGGCGCCGTAGATGAAGGGTTTGAACGCCGACCCGGGCTGTCGCTTGGCCTCGGTCGCGTGGTTGAAACCGCCTTCGACGAAATCGAACCCGCCGACCTCTGCCCGTACGTATCCGGTGTAAGGCTCAATCGCCACAAGCGCTCCCTCAACGAGCGGCGTCTGCTCAAGGGCAAATGACGCGAGCCTTTTCTTTTTGTCGTAGTCCTTGAGCCTGACCTTGACGATGTCCCCCGGTTGGATAATCTCCGAGGGCTTTCTGTACTCGTCGGGATCGCCCCTTTTCTTTTTCGGCTTCAGGAGCGCCCATGACATGTCATCCTGCATCACGTAGCCGACGAGCCCGCGTCCCCTCACCGTAAGATAATAATCGCCGACGGCGAGCACGTGGGCGTTGAAAACCTCGCCGGGCTTCACGTTCAGATGGAGCGGGCTCAACTCCAACTCGTTGGGCTTGACCTCCTTGTACCCGACGCGGCCGCGGAACCCCTGCCGCTTGTCGAGCGCCCGGAGTCCGTCCCTGAGCGCCGCCACCGCGGCGCGCTGCATGTCGAGATTTATGGTCGTGTACACCTTGAGACCGCCGTCGTAGAGCTTTTCCGTCCCATACTTGGCTTCGATATATTTTCTGATGTAATCCACCAGGTGTGGCGCGACCTCTTCCTGCGGCCGGAGGTTCTCGAGCGAAATCGGCTGGTTGTAAATTTGGACGCTCTGGGCTTCGGTGATGTAACCTTCCTCCACCATCCTCCTGAGCACATGCCACTGCCTGAGCTTGGTCAGATCTATGTCGGTGTAGGGGGAATAGGCCATAGGCGACTTGGGCAGACCCGCAAGGAGCGCGGCCTCGGCCTGGTTGATCTCCCAGATGTTCTTCCCGAAATAGGTCTTCGCCGCCATCTGCGCGCCGTAGGCGCCGTGGCCGAAGTAGACCTTGTTCAGGTAGAGCTCGAGGATCTCATTCTTCGTGAGCTCCTTCTCGATCCTGCGGGCCAGGATCACCTCCTTGATCTTTCGCTTGATGCTCCGCTCCGGTGTCAGGAACACCACTTTGGTGAGCTGCTGCGTGATAGTGCTGCCGCCCTGCTTGAGCCTGACCGAAACGATGTCTTTCAGAAGCGCCCGAAGAATGCCGCGGTAATCGATGCCGTGATGCTCATAGAAACGGGGGTCCTCGGTCGCCAGCAAGGCCTTCACCATGAATTTCGGTATGCGGTCGAGCGGTACGTAAATGCCCTTCTCGATCCTGATCTGGCCGAGCACCTTGCCGTCATCAGCGAGGATGACCGTGCCCGGGAGCGGCTTGTAGTCCTTGAGCGACTCAACCGTCGGGAGGCCTAAGGAAAAAATGAAGAACAAGGCCGCGATCATGATGATGCCGGCGACACCGGCCGCGAGCAGGATCAACACTGCTTTCTTAACGGTGAAATCCTTGAGCCACGGAAGTGCGACCGTAAACCACGCGGTCTTTGCCTTCTCTGCGAACTCTTTGATTTGTGCGAACATTTTATTCAGCATAGGCGTTCCCTCGCTAAAAACGTAACGCAAATAATAACATCATATGCCCATAAAATCAAATTAAAATTTTTTTGCACTGCTCGCGGATATTGCTGATGCGGGCCGTGATGCATCATGGGTCAAGCGTATGAACGGGCTGTCATCGGGAGATTGGTAAGGGTATGACCGCGTCACTACTCATGAAGATCGTTTTCCTTTATCGGACGGGGAAGCCGGACCTCCACTTTTTCTCCAAGCCGGAGCCATCCGCTCTTTTCAAGCGACTCCAACCAGTCCTGCAGGGCGATGCGCTCCCGCAAGCTGCCATCATCAGGCTTTTGAGGTTGCATGGGTTCCGTGGAAAGGTCTTTTCGACTCTCTCGATGGTCCTCGTGTAACATGAAAGCACGTCTCCTAGAGTAAAATAATCAACATAAATATACCATTTCTCGCTCCGTGATTCAATTCGAGATTCTCGGGCTCTCTGAACGTTCTGTTCCTCCATTAAAAACCAATTTTCAATTGACAGCGTTTGCCCGGTTTGATACACTCTCTCAGTTTGAGAATGTATGCGCCTTTGAATTGCGCGTGGCGTTTGTAGTACGTTGTATAATCGATTTACCTCAAGGAGGGCTCATCATCGCTTTTCATAATGACGTAAAGAGGATGTCGACTTTTAGCGAAAATCCTGGCAAATTCGTTATTATTTTACAATAACGACCGGGGGGATTAGATGAGGACGTCAGTTGCAGTAGTCTTGATTTTTTTTACCTTCATGGTTTTTTGTGACACGGCATTTTCCATGGATAGATATGGATATTATTCCGGTCCAGGCGATGAGCAGGATTATAGGTTTATAGTGGTCAATCGGCCGGTCAACGTTCAAGGCTTGACAGGTCTTATCATCACCAACTCGGCCTTTACGCAGCCGGCAGGCCATATTGCAATCGGTATATCGGCTCTCGGAGAAAACAGCAACGTGCCCAATTTCAGTATTGTGCAAGGGGCCGCGACCCTTACCGTGGGGCTCACGGACAGGGTCGAGGTGGGCGTCAAAGGAAAAATGATTGCAACAAATATCGGCAGTTCAGCAACGCGAGAGATTGGCAAGGGGGATTCTGATTTCCTGATAAAATGGAGGTTCTCATCGCAGGGAGAGATAATGCCCGCCCTGGCGTTCGGGTTGGCCTGGACGTTCCCTACTGCTGACACCTCAAAAGGTTTCAGCGAGGTTGAGTATGAAGGTATAAAACTGATGTTGATCGCTTCATCTGAAAAAAGAATTCTCGATGATTCATTTATCGGGGTCTATTTTGAAGGGCAAGTCGTTCTCAACGACCAATTGCACCGGACCGGGGCGAGCCCGTTTGCGGACAAATATGGGGTGTTAAACGCTGGCCTGCTGTTCCCTATCAGCGATAATAACCGCCTGCAGGCAGTATTTGAATATAACCGTGTATTTAAAAAAGACATCGTCACCTTGTATGAACAGAACTACTCAGCCGTGACCCCGGGTTTGAGATACGTTACAGAGCACTTCAATCTCAGCGTCGGCGTACAATTTCTCAACAAAGAGCAGACAGGTTACAAAAATGACACGAGGGGAGTAGGCACGCTGAGCCTGAGTTTTTGATACTCGTTCCTGAATTATGCATAACACTTTGAGGCAGCTGTGGTTAAACAGTTACGCTTTATTGTAGTGGAGAGGTCGCTTTGCCTTAAAGCTGCGGTAATATCTGCGGCATCGCATCTTTAAGCCGGGATTGTATCATGATCACATAAAAGCATTAAGAATGGTTGTCTGGCTTCTTTTCCTTGGGTGCGGGATTCTCGTTGTTTTCTTCTTTCTTTTCTTTCTCCTCTTCTTTCTCTTCTGTCTTGAGTTTCTTCGACATTTCTCTCAAGCGCTTTTCGACGAGAAAGTTGACCGTGCCTTCTGGATACGTCCCGTTTTCCCTGCGCTCTCCTGCAGGAAGCCCCGTCATGAGCTCGAGGGCCTCATCGATGTTCTTGACGGCGTAGACTTTGAACTTTCCGTCCCTTACGGCCTGGACAACCTCTTTCTTGAGCATCAAATTCTTCACATTGATCTGCGGGATGATGACGCCCTGGCCTCCGTTAAGCCCGCGGTTTTTACACACGGCGAAGAACCCTTCGATCTTTTCATTCACCCCGCCGATGGGCTGGATATCGCCTTTCTGGTTGATGGAGCCCGTGACGGCGAGGCCCTGCTTCACCGGAACATCGGCAATGCTGGAAAGGAGCGCGATGAGTTCCGCGGCCGAGGCGCTGTCGCCCTCCACCTCGCCGTAGCTCTGCTCGAAGGCGACGCTCGAAGACAGGGACAAAGGCTTGTCCTTGGCGTATTTTCCGCCGAGGTAGCCCGACAGGATGAGCACGCCCTTGTTGTAGATACGGCCCGAAAGCTTGGCCTCTCGCTCGATGTCGATCACGCCTCCCTTTCCCATGAATACGCGGGCGGTGATGCGCGAAGGCTTGCCGAAGGAAAAGTCGCCGAGGTCGTACACCGACAGTCCGTTCACCTGGCCAGGGACGGCTCCCGACACGTCAACCATGATGGTACCGTCGGTGAGCAGTTCCTGGATTCGCTCCTCGAGAAGGTTCGCGCGGTAAATCTTCTCGTTGAGCGCCTTGTCCACGTGCGGTCCGTTCACAACGGGACTCCCCGCATGGAGCGCCCAGTACGAGGCCTCTCTGATCAGGTCGGTGATGTCGCTGAAGCGGAGCGAAAGCTTTCCTTTTTTTTCAGCGAGACGGACCGCATAGTCGACGATTCCCGCCACTGCCTCACGATCGAAGGGAAGGAGCTCTTCGGACTTTGCCAGATTGGCGATGAAATTCGCGTACCGCATTTTCTCTTCACGAGAATCGTCCATCTGCGTATCGAAATCCGATTTCACCTTGAAGATGTTCCGGAAGTCTTCGTCGTAATAGTAGAGAAGATAGTAGAGCCAGGGGCTGCCGAGCATGATGATCTTCAGTTGCACAGGGATGGGCTCGGGCTTCATGCCGCCTGTGGTGAAGCCGTACAACTCGGCAATGTCCTCGATCTTGACCTCGTTCTTCTTGATGATGCGCTTGAGCGCTTCCCAGGAAAACGGGTTCCGGAGCACGTCGAGGGCGTTCAGGAGAAGGTAGCCCCCGTTGGCCTGGAGCACCGAGCCGGACTTGATCATCGTGAAGTTGGTGTAAAAGGCGCCGAAGCGCGCCTTGCGCTCGATGCGGCCGACAAGGTTGTTATAGGTCGGATTTGACTCCTCCACGACCGGCCCGCCCTTGGTCTTAGCGTTGTCGACGATCACGTTCACCTTGTAGCGCTCAAAGAAACTCTGCTTGTCCATGCCTTCGATGGGGAAGGGCATCTCCTGCTGCTGGCCGACGAATTCCTTCAGGTTGCCGAGGATGTCCTCTTCCACTTCGACAAGGTAGCCGGAGATGCGGATATTGGATCCGTATTTTTCCTTCAGGTCTTCGAGCTGGTGCCCCATGGCGAAATGGGCGACGCGGCGGTTCAAGTCATGGATTTTTTCGTGGGCCTCCTTGTCGAGTTGGCGGGCCTTGGCCAGAAAGTCGCGAATCTCGGCGTCCACTTTCTTTTCCCGCTCTTCCATCTCCATGCGCAGTTCGGGCGTAAGGTTTTCCAGGTCCTGCGGCTGGAGGGGTTTGCCCTTGAGCAGCGGCACTTTGACGATGCCGGTGCGGGTGATGGAGAGCTGAAAACCCATGTCCTGGGCGCGCGTGCTTGTATCTTCGAAGAGAACCTCTTTTGCCTTTTCGGCCTCTTCCCCGATGCGGGACTTCTGCTCTTCGTACTCCTTGGACTCGAAGACCTTTGGAATCTCGTTCATCATGAACTCGATGAACTTCTCCATGTCGCGCTGGAGCTCGCGGCCCTTGCCCGGCGAAAGTTTGACGGCATAGGGTCGATCGGTGTCCTTGAAATTGTTGATGAAGCACAAGTCATCGGGCACGGGTCGGTCGGAGGATATGCGCTTCACGATGGATTTGACGATAGTATTCTTGCCCGTGCCCGGGATGCCCGAGACGAAGATATTGTACCCGTGATTGTGTATCGAAAGCCCGAACTCGATCGCCTTGACCCCCCGCTCCTGGCCGATCACTTCTTCCTTAAAGGAAAGTTGCGAAGTGTTTTCGAAACTGAATTCCGCAGGATCGCAGGCGTGGCGGAGTTCCGTTGCCGGGAGCTCGAGAGCTTTCACGTTCACAATTACCCTCCTTGCAATTCAATGCGCTTCGACTGATAAAAAACGCCTGTTGCGCGCTTTTTTCGCGGCAGGTTTCGACCTTCTTCTATCTATTATTATAGTACATCCCCTAAACGAGTGTGCCCGGAATGATGAAAAAAATTGGTTGATTTTTCCCGGTGTCGCCACTATAATTATTGCACGCACATTCGTACGCCCATCCTGACTCGTCACGGGTTTACAAGTCTTACAGTTCACTTAAAAAATAAAGAACCGCCGGGGGAGTCTGGGCATGAATTTTACCAAGCTGCTTCCTCCTAGACCTGTTCGCATACTTGAACGAGAACGTCTGACGAATAAGCTCAGATCATGGGAGGACAAAAAACTGGTAATAATCCACGGGCAGGCGGGCCAGGGCAAAAGCACGCTTGCTGCGGACTACACGTTCTCCCTTTCCGCGCCATCCGTCTGGTACAATATCGACCAGGAAGACGATGACCCTGCCGTATTCCTCACCTGCCTGGGTCAAGCCGTGCAACAGGCATATCCCGCAAACGTCCCCAAGCTTCCACCCGTCCCTCGGGAGCGTTACGGCCTTGTAGGCTCACGACAGGGCGTCGGGCGATGGATCGATCAGGTGTTCGGCGGCCTGCCGAAGCCTGCCCTTATCGTCTTCGATGAATATAACAACCTCTCCTCACCTGCCGCGCTTCAGCACCTGTTGAAAACTCTCATCGAGGCCACACCTCCCCGTGTACGGTTCATGCTTATTTCCCGGGTCATGCCGGAACTCGAGATCGCACGGCTCCGCGCAAAAGGGGCGGTAGGCGAGATCTCGGGAGACGATTTGAGGTTCAACGACAAGGAAGCTTACAAGCTCTTTACCTCGGTATTCGGCATGGAACTCGCTCAGGACGACGCAGCGAATATTAACCGCACCACCGAGGGCTGGCCCGCCGGCCTTGTGCTCATGCACGAGTACCTGAACACGGCGCATATCCGGGGCAAAACCGCGGCGCTGGACGGCCAGAGGCAGGCCGGCTTTCAGACGCACGTCTTCGACTACTTGGCGCAGGAAGTGTTCTCTCAACTCCCGGGCGAGATCCGTGATTTTCTCCTCCGCACCTCGATTGCGGATTACTTGTCGGCCGAGCTCATCAGCAGGCTCACGGGCCTGCCGGCGACTGCGGCAGCGGATGAACCGGCCATTGCCCGGATCGTTGAACAGCTCCGGAAGAAAAACCTCTTCGTCACCGCCCTCGACGATGAGGCGACCGTAGTGCGCTACCACGCGCTGTTCCGGGAGTTTCTTCAGAAAAAGCTGCACACCACTTTTACGCCATCGGAAGTCAGAAAGCTCCACGCCACCGCCGCGCGATACTTCAAGCAGGTCGGAGACCCGGTCCGCGCCGTTAATCTTTATTTTGCTTCAGGCCAGACAGCCAAAGCTGCCGAGCAGATCGAGGCCTGCGGTCAGAAACTCGTTACCCGGGGCCAGACGCAGACGATACTCCGGTGGCTGGAATCGCTTCCTGCGGAGTATGAAGACCGGCCGTGGCTCATGTTCTACAGAGCCGTGGCATACCGCTACACGGACCCGCGCAGAGCGCTCAAATACTTCGACCGGGCGCTTGCGGGTTTCCGCTCGGTTCGAAGCGCCAGCCGCAGAGTGCAGGGGCAGATGCTTTCTCTCGGAGGGTTCATTGAAGCATGTTTCTACTCGGGTGGCGATTTCAAACGCATGGAACGGGCCGTCTCCATGGCCAGTTCCATCCTGAAAAAGGACAGCGGCGAAACGGGCGAGGCAAAAGCGCGGCTTATGCTCGCACTGGGGATTGCTTATTTCTTCATCGGAAAACTGAGGCAGGGTTCCGACGCGCTGCAGGCCGCCCTTTATTCATTCGCTAAAATCAAGGATTACTTTTACCAAATTCACAGCGCTATTTACCTCGCTCCCTGCTCTATTTACATGGGCGACTTCGGGCAGGCGCGGGAAGCGGTGCGTCTCGGATTCGAGGCGCTCAAGTGTATACCCGAGGAGGCGGGCGGAGAGGCGGCGCTCTACATGGCGCAGGCCATGACCGCCCTGTTTGAGGGAAGCTTTGCCGAGGCCCAGGAATGTATAGACAAATGCCATGATCTGGCCCGGGAACACGATCTCGAGGCCTTTGATTTTCTCTCGCTCGACATCGGCGGCTGGCTCAAGACAGCCGTGGGCGATTACAAAAACGCGGAGTACCTTCTGAACGAATGCAAGCGCAAGGGCGAAGAGATACAGAACGCCTTTTTCAACACGTCCGCAGCGCACCTCCTCTCAGTCAGCCACCTCCATCAGGGCAGACTCGGCAAGGCCCGGGCAGAATGTGACTACGCCCTCTCCATCAGGAAGACCATGGGCAGCAGGCTTTTCTACGCCGTATCTCTGTCGGCGAGCGGAGCGATTGACCTTAAGCTGGGGAAACCGGCAAAGGCGGAGCGGGTGCTTACCGATTCATTAAAGATATTCAAAACAATCGGAGCGGCTCAGCTCGAGGCGAATGTAGATCTCCTTTTGGCGCAGCTCAGCTTCCGCAGGAAAAAAGAACGGCAGGCCAAACAATATTTGCAGCACGGATTACAAATAGGCAAGGAGCGGGGTTTCACCTATTATTACCTCGTATGCCCGGCGGACATGGCTGATCTCGTCGGCAAGGCTGTCGGCTATGGCATCTGTCCTGACTATTGCGGTCTGCTCCTCAACGGTCCTGTCCGGACCTCCGCGGCCCCGAAACTCAAGGTTTATACTTTGGGCGGCTTTCGGGTGTACCGCGGCGATACCCTTATCCCCGACTCGCAGTGGAAGAGCAAGCGCTCGAAGGGGTTGTTGAAGCTCCTCAGCGCTCATGACGGCCAGAAACTGCCTCGCGACGTGATTATGGAAGCGCTCTGGCCGGACTCGCAGCATGACGAGGGAGGCCGGTTCAAGTTCAACAGCATGCTGCACCGTCTAAGAAAGACTCTAGAACCGAACGCCGACGCAAGCAGAAAGGGTTTCTTTATCATCCAGGACGGCAGCCTCCTTTATCTCGACAGGGCCCGGGTATGGGTGGACGTGGGGCAGTTCCTCGCCCATCTTGAGACCGCCGCGCGGTTCAAGGCCGAGGTGGATAGAGGGAAGCTGGTGCAGGAATATGAGAAGGCGCTTGCGCTGTACCAGGGAGATTTTCTGCCCGAAGACCTTTACGAGGAATGGGCACGCGCCGTCCGGGAGCGCCTTCGGGGCCTCTATTTCAAGGCCCTCGAAGATGCAGCGGCGCTTTTGGAGTCGATGGAAGACAGGAGCAAGGCGGCCCAACTCTATGAAAGGCTCTTTTTGGCCGACCCTTGCAATGAGGCGGCCTGCCGCTGGCTCATGGCTTGGAACATGGAGTCAGGAGAGCGCGGGGAGGCGATCAGGACCTACGAACGCTGCCAGCGCGCGCTCAGCGCAGAACTTGACATGGAACCGGCCGAACACACGAGGAAACTCTACCGGAACATTATTGGCGGATAGAGTAAGGACAAAACCGAAAAGACAAAAATTGACAAAATAAGCAATGTATCGCAAGCGATGTTTAAACTCTTGCTTTTTAAATTTCGCGAAGGTGTTCAGAGTTTCGTGCTCGGATTTGAGGATTTATTGCGACTTTCTTCTCATCAGGAAATACAACTCCCCTTCCTGTTGCATGTACCCTGCCGATTGTTCGGCCTCCGCCCCCTGGCCCCAGAACAGATCGACCCTTCCCGGCCCCTTGATCGCGCCCCCCGTGTCCTGGTTCACCACGAAGCGGGTAAAGGGCACCCACTCCTTGATCGCTCCACTTTCCATGACCGGCTTTTGCGACGAAATAATCGCGAGCGCTCCCTTGGGGAAAAGCCCCCCGTCCGTGGCGATCGAGCGGCCAGGCGTAAGCGGCACCCCGATATTGCCGATTGACGGCCCTATGGCGACACGAAAGAAGACGTAACTTGGGTTCTGGTCCAATATCTTTAAAATATCTCCGGGATGGGACCGTAGATAGTCACGAATCGCCTGCATGGAGATCCCCTCTTTCGGAATGGCCCCGCTCTCGATCAGGTATTTCCCGATGCTCCTGTAGGGCCTGCCGTTCTGTCCGTCGTAGAGCACACTGAGAATTGTGCCGTCGCCGAGGTCTGCCTTGCCTGAGCCCTGCACCTGGAGAAAATAGATGTCCACAGGGTCGTTGCACCAGAGAATCTCCATGTTCTTTCCGGCAAAAACGTCCTTCTTCTCTATCTCTTCCCGTGTATAGTAAGGGATGACCTTTTTGCCGTCGAGCCTGCCGAATATTCTGCTTTTGGGGAGTCCGTCGCCGAACTGAGAGAGGTCGACTTCGATTATGTCATCCGGCTTTTTGTAAAGAGGGTATTTGAAGATATTATCTTCGGCCAGCCGGCACGCGAGCACCGGCTCGTAATACCCGGTAAGTAAAACCCTGCCGCTTCCGTTCGAACCGACCGAACGATAGAGGACGAAATCTTTTTTTATCTGTTTTATCTTCTGGTCATAGGTGAGCGAATTGTTTTCTATTATGAACAAAAAGTTCTGAAGCGTCACGGCCATGTCGATCGCGGTCACGCGGTCAGGCCCGATATAGAATTGGGTGTCGGGAGGAAGTTTCTGAAAATACTCCAGGCTCTTCCGCACCGCGTCCGCCAACCCCTTGAACTCCATATCGTCCTGCGGATTCACCGCCCTCCACCACCCGATGGGTTCAAGGGCATCTTGCGGTTTCGTGACCGGAGGGTAGGAGCACGCGCAGAGAGAAAGGAGAACCAGACACGTGAAAAAAAATTTTTTCGATGGCGATGAATGTCTGTCCAAGAGGTCCAACCCCTTATATCGTTATGTTAACCTATACTCGGTGATTACAGAAGATAATGTAGTCTTTTCTCGCAGGCTTGTCAATGATGATTGCATCAGACATGACCGGCGGAAAGCGTTGACGAATTTTAAAGTCCAATGCATTTGATGTGATTCAGGAGTATGCATGGGGAAAATGCTTGACTTCTGATTTACAGAGTGTGAACATATAAAGTGAAGTTCGGAAGTTTTTTGCAGTATCGAAGGCCGCGAAGACTCTCAGCTTCGCGGCTTTTTTAGTGCGACGTTTCCGTAATCTTCAATTCCATGAGAAGGAGGTATGCAGAATGGCAACACGAGGAAAAGTGAAATGGTTTAATGAGTCCAAGGGATTTGGATTTATTGCCAAGGAAGACGGCGGAGATGTCTTTGTGCACTACAGCGAAATTGAAGGCGAAGGCTACAAGACCCTCTCCGAAGGCGACGAAGTAACGTTCGAAGTTATCGACAGCCCCAAAGGCCCCAAGGCTACGCACGTGGTAAAGATATGACTCACTCGCGACCGTCCCGAAAAAAGAGGCCCGGAATGTCCGGGCCTCTTTTTTACACAGCCGCGCTCAATTATCATCGATGAAACCCTCCGGTTTTGTCCTTGAATTTGATCCGATACTGCCGAGGAAGCAGGAAGATTACAGTGTCTTCGTCCTTTATCTTTATCTCCTCCCGTGCTTCGTACGCTTTATTAAAATCGAAAGGCACTTCTATCAGGATGTTGAGGAGATCTGACGGATCCCCGGGTTCGAAGACGGTAAATGCCGTCATGCCCTTATACCTCATCCAGGTCTCTCTCTTTTCCTTCCTCACGAATTCTTCAAAGATTAAAGAGGTTTTTGTCTTAAAACCAAGCTCCTTCAGTACGTCGACAAATCCATTCAGATTCGCTTCTTCAAAATCCACAATCATGTCCGTGTCGGCCGCCGCTCTTTCGTCGGGTATGCCGGTTACAAGAAGATAGCGGATTTTTTTTCGGTCCAGCAAGGAAAATAGAGGTGAAAATTTTATCAACGATACTCCTTCCGAAGTTATTGCTGCCGACAAAAGCATAGTACAGACAACGTGGAAAAGCAAGGGAGATTTGCGGAGTGAGCGGTATAGAGAGAAAGGGCCGGCAAAGATACGCTCCATGCCGTCCCCTCTTGAAAATTGCATCTAAATCGTATATCCACTCTCTCCGTGCTGACTGATGTCCAGGCCTTCCGTCTCTTGCTCGCCGTCTATCCGGAGGCCCACGATTGAATCGATAATCTTGAAGAGGACTAGGCTCGCTACGAAGGAGTAGCTCGCCGCGAGGAGCACTGAACCTGCCTGAATGGCGAGTTGTTTGGGATTACCGAAGACCAGGCCATTTGCACCCGAGGAGTTGATCGCGATCGAAGCGAAGACACCCGCCATGACTGTCCCAAGCGTACCGCCCACACCATGCACGCCGAAGGCGTCGAGAGAATCGTCGTACCCGAATCTAGTCTTAGCGTTAAGCGCAGTGTAGCACAGGAGTCCTGCCGCGATGCCGATGACAAGAGCGGGAAGCGGCCCTACAAAGCCCGCCGCAGGCGTGATCGTTGCGAGACCGGCGATGGAACCAGTAGCTGCGCCGAACATGGTCGGCTTTCCGCGATGAAGCCACTCGACGAATATCCAGGTAAGCGTTGCGGAAACAGCAGCTGTGTGGGTAGTGACAAATGCCATGGTGGCGAGCTGTCCGGAAGACAAGGCGCTCCCGGCGTTGAACCCGAACCATCCGAACCAGAGGAGCCCGGCTCCGAGCACGGTCATCGGCAGATCATGAGGTGGCATCGGCTCATGGAGAAAACCTTTCCGCTTGCCGATGAAGAGTGCGGCGGCGAGGGCAGAAAAACCGGATGTAGCATGGACCACGATGCCGCCTGCGAAATCGAGCACGCCGAGCTGCTTGAGCCATCCGCCGTTACCCCAGACCCAGTGGGCCACGGGGTCATAAACGATAGTGGTCCAGAGCAGGGTGAAGAGCAGATATGCTGAAAACTTCATTCGCTCCGCGAAGGCGCCGCTGATGAGCGCAGGAGTGATGACCGCGAACATGGCCTGATAAATCATGAAAGCGAGGTGCGGGACTGTGGGAGCATAATCGGCGTTCGGCGTGAGCGCCACGCCGCTCAAACCTGCCCAATCGAGACTGCCGATGATGCCTTTGATGTCCGGGCCGAAGGCGAGCGAATAGCCGATCAATATCCACTGAACGCTCACGAGCGCGATGGCGATGAAGCTGTGCATGATGGTGCCGAGCACATTCTTCCTCCTGACCATGCCCCCGTAAAACAGCGCGAGCCCGGGGGTCATGAGCATTACAAGCGCTGCTGACACCAGAATCCAAGCAGTGTCACCCGTGTCGATTCTGGCTGCAGGCGCCACGTCTTGTGCTGATGCGGCCCCGGCCGCAGAAATGAGAAACACGAATAAAGCCGAAGTCATACCGAATGCTCTTTTCACAACGTTTACCTCCTCGTAGGGTTGGTGCGTACTTTTAAACCCTTTTTACAGTGCGGCCTCTCCGGACTCACCGGTCCT
The DNA here is from genome assembly GCA_033854515.1 of Nitrospirota bacterium. Taxonomy (GTDB): domain Bacteria; phylum Nitrospirota; class UBA9217; order UBA9217; family UBA9217; genus JAWOJY01. The sequence goes on from JAWOJY010000080.1 coordinate 18,555, forward strand.
GATGCGGATTACGTCTTCGACGTCCGTGACGAAGATTTTTCCGTCGCCGACCTTTCCTGACCGGGCGGCCTTCACCACCGCGTCGATAACCTGCTTCACCACGTTGTCTGCAACAACAATTTCGATTTCCACTTTGGGCACGAAATCCACGGTGTATTCCGCTCCGCGGTAGACTTCCTTATGCCCTTTTTGGCGACCAAAGCCCCTGACTTCGGAGACCGTCATGCCGTGGATATTCAAGGCAGTAACCGCTGCCTTCACGTCATCCAGCTTATAGGGCTGAACGATGCACTTGACCAGTTTCATGAATACACCTCCTCTGCTTTTTTTCTCAGCATATAAGATAAGAAATAAGCAAATACTGTACCATCTGAATTTTTACCAGAACCTACGGAAATTATTGAAAAAAAATTGGAGAGAATCCGGGAAAACTGTTTAAAAAAAGTGCATGTGATGAAAAGCTGGGCACGTGGGGAAAAATTATACTGCTTCTATGCTGTGCACTCTTTCCAAATTTCTCGATGAAAGAAGTCCGAGCAGGGAATGACCCTGTGTCCTGAGGAGCGATTTGACATTTCAAAACGACAGTTTCTGGGCCTGGCTTGCTTCGTCATTATCTTCAACAGCGTTCGTATCGAGAGCATTCCAGCGCGGATCGTGCCTCAGAACCGCCATGTGCGCCCTGTCCTTATCGGCATTGGCGTAACAGTAGAGGCATCCGTGGGCGCAGGTATCGTATGCTCCTATGTCTAAGCTCCTCGTGCAAGCGCATTCTTTCCGTGTAGATGCCGCTTTTGTATCAAGAGGAACGTTAAGGATATAAGAGAGATACCGGCCGTCGATGCAGCGTGCTTTTTTCACGTGTTCCGATAGGAGATAGTCATTACAGCAGGCGTAGAGTTGGATCCCATAAGCCCCGGCCCTCTCAGCCAGTCGCAGCGAATATTCCTTTTTCTTTTCCGGAGATACTTCAATCAGCCGATGATCTGTATATCTCTGTAAATTGGTGAAAACTTTTTTATAAGGATGTACGAAGCTTATATAGCACTTGCCTGAGTGTCCTTTGAGCATCTCGGCACATTGAATGAATCGTTCTTTGTAAATTTCAAAAGATAATTTGTCCGTAATGCAGATGGGGTCGAACCTCCAGACCACCTGTTGAGAAGAATATCTTTTCACCATGTAAATATAATCTTTTATCGCATCAATGTAAGCCGGAACGAAGGGTTCCAGGTCTTTATTTGCAGTGATGGTGAAGTGGAAGAAGAGATGTCTGCTGGTTTTTTCAATTGTCTCCAATTTGTCCAGGAGAGGAGCGTAATTCTTTGACCAGAAAACGAAAGCACTGACGTCCTCGGGCTTGAGCGATACGTACATCATTTTTTTTGAATAGGGTTGTCGGACATACACATGGCCGGCCTTCAGCCTGCTCACGAACCAGTCTGAATAAAATGCGGGGATATCGGTTCTTCTGCTCGCGGATATGACGTGACGCATAAATTATTTTACCATGAAGGATACGGCGAACGCGACGCATTTCTTATCATGGCAGTAAGACGCGAGAGCGGATTATGGGGCTCAAGTCCGCAGGTTTTTTTTGATGTCGGACCCGGGCAGATTGAAGTAGCCGATCCGCAGATAAGGGAATTCGTCTCTCAGCGTCTCTATGAGTTTTTTTATACCCATAGTCTTTCCTCCAGGCCTCTTCACGGCGTTCATGTAAAGAGAGGGATCAATCGAAAGATTTCTCATCTGAACAAGATCGATTTCCGTTGCCCGTATCAGTTGAAAAAGCTCCTCAATCTCTTCTTCGCGGTCCGTATATCCCGGAAACGTGAGAAGGTTGATGCTTGTAAAAAGCCCCATTTTCTTCGAAAGCTTGATGGATGCGATCACATCGCTCAAAGAATATCCCCGCGGACGGTAGTAGTGGCTGTACCGGTTGTGATCCGGTGAGTTGAGGCTGATTCTGATACTGTCCAAACCCGCATCGCGAAGCGCCCAGATCTTTTCGGGCGAGAAGCCGTTCGTATTGAGGTTCACGATCCCCCTTGAGGTTTCTTTTCGCATAAGCCTGACCGCTTTCGTGAGCGTCTCGGACTGGATAAGCGGTTCTCCTTCGCACCCCTGACCGAAGCTCACGATGGCATCTTCGGCGCTTTGGAGATGCGGCGTCGCAGCCTCAGCGATCTCCTCCGGTGTGGGAACAAACCGGATCCGGTCCTGCGACGCCGGGCATTCGCCTTCCTGGAAGGACAGACATCCTACACAGCGCGCATTACATGATGGCGACGTAGGGAGCGGGGCTTCCCAGCGCCGGAGAAAAATGTTCTTTGCTGCGAAGCAGTGATAGTACATCGCGCATTTTTCAAGATGTTTGAGAAGTCGGTTTTTCGGATGCTCGGCCAGCACTTTCTTCACGACCGGCGCGATCATGCCATCATCATGGAGTTTCGGGTCGGCCTTTTTCATCCAGGCGACCTGGACCGCGGCCGCGTAAAATTTGTCTCTGTACCATGCAACGGCGGTATAGGACCAGAGAGGCAGGATGGGATCAGGCCGCGCTTCTTCATATGCGGGAAGATAGGTCCGCGTATATCCCGGCGGGAGAAACGCGGAAACAGGGTACACGCCGTCTACGATCACGGCGCCGCCTTTTTTATTGAAACCGATCGGCCGTCCTTTGGGAATAAAAAAGAACTTGCTTCCTTCCGGCAAAGGTATCAGGTCCTCTGGAGATAAGGGCAGGAAGTCTCCTCCGGACATTGCTCCTGCAATATAACGGGGATCATCGTAAATTTCCCCTTTTTTGTCTGCAACGAGCAGGGCGGGGTAGTCTTCGAAGGAGTTCGTTTTTGTTCTAGTCTTTTTCTTGGCCGTTGCCATTTTATTGTCTGTTGCACTTGCTGACGCAGAGCCTCCGCGGTTCCGACAAGTGAAGATTCGAAATTATCAGATTTCTGCGTTTATGTGAATGAATACATTTCTTTTCTTACTATTCACCATGGGAGGCGGTTATCAACACCAGACGACACAAAAAAGCCCATCGCTATTGCGATGGGCTCATATAATATATTCCGGCGGCGTCCTACTTTCCCATGACCTCTCGATCATAGTATCATCGGCCCTGGAGAGCTTAACTTCCGTGTTCGGGATGGGAACGGGTGTCACCTCTCCGGTGTAGCCACCAGGAAAAAACATTCGAAGTGCGAAGCCCGGCTGGCATGGTGTCCAGCAGATCAAACGATGCGCTCGGGTGAGCGCGCGATCGTGCTAGTCGAGTCCCGAGACAATCACAAGCGTGATCGAATGGGAGCGACGAAGGGTGATGGCCTTGACCTTCTCCCGGCGCGCCTCCAGACGCAGGCGTGGGTACTGCCTGCGTGGCGCCGCCCGCCGGAGCTCGAATGCTCCGCGGTGCGGGAAAAAAAATAGGTGGTCAAGCCGCCCGACCGATTAGTACGCGTTAGCTCCATGCCTTGCGGCATTTCCACATCGCGCCTATCAACCGCGTAGTCTACGCGGGGTCTTCTGGTGCATTGGCTGCATTTGGGACGCCTTATCTCGAGGTGGGCTTCCCGCTTAGATGCTTTCAGCGGTTATCCCTTCCGGACATAGCTACCCGGCGATGCGGCTGGCGCCACAACCGGAACACTAGCGGTCCGTCCAACTCGGTCCTCTCGTACTAAAGTCAGCTCCTCTCAAGTTTCCTGCGCCCACGACGGATAGGGACCGAACTGTCTCACGACGTTCTGAACCCAGCTCGCGTACCGCTTTAATTAGCGAACAGCTAAACCCTTGGGACCGATTTCAGCCCCAGGATGCGATGAGCCGACATCGAGGTGCCAAACCACGTCGTCGATGTGAACTCTTGGACGTGATAAGCCTGTTATCCCCGGAGTACCTTTTATCCGTTGAGCGATGGGCCTTCCATATGGACCCACCGGATCACTATGACCTACTTTCGTACCTGCTCGTCTCGTCGGACTCGCAGTCAAGCCCCCTTATGTCATTACACTCG